>JAGTRX010000015.1 GCA_018262285.1 Pseudomonadota bacterium | reverse complement strand
CTTCAAGACCTCGTTCCAGTTGGGGAATCGATCTTCCAGACTGCGCGCGAGCATGCGGTGCACCAGCGTTTCCAGCTCGGGCGGCAAATCGGGGCGTAGCGAGGTGAGCGCCGGATGTTCGCCATTGATGATGGCGTACATCAGGGCAGCCTGATTATCGGCTTCAAAAGGCAGGCGCGACGTGAGCAGGCGGAAGAGCACGGCGCCTAGGGCGTAGATGTCGGCCTGCGGCGTCACCCATTGGCGGAAAAGTTCCGGCGCCATGTAGGCGAGCGAGCCAATATCCATGACCTGCGTCGCATCGTCACGCGTCCAGTAGGCGGCGCCGAAGTCACAGACCTTGGCTTCGCCAGGGGCGACATATTGCAGGTTGGCCGGCTTGATGTCGCGATGCACGATGCCGTTGCGGCAAGCGTAATCAAGGGCGCTGGCACACTTGTAGATAATTTCCAGCACTTCCGGCACCGGCTTTAAGCGATCCGGTTTGGTATAGGGTTCAAGAGTGCCGTTAGGCAGGTATTCCATCACCAGCCAGGCGGTATCAGGGCCGGTACCGGCATCGAAAATATCCACGATATAAGGATGCTTGAGGCTGCCAGCCAGATGCACCTCGTTCAGCCAGGATTTGCGGATGAGGGCGTTTTCTTCGCTGTCATTGAAAATATGCGAGAGCGCCACCTTGAGGGCGACGTCGCGCTGGTGATAAATGTCGCGGGCAAGAAAAACGCTGCCGGTGGCACCGCGACCGATTTCGCGGACGATTTCGTAACGGTGTTCAAGTCCGGCGGGAAGGGTGGCGCCCTCGGCCATAAGGTGATTACTCGCGCTCGTAAATCAGTTCGGCACGGCGGTTTTCTGCCCACGAGGATTCATCGTGGCCTTTGACCTTCGGCCGCGATTTTCCATAAGAGACAAGCTTCAATTGTCTGGCTTTGACACCCTTGCTGGTGAGCGCTTGCTTAACGGCAGCGGCACGCTTCATGCCGAGTACCTTGTTGTAACCATCAGGCCCGCGCTCATCGGCGTGACCCTCGATGCGCAATACGGCCTTGCGGTTTGCCGCCAATTTGCGGGCGTGTTCTTCGGCCAGGTTCATGTGCTCAGGCTTGATTTTGGCGTCATTCAAATCAAAGTAGAAACTGCCGAGCGAGGAGGGGGGCGTGTCGTTCTTGCCGGCCGTCTTGACGACAACCTGAGTTTGGCCATCACCCGTGCTATCCACACGTGTGATGCGCTTTTCTTCCGGCTCACGTAATTCCGGTGGTACCGGCTGACCTAGCAGGCCGGGGTGAACCTTGAGCACACCTTTCTGTTCCAGCTTGGGCGTAACCATTTGCGGATTTGATGAACAGGCCGAGAGTAAAACCAGCAGGGCGGGGATAAGGAATTTGGCAAGATGGCGCATGGATAGAACCAGAAGTCGTTAAATAACAGAGAATAATAGCCGAAAAATGCGACTTGGCTTCAAATCACTTCCCGCGCTTCCAGGAAGCTGAGTTTGGGATATTTTTCCTGCATCATTTTCAGATAGACGTTGTTGGGTGCCAGATAGACCGGATCGTCGGCGCCATCGAGGGCAACATTGGCGCTGTAGCGATCGGAAAGCTGTCGCAATTCGTCGGCATTACCGCGTATCCAGCGTGCTGTGGCACAGTTGTAATGATCAAAAATGACCTGCACGCCGTATTCATGTTCCAGCCGGTGGGCGACGACATCGAACTGCAGCATGCCGACAGCGCCCAGAATCAAGTCGTTGCCGGAAAGCGGCCGGAAGAGTTGCGTTGCCCCTTCCTCCGCCAGTTGTTGCAGGCCTTTGTGTAATTGCTTGATTCTCAGCGGATTGGCAATGCGTGCGAGCCTGAAATGCTCGGGCGCGAAAGAGGGAATGCCGGTAAAACGCAGGTCTTCGCCTTCAGAAAAGGTTTCGCCGAGGCGGATGGTGCCGTGGTTGGGAATGCCGATGATGTCGCCTGACCAGGCCTCGTCAGTGGTGCTGCGGTCACGCGCCATGAAGGTGATGGCGTTATTGACGGCGATCTGTTTGCCAGCCGTACCTTGCCGGATTTTCATGCCACGTTGGAAGCGCCCGGAGCAGACGCGCAGGAAGGCGATGCGGTCGCGGTGCTTGGGATCCATATTGGCTTGTATCTTGAACACGAAGCCGGAAAATTTTGCCTCGTTCGGCGCCACGGCGCGCGCCTCGCCGTTGGCCACTGCGGGACGTGGCAGTGGCGCTGGTGAGAGTTCGACCACTGCGTCGAGCAACATCTGCACGCCGAAATTATTGACTGCCGAGCCAAAGAAAACCGGCGTTTGTTTGCCGGCCAGATAAGCCTTGGCACAGAACGCGTGTGAGGCGCCGCGTACCAGTTCGACGTCAGTGCGCAATTCGTCGGCCTGGTGGCCGATGAGTTCATCGAGACGTGAATTGTTGAGCCCCGGGATGGTCTCCGAGGTGCCTTTCTCGGCCTGCGGGTCGAAAAAACTGATGGTGTCGTCGTAGAGGTGATAAACGCCGCGAAAACGCTTGCCCATGCCGATCGGCCAGGTCATCGGCGCGCACTGAATGCCGAGCACCGATTCGATCTCATCGAGCAGGTCGATGGGCTCCTTGCCTTCACGGTCGAGTTTGTTGATGAAGGTCAGGATGGGCGTGTCGCGCATGCGGCAGACGTTGAGCAACTTGATGGTCTGCGCTTCAACGCCATTGACCGAGTCGATGACCATCACCGCCGAATCGACGGCGGTGAGTGTGCGGTAGGTGTCTTCCGAAAAATCCTCGTGGCCAGGCGTGTCGAGCAGATTGACCATGCATTCGCGGTAGGGGAACTGCATGACTGAAGAAGTGACTGAAATGCCGCGTTGCTTTTCCAGCTCCATCCAGTCCGAGGTGGCGTGGCGCGACGCCTTACGCGCCCGCACTTCGCCGGCAACTTGAATGGCGCCACCGAACCACAGCAGCTTTTCGGTCAGCGTCGTTTTGCCGGCGTCCGGGTGGGAAATGATGGCAAAGGTACGGCGGCGGGAGATTTCGGTGTCAAGTGGTGTCACGGCAGGGTCAATGGCAGATGCACAAGGTCGCAATTATACCGGCCGGTAGGGGCAAAGCCCATTGTTTGCGGATGAGTGGATGGTCTGCCGGGAGTAGAGTATCTTCATCACCATGACGATTGCCGACTTGCTGCCGCTTACTGACAAAACCATAGCAGTGACCCGCCCTGCAAAACAGGCTGGCGAACTAGCGCGTTTGATCTTGGCGGCGGGCGGGAGGGTGTTGCGCGCCCCCTTGTTGGAAATTGCCCCGCCGGAGAACAATCATTCCTTGCTGCGTGCCGGCGAAAAACTGGCGGATTATGATTTCGCCGTGTGCATCAGTCCCAATGCGGTTAACTTCGGGTTGCCGGTCTTGTTGCGACAGACGCCTTGGCCAAAAGACCTACCCGTGGTGGCGCCCGGGTCGGAAACGGCAAAAGCGCTGGCAAGCTTTGGCGTTGGCCGTGTCGTGATGCCGACAAACCGACATGATTCGGAAGCCATGTTGCAATTGCCGGAACTCCAGGCGGAAACAATCCGGGGGCGGCGGGTGCTGATCATGCGGGGCGAAGCAGGAAGACCCATGCTGGCCGAAACCCTGTCAGCGCGTGGAGCAACGGTTGATATCGCTATTTGCTATCGCCGCTGGCCGCTTCCCGCTGTAGCGAACCAGTTGCTGGCCGCGTGGCGTGAAAACCGGCTTGACGCGCTGATATTGACCAGCAGCGAGAGCTTGCGTCACCTTTCCGAGCACTGCGAGGCGGTAGAAAAAGATTTTTTGCCAACAATCCCGCTCTTCGTTTCCCATGAGCGCATCCACGAAACAGCAATTCGTCTCGGATTACGCCACACTGTAGTGACGTCTCCCGGCGATGCAGGTATCGTTCAGGCTTTGTGCGCTTATAATTGGCCGTAATCATGAGCGAAAACGAAGTCCAACTCCCCATCCCCTCCTATCGCCCCAAGCGCTGGGTCTTTTTGCGTAATCCCTGGCTGATTGTCGTGGCGCTTGCCCTCGGGCTGGCCTTCTGGCAGTGGTTCGAAACGCGCGCGCGCCTGGCCGAAACACAGCAGGAACTGGCGCGCCGTTTGGGCGAAAGCGACGCCAGCGCCAAATTGACCCGTGGTGAAGCGGCCAAGGTTCAGGAACAGGTGTTGGCGCTCTCAGGAACTGGCGAAAAGCCGCGACGATGCCAGCCTGCTGGAAATTGAACAAGCTGTGAATCTGGCCGGCCAGCAATTGCAGCTGGCGGGTAACGTACAAACGGCCGTGCTGGCGCTGCAAACAGCCGATGCCAAACTGGCGGTGCTGAACCGGCCACAGTTCGTTTCGTTGCGCAAAGCACTGGGGCGTGACCTGGATCGGCTGCGCGCCCTGCCTTTGACCGATTTGACCGGTATCAGCCTGAAACTGGAAAATATGGTGACGCTCGTTGATGAGTTGCCCCTGGCTATGGATGTTCGCCCGCCCCAGGCAGCGAAAGCAGTCGTCAGCGCGGCCAAGAACATTCCGTGGTGGGAGCGCGTGAGTGGCGAAATCTGGCAGGAAATCAAGGGCTTGGTACGCATTCAACGCTTTGACCGAGCCGAGCCGGTCTTGCTGGCACCAGGGCAAAGCTTTTTCCTGCGCGACAACATCAAGCTCAGATTGCTCAACGCGCGCCTGGCTCTGCTGTCGCACGATCAGTGGATTTTCCGCAAGGATCTAAAGACAGCACAAGATTGGCTGGAAAAGCACTTCGATACGCGCGACAAGCGGGTGCAGGCGACGCAGGCAACCCTCAAACAGCTTTCCGGCACCGACATCAATATCGAGTTGCCCAATCTCAATGAAAGCCTGTCGGCGCTGCGGCTTCTTAGAAGTCAAAAGGAGAAAAAGTAAGTGCGCTGGCTTTTTTGGCTGCTGGGCTTGTTCGGGCTGGCCGTGGCGCTGGCGCTCGGCGCCCGCATGAACGATGGTTACGTTCTGCTGGTGTTCCCGCCCTGGCGCATGGAGATTTCGCTTAATCTCTTCCTGTTTGTACTGGCCGGGGTCATCCTGACCGGATACATCGTGGTGCGCGGTATTTCGCTTACCCTCAGTCTGCCGCGTCGGGCGCGCGAGTTCCGTGAGCGGCGCAATCGCGAACATTCCACTACTCTGCTGCTCGACGCCATCCGTTTGCTCTACGAAGGACGCTTCGGCCAATCCCTGAAAAAAGCGGCAGAGGCGCATGAAAGCGGGAATGTGCCAGGGCTGGCGGCTCTGATTGCGGCGCGTGCCGCCCAGTGCCTGCGTGAGCCGGCCAAGGAGCGCGACTGGATCGAACGCGCCCGAACCGACGATCCGCGCTGCGAAGCGGCAGCGCTCATGCTGGAAGCGGAGTTGGGTAATGAATTACGCGCCTATGGCGAAGCTCTGGCTGCTCTGAAAACGCTGCAGGAAAAATATGGCCGGCATATCGCGGCCTTGCGCATGGAATTGCGGGCAAGACAGGGCAATGGCGATTGGAATGGTGTGCTGCGACTGGCGCGGCAGTTAAAGAAACGTGGCGCCATGTCAGAAAAAGTGGCACATGAAATCTGTTTGCGCGCCCATCTCGAAAATATACGTGCTCGCGGTGACGGTGTTGCGGCTCTGCTTGCCTATATGCGCGATGTTCCCGGGCGCGAGCGCGATGCCCGGCTGGTGCTGGAAATGGCGCGGCAACTCAAGGCGCAAGGTGCAGAAGACAATGCTGCCGAAGTGATCGAATCCTGCCTGGACGACGGACAGGAGGAATTCTGGCACGAAGACCTGATCGCCTTGTTTGGCACTCTGGTTTGCAAGGATATGACATCCCGTATTGCCCGGGCGGAAAAATGGCTGAAAGTCAGGCCGGATGACGCCGCTCTGTTACTGGCGCTGGGCAGACTTTGCCAGCAGCAGCGTTTGTGGGGCAAGGCGCAAAGCTATTTCGAGGCGTCGCTGGCAATCGGACCAACGCCGCAGGCACACCTGGAACTGGCGCGTTTTTTTGACCAGCTTGGACGTACGGAAGAAGCCAATGTCCACTTCCGGCAATGCGTGGTTCCAGTTTGATGAGGGTAAGCACCTGGGGTGCCAGTACAAATTATCAGGGAAAGGGGACGGGAGATGCACAACATCGATTTGCGCAAGATATACAAGTTTCATCCCGTCGACCCGGCACCCAGCCCGAGCAATTTGCCGACAGCCGGTGACCTCTACTACGAGTGCACGGAATGCAAAGTCATTGTCAGCTCGGTGCCGCGCATTAAAATCGCCTGCACCTGCGGCAACCTCTCAGGCGTGGACGGCAAACTGGTCGTCCAGAAGCCTGAACAAGTCAAAGTGGTGCGCGGCAAACTCAAGTAGCGTTTGAGTTTTCAGGCTTGAAGGCGGAGACGACGATCGTCCTGCCAACCAGCATCTGCCATGAAAAGTGCGCCTTAACGTGCGCCTTGTTCTCCGCCGTAATGGTTTTGTAGCGTTTTTGTTCCTGCCGCATGAAGCGCCACCAGCCCAGCGCAATGAATGGAAACAGTAGAATCAGCCAGAAGACTGAAGTTTTCTGGGTTTTGTCGATATCGAGTTCGAGTCGCTCGAAACCGGCATCCATCAGGGCGTGCGCCAGATAGAAGTAAGGAATAGGCATGATGTGGCCGCTGGTCGAATAGAACTCATCATGCCGCACGGGCAGCGGGCCAAAGAGATTGGCGAAACCACAAAAGAGATTGCGAACGCGGGAAGCCATATTTAGGACATTTGGTGTGGTCACAACCAGCAATCCCCCTTTTTTGGTGACCCGGAAGGCCTCACGCAGCAGTCTGCGATAGCTTTCCAGATGCTCGACAACCTCCGATGTGGTCACCAGATCAAACTGCTCGTCTGCATAAGGCAAGGGGTCATTGTTGAGATTGAGTTGTGCGCAGGCAACCTTGTCTGCTGCAAAACGTTCGATGTGAAAATCACAGGCGCAGGAATCAACCGTGAAATGCTTGCGGAACTCCAGGATCAGATTGCCCTCGCCGGCGCCGATGTCGAGATGCTGCAGACTATCGGAAACAAGCGACGCCAGGCGGCGCTTGGTGGCACCAATTACCGCGTTGTATATATCCTGGGTGCTCATGCCGCACCGCCAGCGTTATGTCGTGCAATGGCGCGATAGCCGATGTCTTTACGGTATTGCATGCCGTCGAAGTGGATTTGGCCGGTGACCTCATAGGCGCGTTTCTGAGCGAGCTTGACGTTTTCGCCCAGCGCGGTGACGCATAAGACCCTGCCGCCATTGGTGACGACCTGACCGTTCTTTTCTGTTGTTCCAGCGTGAAAGACGTGCGCGTCCTCGCCGAAGCTGTTGCCCTTGGCCGGCAATCCTTCGATGACGTCGCCTTTCTTTGGCGTTTCAGGATAATTGGCGGCGGCCAGGACAACACCTAGCGCGACGCGGCGATCCCACTCTGCGTCGACCTGATCGAGCGTGCCGGCAATGGCGTGTTCGAGCAATTTCACGAAGTCCGATTTCAGCCGCATCATGATCGGCTGCGTTTCCGGGTCGCCAAAGCGGCAGTTGAATTCCAGTGTTTTGACACCGCCATCCTTGCTGACCATCAGACCGGCGTACAGAAAACCAGTGTAGGGAATGCCGTCGGCTTCCATGCCGCGCACCGTCGGCAGGATGATTTCACGCATCACTTTGGCGTGGATTTCCGGCGTCACTACCGGTGCGGGCGAGTAGGCGCCCATGCCGCCGGTGTTGGCACCGGTGTCAGCATCGCCGATGCGTTTGTGATCCTGGCTGGACGCCATTGCCAGCACGTGCTTGCCGTCGACCATGACGATGAAGCTGGCTTCTTCGCCTTCCAGAAACTCCTCGATGACGACGCGGGCGCCTGCATCCCCCAATTTGTTGCCGGAAAGCATGTCGTCAATGGCGGCATGTGCTTCCTCCAGGTTCATGGCGACGACAACGCCCTTGCCGGCGGCCAGGCCGTCGGCCTTGATAACAATGGGTGCGCCCTTGCGGTCGATGTAGGCATGCGCGGCGGCCGCGTCGCTGAAGGTTTCGAACTCGGCGGTCGGAATCTTGTGGCGTGCCATGAAACGCTTGGCAAAATCCTTGGAGGATTCGAGTTGTGCGGCCTCCTTGGTTGGGCCAAAAATTTTCAGGCCGCGCTCGCGGAAGATGTTGACGATGCCGGCGGCCAGCGGCGCTTCCGGGCCGACGACGGTCAGATAGACCTTTTCTTTTTCGGCATAATCGGCCAGCGCATGCGGGTCGGTAATAGGCAGATTTTCCAGTTCATGTTCGCGCGCTGTGCCGGCATTGCCGGGCGCAACCAGGACTTTCTGTAGTCCAGGAGTTTGGGCAATACGCCAAGCCAGCGCGTGTTCGCGGCCACCAGAACCAACGACAAGAATTTTCATGAGAATGAGCCTCGTAAAGAGATTAAGGCGAAGGCAGCGCTAGGCGCGCGATGGCGTCGCAACCGGTGTTGCCTTCTGGGCAATGAGGATTGCGGCGGTCTTGCGCAAAAAACGCGCTCCCGAGCTTGCAACATTAGTGACGGAAGTGGCGGGCGCCGGTCAGCACCATCGCCAACCCATGCTCATTTGCTGCAGCGATCACTTCCTCGTCACGCATCGAGCCACCGGGCTGGATGACGCAGGAGGCACCAGCTTCAGCTAGCACATCGACGCCATCGCGGAACGGGAAGAAAGCATCGGAGGCCACGGCTGCACCCTGCAGGCTCAAACCAGCATTCTGCGCCTTGATGGCGGCGATGCGGGTCGAATCGACGCGCGACATCTGGCCGGCGCCGACGCCCAGCGTCATGCCGCTGCCGCAAAACACGATGGCGTTGGATTTGACAAACTTGGCAACACGGTAGGCAAAGAGCAGGTCTTCGATCTGGGCGTCGGTCGGCGCTTTCTTGGTGACGACCTTCAAGTCGGAAGGTTGCACGTTGAACATGTCCGGTGTCTGCAGCAACAGGCCGCCGCCAACCCGCTTCATTTCGAAGCTGTGGTAATTGTTGGCCAGCGGCAATTCCAGCACGCGCAGATTTTGCTTGCTGGCCAGCGCGGCTTTGGCTTCGGTGGTAAAGGCCGGAGCGATCAACACTTCGACAAAATGCTTGCACTCGCTCATGGCATTGACCACATCGACGTCGACCGGGCCGTTGAAGGCGATGATGCCGCCAAAAGCCGAAGTCGAGTCGGTCTTGAACGCCTTTTCATAGGCTTCCAGCAGCTTGCTGGCAATGGCGACGCCGCACGGATTGGCATGTTTGACGATGACGCAGGCCGGCGTGTTGAAAGTCTTGACGCATTCCCAGGCTGCATCGGCATCGGCGATGTTGTTATAGGACAGTTCCTTGCCTTGTAACTGAGTGTAATTGGCAATGGTGCCGACAGTCGCCACCGGGTCGCGGTAGAAGGCGGCCTGCTGATGCGGGTTCTCGCCGTAGCGCAGGGTTTCGACGCGGTCGAAAGCGGTCTGGAAGGCGGTGGGGAAGGGTGACAGTTTGGGCGCTTCGCTCGGCCCGGTTTCCAGTGCGGTCAGCCAGTTGGCGATGGCCGAATCGTAACGGGCGGTATGGATGAACGCTTTCTTGGCCAAGCCAAAGCGCGTTTCCAGTTTGAGCGCGCCGCCGTTGGCTTTCATTTCCTCCAGCAGTGGCGTGTAGTCGGCCGGGTCGGTGACGATGGCAACACCGGCATAGTTTTTGGCCGACGAGCGCACCATGGCCGGTCCGCCGATGTCGATATTCTCGATGGCATCTTCCAGAGTGACGCCGGGTTTGGCGACGGTTTCGCGGAAGGGGTAGAGATTGACGCAAACGAGGTCGATGGTCGGGATACCGTGCTTTTCGATGGTGGCCAGATGCTCCGGCAGGTCACGTCGGGCCAGAATGCCGCCATGCACCTTCGGGTGCAGGGTCTTGACGCGGCCGTCGAGCATTTCGGGGAAGCCGGTGTAATCACCGATTTCGGTCACGGCAAGTCCGGCATCGCGCAGCATTTTGGCGGTGCCGCCGGTGGAGAGCAGTTTGACGCCTTGAGAGGCAAGGCCTTGGGCGAATTCGAGGACGCCGTTCTTGTCGGAAACGGAAATGAGAGCTTGCTGAATTTTCATGGGATCAGGGCTTAAAGGAGTTGGTGTTCGGTGAGCTTTTTGCGTAGCGTGTTACGGTTAATGCCGAGCATTTGGGAAGCCAGTGACTGGTTGCCGCCCGCTTCCTTCAGCACGATTTCGAGCATCGGCTTCTCGACGCTTTTCAGCACCATGTCGTAAATACTTGAAGGCTGTTCGCCATCCAGTTCGCGGAAATAATCAGTCAGCGCTGCGCGAACGCAGGCGTCTATGGAATGATGATTGTGGTTCATGCGGCCAATACCCTCCATTCTTGTTGATCTTCGTATTCAAGATGTTCTGAGCGTTCTGCCAGAGCCGTGAAAAATTCATCGACGGCATGGCGTTGTTGTTCGATGTCTGGCAGGCGGTTCATGGCGAAACGGAAAGCGGCCGAATCCGCCATGCCCTTGGTGTACCAGCCGATGTGCTTGCGGGCAACGCGCAATCCGGTTTGCAAACCATAAAAAGCGTAGAGATCTTCCAGGTGTTCGCGCAAAGTGGTGTGGATTTCTCTGACCTTGGGTGGTGGCAGGCGCTTGCCCGTCTGCAGGTAATGTGCGATCTCGCGAAAAATCCACGGGCGACCCTGAGCGGCGCGACCGATCATGATGGCGTCGGCGCCGGTGATTTCCAATACCTGCTTGGCCTTTTCCGGAGTGTTGATGTCACCGTTGGCGATAATGGGAATGCGGGCGCGTTGCTTGGCCAGACGGATCATTTCATATTCGGCCTCGCCGGAGTATTGCTGGCAGCGCGTACGGCCGTGGATGGTGAGGGCGCGTACGCCAGCGTTTTCGGCAATGGCAAGGATGTTGAGGACGTTTTTGTGCGCCAGATCCCAGCCGGTGCGGGTTTTCAGCGTTACCGGCGTATCGCCGGCGGCCTGCACCACGGCTTCCAGAATGCGACCGATAAGCGCTTCGTCCTTCATCAGCGCCGAACCGGCCATCACATTGCAAATCTTCTTGGCCGGGCAACCCATGTTGATGTCGATAATCTGGGCGCCGCGCTCGATGTTGTGGCGCGCTGCCGCCGCCATCATGGCAGGGTCGGAGCCGGCGATCTGTACGGTAATCGGCGCCACTTCGCCATCGTGATTGGCGCGCCGCTGCGTCTTGGCGCTGCCGTAAAGCAGGGAATTGGAAGTCACCATTTCCGATACGGCCAATCCTGCACCCATGCGTTTGCACAACTGGCGAAAAGGCCGATCCGTCACACCTGCCATCGGGGCGACAAAAAGGTTATTGGCAAGCGCGAAGCCAGCGTAATGCATGGGTGGGGGCGGTACGGGAAGGAGGCTGAATTCTAACCGAGATGGCGCTTAAAAAATAGTCAAAAAGCGACACGCCCGGAAGGCCTAGGCGCTGGCGAACAAGCTGAGGCTTAGTTCTGGGCAGGCGTAAAACTGACCCGGTCGAAATCGCTGCCGCGCTGGACAAGATCTTTGAGTACGACATTGCCTTGACCAAGAATTTCCAGAACTGCGCCCAAGTGGTAAAGCCCAGGTGTCAGAATAATGGTAGCGTCGGTTTGCATGGCTGGAATGGCAGGCAGCATAAAGGCGCGCACATAAAATGCGCGCTGTCCCTTGACGCGTTCCTCGGTGCGAATAGAAACGGCCTGTGGAATGCCGGGAAGCGCTGCCAGCCCGGCAGTGAGGCGGCCGGATTGTTCCTGCATCAGCCAATGAATTTGCGCCAGCAGATAATCCTCACCGTCGTGCGGGCAAATGGCGATCAGTTGATGGTTTTCCAGTGGTGCGCCCACGCCCTCGCGGGTCAGCCGAAAACCGCAGGGATTCTGATCGACAACCAGCCATTCCTCAAACTTGTGGTCGACAGCATGGCTTTCGGCAGGCGCTCCCGGTTGGGTAAATTCGTGACCGAGAATGTAATAATGCATATTGTGAAAGCCGGAACAAAGCTTCACCAAACCGCTGGCGGGTCGGCGCCGGTAACGTCGGGGCATGGCGGCGAGCGCCCAGGTGACAATCATCTCGGCAAGCAAACGGCGGGCGCGCGCGAGATTTTCGTTATCGAGGTGGGCTTGCTCGGGCGTTTTGTTGAAACGCTCGTTCATGGTGCGCAAATGGGCGATCAGGGTTGAAGTTCCCAGAGCCCTTACTGTGGGCGCGATAACGCCGCCCGGCATCGGACGCAGCGCCTGATCGCTGTCGAGATCGACCAGAAAAGCGGTTTTTTGTTCGGCCACCTTGGGACGGCCAATGCGGACGAGCGGCCCCGTTTGTTCTGCCCAATCCAGAAGCAGATTCAATTCCTTGCTGTCGCGGCTGAATGGCTGGGCAAACTCGACGAGAAGCAGGCTGGCATAGAGTGCCTGGCAATAAGTTTTTCTGATGTCATCCGAGCCGTTTTCCCTGAGGACAGCATGTCGTGCCAATCCGCCTTCTTCGGCCTGGGCGTAGAAATAGTTGGCCTGTTTCCATATTCCGGGCGGCAACTGCCGCTTGACCCGGTAATGATCGAAAATCTGCATGGCTGTGTAGTACAGGCAGCGGTGCAAAACAGTTGCCCGATGCAGTTTGTTGTCGTCACAGACAGCCATCTTTTCGGCACAAAGCGTGTAAGCCTTGACCATGCGTTGCCACATCTCCAGACCGCGCTGAAAATGTTTTTCAGCCTCCGTTTCCAGATTCGGCGCCTTTTCCTGAAAGTGACGGATAGCGCCGGCACGGATGAAATTGAGTGAGGTACGGGTGTATTCAAGCAGATCAAAAAGATCGTCAGGCTCCGGCGGATTGGCAAGGACAGTGTCGAGCAATTCCGCCAATTCCTTTTCAGCTTCAAAAGGTTTTTGCAGAGGCAGGCGGGCAATGCGCAGTTTCGCTTCTTGGCTATCAATGATGGTGCCGGCGGACATGATGTTGATCCTGAAAAACTGTTCTTGCCACGGCTTGTGGCGGTTTTCATTGGCATGATGCATCGGTCTGTTGACGTACTATAAGTCAACAGATCCCAGTCTATGCAAAGTGCGCGAACAACTCAAGCATCATTGATCTATCGAATTTCCGGGTTGAAAATCCGACTCAGGCCATGGCTCAAAAGAGCTTCACTGAGCAGGCGCACTAAACCTCAACCGGCAGTGCCGCCAAGTAGGCCGCACAAAACTCTGGCGGCATCCGGCGCGGGCGTCCGCTGCTCATCTCGATGCAGACTAGATCCCAGCGTCCCCGCAGGATGGTCACTTGGTCGGTTCTGCGTATGATTTGAAAACGGCGCTCAAGTGTTAGTTTGCCATCGCTGGCACACAGCCAGGTAGCCAGAAGCAATTCGTCTCCCTGAAAGCTGGGCAGCAAATAATCATATTCACCGCGCCGGATCGCCATGGCGCGGTCGAGCCGTTGGTAGTCCGGTAAACCAAGACCGATCGATTCCGAATGCGCCCAGGCGACCTCTTCGCACCAGCGCACATAGACCGCGTTGTTGGTGTGATTCAGCCCATCGATATCGTCGATGCCGGGGCTTATGGCGACGGTAAAAGGATGCGGGTAATCCCACGGGTCTTTTGCCGGAGCAGCGTCAGTAATGATCATATTTCGCTATTTTACAGGAGCACTAGGGTATCGAAGTTTCACGCACGGGTTCAATAGCGAACGCCCAGCGCTTCGCACAGGAATTTCATGAAGGGCGCCGTTTCGGCAAAGCGCTGACCGACCAGTTTGACCAATCCTGCACTGGTGACGTCATTGAAAGACAAGGGCACATCAGCGACAAAATCCTTGCGCTTGATATCCTCGATGGCAGGATGATTGGCATCGTAGTCGCGTGGTGGCCGCTTCAGGCTCTCGCCATTGAGATTCCAGTGAGCGACGAAATCCTTGTTGTCGCGGGCAGCAAACCATTTTTGCGGTTTCTCTGCAATGCGATTGCGGATTTTGCCGAGTTCATCAGCCTCCGGACGCCAACAACCGACACCCAGAAAACAGCCGTCGGTGGCGACATGGAGATAGAACCCCGGCGCATGCACATCCTTGGCCAGTTCATGACGGAACTGGATGCCAATATTAGTCTTGTAAGGTGTTTTGTTGCGCGAGAAACGGGCATCCCGATAAACACGCATGAGCGAGCCGCCCATTTTGCGCGCTTCAGCCCGGAAATGCGGGGCGAAGGACTGGAGCGCGGGCGCCATCGCCTCAATAAACGCCAGCGCTGGTTCGCGCACCAGGCTTTCGTAGCGTGATTTGTTGTCCTCGAACCAGATCCGATTGTTGTTGACGGCTAGGTCGTCGAGGAAATTGAGCGTGTCTTTGCTGAACATGAGACCCTTAAATTCTCTGAATCATAAATGACCCTGCACAACCAGCGGACAAATTTTTTCAGCGTTGATACCAAGGTGCGCAATTGCATCAACCAGCGTTTTACGTGGAATATCCCCGTCTTCCGCGAGGCTTTTCAGCGCCGCCAGTGTGATATAGCGGTCATCAATCTCGAAATAATCCCGCAGCGCTACCCGTGTATCCGAATGGCCGAAGCCATCCGTGCCAAGCACAGTATATCGGCACGGCACCCAGTTGCGGATCAAATCAGGGTAGGAACGGATATAGTCGCTAGCCGCAATCACAGGGCCGCGTCGGGCGGCAAGTTGTTTCGTAACGTAAGGCACCCGTGGATTTTCCGCTGGGTGGAGCAGATTCCATTGATCACAGGCAATTCCATCTTTGCGCAGTTCGCCAAAACTGGTGGCGCTCCATACCTCTGCCGCAACGCCAAACTCGTTTTCCAGACGCTTCGCTGCTTTCAACACTTGCATCAAAATACTGCCACTGCCGATGATTTGCACGCGCGGCCTGCCTTCATCAAGCGTTGAACAGCGCAGCAAATAGAGGCCGCGACGGATGCCTTCCTCGGCACCGGCAGGCATGGCAGGGTGTTGGTAACTTTCGTTGTACAGAGTGAGATAGTAGAAACAGTTCTCGCCATCGCTCATCATTCGATGCACGCCATCCTTGATGATGACCGCGACTTCATAAGCGAAGGCCGGATCGTAGGCCCGGCAGCAAGGAACGGTTGCAGCGTACACATGACTTTGCCCGTCTTCATGCTGCATGCCTTCACCAGAAAGCGTGGTGCGCCCGGCGATGGCCCCGAGCAGGAAGCCGCGTGCCTGGCAATCGGCAGCACTCCAGATCAGGTCGCCCACCCTCTGGAATCCGAACATCGAGTAATAGATGTAAAAGGGAAGCATGGGCTCGGCGCTGTGCGACCAGGAGGTGCCGGCAGCAATCCACGATCCCATCGAGCCTGCCTCCGTAATCCCTTCTTCGAGAATCTGGCCTTTGATGTCTTCACGGTAAAAGGCCTGCTGCTCAGAGTCCTGCGGCGTATACAACTGGCCCCAAGGTGAATAGATGCCGAACTCGTGAAACATCTCCTGCATTGCCAGGGTTCGCGCTTCGTCAGCAACAATCGGCACAATCCGGTGACCGATGGCCTCATCACGCATCAGGCTGGCCATTACCTGTACGGCCGGGATGAGCGTAGAAAATTCAAGAGAGCCTGAATCTTCCAGCAAAGGAGCGTAGATATCCGGTTTGACCTGCGCAAGTGGTGTCGCGTACTGCCGACGCTTGGGAACGAAACCGCCCAGAGCAGCACGCCGCGCTTTCAGATAAGCCACTTCCGGACTGTTTTCACCTGGATGGAAATAACGGACTTCGTCCAGATCACGGTCGCTGAGCGGCAAACCGAAACGTTCGCGGAAATGCGCCAAATCTTCCGGCGCCAGTTTTTTGATCAGGTGCGCGGTATTTACCCCCTGGCAGGAACTCCCCATGCCGTAGCCCTTGGTCGTCTGGGCAAGAATTACCGTTGGCTGGCCACGATGGGCGACTGCAGCAGCGTAGGCTGCGTATATTTTGATCGGATCGTGACCACCCCGCATCAGTGCATCAATTTCCTTGTCCGACAGGTCGACGACCAGCGCCGCCAGTTCCGGATAGCGCGAAAAGAAATGCGCGCGATTGTAATGGCCATCCGTCGCTGAGAGCTTCTGAAATTCGCCGTCCACTGCCTCCGCCATGCGTTTGAGAATCCAGCCCTCCTTGTCGCGCGCAAACAAGCCATCCCAATTGCTGCCCCAGAGACATTTGATGACGTTCCAGCCCGCGCCGGTGAATAAGGTTTCCAGTTCCTGCACGATGCTGCCGTTACCGCGCACCGGGCCATCGAGTCGCTGCAAATTGCAATTGACGACAAGAATCAGGTTGTCGAGACGCTCACGCGCTGCAAGCGAAATGCCGGCCAGAGATTCCGGCTCATCCATTTCGCCATCCCCGACGAAGGACCAGATCTTGCGATCATTCACCGGCATGATCTCCCGGCGCTGTAGATAGTGCTGAAAACGTGCCTGATAAATTGCCGTGAGCAAGCCGAGCCCCATCGAACTCGTCGGGAATTGCCAGAATTCCGGCATCAGCATCGGATGCGGATAAGACGACAAACCACGGCCAAAACCTCCCGAAAATTCGCGACGATAGTGTTCCAGATTGTCTTCGGTCAGGCGCCCTTCAAGAAAGGCACGGGCATAGATGCCAGTAACGGCATGGGCCTGGAAGAAGACCAGGTCGCCCGGATGCTTTTCGGATGCAGCACGAAAAAAGTGATGAAAGCCCACTTCAAACAGATCAGCAATTGAAGCATAGGTTGCGATATGGCCACCCAGTTCGGGGTAAGCCTGGTTGGCCCGCATTACCATCGCCAGCGCATTCCAGCGGTGAATCGCGGTAATACGGGCCTCCAGGTCAAGATCGCCCGGATAGGGCGCCTGAGCCTCCACCGGAATCGTGTTCCGGTAAGGCGTTGTATGGCGGACATAAAATCGTCCACCTGACCGGCGGCCAAACTCGATCATTTGGCTCACCAATGACTCTGCACGCGCCATCCCGTCGTATCGAATAATTTCTTCAAATTCGTTGAGCCAGTGACGTATTTCGAGATCATGGCTTTCCCGCCACTCATTTTCGCTATGCACTGCCGGATTATTTGCGTTCATAAAAATCCTCATTCGTTTCGGAGTGCTGGCTGCACTCCTTTCTGTGCAGAAATCATAACGTGACGGTCACTTTCAGTTGTTGCGAAATGGGTTGTAAAAATGCTTAAATAAGCAATTATCAAAATAATTTCGATTTATATGGGCAATAAAAATATCAATATTGAACTCGATGAGATCGATATCCGTTTGCTGAACCGTTTGCAGGCGGATGCGCGAATCAGCAACGTAGCCTTGGCCGAAAGCGTTAATCTCTCGCCAGCGCCATGCCTGCGGCGTGTACGTGAACTGGAAATTGCAGGCGTTATCCGCAGCTATGTCACCTTGCTCGACCCGGAAGCGTTGGGATTAGAGGTATCGACCTTCATCCAGGTCAGTCTTGAAAAGCAGATCGGCAGTGCGCTGCAACTTTTTGAGGACGCTATTAAAAACTACCCGGAAGTCATGGAGTGCTACCTGATGACTGGCGGTTACGACTATCTGCTGCGGGTCGTCGTACCTGATCTCAAAGCCTTGCAAACCTTCATCGTCGACCGCTTGGCCCGCATCCCGCACGTGTCCAACATCCACTCCAGCGTGACGCTGAAACAAGTCAAGTACAAGACCGCCTTGCCTATTGCTTGATGCCGCCCTCTCAAGGCTGAACGGCAGTTTCTCTATCCAGTGAACGCGAACAGCCTACCCACAAGAGGTATTCATCATGCCGATGGCTCTGTGGCAGGTTTCATGGCAAAGCAGCCGTAATGGGCGCGAACTGACTGAGTGCTGCTCGGCCTTAGCTGTCGCCAAGGGCTAACGGGTGAGAAGTCCATAGTACGGTGATGACCAGCCATTCAGCATTCATGGCCCGCTTAAGGGCGCTGCGGTTGCCTCGACCGGGTGAAACCAACCCAGCCTGGCCGGTCGAACTTCCCTAGTCGCAACGACACGGACCTGCTTGAAGCGGTCGCCCAACTATCCATCTATAAGGACCGCGTGCACTAACGAAAGACCTGACCCCGCTGGTCTTTTGCTTCTCAAGGCGCAGCGCATTTTCTGTAAGAACTAAGTCTCGATTTTGCCCCTATCGATTTATTCTCCAATCTACCGAAAGCACTTGGGGACATTCTCTACGCACAATAGTGCGCAATTTTTTGCGCGAGTGTATAGCCGAGGGCGATCCTTGCTTGACCGGTACAGCATGGTGGCGCGTAGAAACCGATGAGAGCGAACATCTCGCACACAGATCAGTCGGCATCCTGTAAGCCGAACTAGAGCAACCAAATGAGGGTCGTCAAAATCAGCCCTCGGCTCTATTTGCTTTACCAGAATTTCTTCCGCATCCACCTCCGCGTCATTTCTCCTGATGACTTTCCCTCGCTTCTCCAGTTCTGTTAAGAACCGAAGGACAGATGCCACAGCCGACAACTCTTCTCGATACTTACTTCCTCCCATTACGAATTTTCCCGGACCAGAGACAATCCAGTCTTTAACCGGTGAGAATGCCAAATGTTCGGGGTCAGTCGACTTGAACATGGGGATGAACGTGGGCGGGTCAGCGACAATACACATAGTCAGCTTAGGATGGACAGACTTTCATTAAAGAAGAACGACCGATATGCGTCAGGTTGATCGGCACACAGATCGCCGTTTTCAAGAATCGCAATGGGCGTTACGGTGTTTCCTGCCTCAGACCTTTCAAAGAACAATAGCTGACTTGGAATCTTGCCGGTTTGTCGAACGTTCAGGCGAAAACGGTCAATTGTGAAATCGCTGTGTGTCTCCACGAAAAAAACCTTTTCATCCAATCTCGCAAGCTCAGCTATAAGATCGCCAAATGTAGCCTGAGCCTTTGGATGAAGATGTACTTCTGGTTGTTGGATTGTGAACGCAGCCCCCTTAGGTCTGACGAACATCTCAACCAGAACAGGCAGAGCTTGCGATACGCCATAGCCAACATTTTCAAGGCTTAGTGATGCCTTTGAGAGAACAATTTTCATCTCAAATGGAGCCTGCGGGCCGGTTCCATATGGTTTAACACTGATCGATTTGAAAAGACCGCTGCTTTTTCCTGCTTGTTCAAGGAAAGCTTGAAACGCCGCCGCCTGTATCTTATTGCTTAGCCGCCTCTTTATGACATAGGGTGTGTGCTCACCCTCTGGGCTAAACCCCGTCTGAGGAGCGTCATAGGTGCGTCTTGGTTTGGTTCGTATTGGCGCTAAATCAACAAAGTTACGCATGAATGGACTAGGTGCTTTCTCCTTCCTTTCGCCGAGGCCCTTCCCTTCGAACAGTTCTTTTTCAAACCGCATTAATATTGGAGTCCCTTCAAGTTCCTCGGGGACTACTGCCTTGGAAAACCCAAGAGGCGAGTTGTGCAGTTCAACTATCGCGTTTAGTTGAACTAGATCGCCGTTTTCAGTTGGGCGGAGTTCTTTGATGCGGGATTTATACGCCGTCCCCATTCTGGCTTTCCACAACTTTCCTTCGACAGACCTTACGCTTTCACCAGAGACAACTGTTATTCGGGAAGGTACAGGGCGCCCACCTTGATTTTCATAGGTAATCAGCATCCCATTGCTTTGATTCTGAGCGTCGTTCGAGATTTCTACAGCTCCAATTGTGAAAGTCTTCTTTACGTCAGACTCTGCACTCACCAAGTCCAAGAAATGCTTTTGCTGTGCTCCCGGGATCCCGAATTTTGGGTCAAGGACCCAAAACATGATGTTGCTGAACGTTTCAACTAATTCGAGAAATGATGTCTTTCCGGTGCTATTTTCACCAACCAGAAAATTGACTTCTTTTAGCGGGATAAGAGCTTTCGAAAAACCACGAAAGTTATCGATATGAACGAACGTATTCATTTCCAACTCCTGCGTTTCTTAGTATTTTCGATCAAGTTCATTAGCATACACGACAGGCAGCTAAATTCTCACATAGTACTTCTTTTGAAGTCTTGCGACGCAATCATCGCGACCGCTCGGTAGTTCGGCCCCAATAGACTGAGGAGCGACCGTTGATCTGCATCAACGAATGAACGGCAGGCGGCCGGCGCTTTGCCGCCTTAGTCAGGCGAGAAGCTCAAGGTCTGCTCTGGCCGAATTCTGTTGAAAAACTCTGTGCCAATGAGCCGTTTAAAACACTAGCCTTCAGAATCGCGCTCTATTGAGCTTGCGTTGCCGAACCAAAGCTTCGGCATACCCGAAAATCGCATCTTTGCCACGCCGCTCTCAAAATAGCCGCGTTTTTCAACAGAATCGCCGAGAAACAGACATATTTATTGGATCACATTTGGATGTTTAATAACCACCAAACTGTTTGATCTGCCGCCGATCCCGTTTTGTCGGCCGGCCCTTAATGTCCGCTCCCGGTGTCGGTGCCAGCCGCTGAAATTCGGCGAGTTTTTCCCGGTGTTCCTTGCTCTCCGGCGTCTCTTCGTAGAGCAGACGCGCTTCCGGCGCCGGGCGGCGCTGGGCATTGATGTCGCGCACGACCACGATCCATTTCTCGTGGGTGTTGATTTCAATCGTGTCGCCAGCACCGATTTCCTTGGCTGGCTTGACCTGTACGCTGTTGACCTTGATCTTGCCACCGTCGATGGCATCGGAGGCAAGGCCGCGCGTCTTGAAGAAACGTGCTGCCCACAGCCATTTGTCGATGCGCATACGATCGGTTGAATCGGTCATGTTTGCTCCGAATCCGTTGCGGAAACCGACAGCGCAACCTTCAACTGTTCCAACCCATCCTTGACCCTGGTTGCAAATTTCACCGCCTCTGGTTTGTCGAAAGCGCTTTCGGTCGTCCATTCGCAGAAGGCGGCCATCAACGAAGCCCTCTCCGGCGTCAGTTTCGAGTCGGCTAGCCCGGACTCAATAACGGGGATGAGCGCGACGGCGGCGCGCAGGTGATTGATTTCAGGAGAGGGAGGGGCGACAGGGTTCGACATCCCGGCATTCTACCGGCGACTGACTGATTTGGCGTCTTGCAGACATCCCGCAAACTCTGCCGATCACCTGTCACACCTCCCCGGCCGCGTCCTTATTCCCGACTAACGTCCATTGCGTTTTCCCTTCTCTTTTACGACGGAACGGACGAATTTCCCGAATGCCCGGTCTTTTCTGCGCTTTTCAAGATGGGTCATGTCGTGAAACTCGGATTCCTTCTTGAGCTTCAAATAATTCTGGAAATGCCCGGCATCCAGTTCGTCCTGCGCCATGGCGCTACGAACGGCACAGCCCGGTTCATTGGTATGCGTACAATCGGCAAAGCGACAGCCCCTGGCATACACCTGAATATCGGCAAAACTGTCGTCGATTTCCTCACCAACGCCGAGCAGCCCCAATTCGCGCATGCCCGGCATATCGATCAATTCCCCGCCGTTCTCAAGCACTATGAGTTGGCGCCGGGTGGTGGTATGGCGACCTTCGCCGCTAATGCTCACTTCCCCTGTTTCCAGAGTTGAACCACCCGCAAGATGATTGATCAAGGTGGTCTTGCCGACACCGGATGATCCCAGCAAGCAGCAGGTCTTTCCGGGCAGAATGCGTTCGCGGATTTGATCAATTCCCGCACCTGTCACGTTGCTGAGCGTGATGATCGGTGCGTCGATGCCGGCATGGCGAATCTCCCCGATCAGTTGTTCCAGCGCCTCGGAGCTGATCAGATCGATCTTGGTTAACAGGATTACCGGCTCGATGTGGCCTTCGTGGATCATCACGAGGTAACGCTCCAGTCTGCGCACATTGAAATCGTAATGACAGGACTGAACGATGAAGGCTACATCGATGTTCGCAGCAATCATCTGGAAGCCGAGTTCTTTGCCGGGAGCCTTTCGCCGCAGGAATGACGTTCTTGGCAAGACGTGATGAATGGTCGCATGGGTTCCGGCATCGTGATACTGGACGCCAACCCAATCGCCGACGCAGGGTAAATCGCTTCGGCTCTCTCTGGTATAGACAAACTTGCCCGTCAGCTCGGCGGGTATTTCACCCCGATCATTCCTGACGAGATATTGGTCGCGATCAACGGCAGTCACCCGGGCGACGGGTTCGCCTTGGTCGCAGGGTACCTGTTGTTTCTGTTTGGAATCGTTCATGTTGGAAATCCATTGGCAATAATCAGAACAAACGAAATCAGCAGGCCCCGTGGGGTGCCTGCCAGTGATTTGTGCTCATCGATAACCAAACGCCCTGTGGTACAGGGGCGGGGTTATCGGATTACTGCAATCTCCAACATCCAAACCTTTGAAAGAAAGGGAAACCAGCCGAAATTGGCCGGTTGGGATGAGCATAGCCAAGCAAGGGTCGAAAATCAAGCGAGCGCCATCGCCGGGACGAACATGGTGCCGTAACCTGGCCGCGGACGAGAAGCGTTGCCGTAAAAAATTTTGTTGACACAACATAACGACGTAACTACCATAATCGACATGAAAACCGATTACAGTCGTGCCCTGCCGGAAGAGTGGAAGTCGATGTCCAAGGTGTTTACTGCTTTGGGCGACGAGCATCGTCAGCGCATCCTGCTGCTGTTTGAGCCGGGCGAGCATCTGAATGTTGGTCAGATTGCCGAAGTTTCTACCTTGGCGAGATCCACCGTGTCGCACCATCTCAAGATATTGCGTGAGGCGCAGGTGCTGAACTCGGAAAAGCTTGGCAAGGAAGTCTGGTTCTGGGTTAACCGTGAATTCATTGAGGAAACCTTTCTCAGTGTGCTGGAGTATGTGCGCCTGTCGCGATAAATTTTTTTGTCTTAAAATATCGAAATAATTAGTTGTGTCGATATGATGATCGCCCGAAATTGGGTGCAAGAAGTCTGAAAAGGGAGAGAGTGATGCGTTTTGTTTTGCGTTGGATATTGCGGATCATCATCAGGATTTTGTTCCGGATTGAGGTCAAGGGCAGGATGGAGGGGCTTGATGCCGAGCGTCTGCTGGTGGTGGCCAATCACGAATCTTTGCTGGATGGCCTGTTGTTGGGTCTTTTTCTGCCCATCGACCCGGTTTTTGTGGTGCATACCGGCGTGGCGCGTGAATGGCGTTTCCGTCTTGTGCTGTCGCTAGCGGACTACGTTACCGTTGATCCGACCAGCCCGATGGCGATGAAGCGGGTCATCCGTCTGATTGAAAGTGGTAGGCCGGTGGTTATTTTTCCGGAAGGCCGCATTACGCTGACCGGCAGCCTGATGAAGGTGTACGAAGGCCCCGCTTTTGTTGCCTACAAGACCGGAGCTACGTTGGTGCCGGTTCGGCTGGATGGTGCGACGCGCACCTATTTTTCACGCCTGTCGGGCAAACACCCGCGCCGGTTGTTTCCGCGCATCAGCATCAGCATACTGCCGCCGACCAAGTTGCAGGTGCCGCCGGCAGCCTCGTCCAAGCTGCGCCGCCGCAAGGCGGGCGAGGCCATGCGCCGTTTGATGCAGGAAATGCTTTTTTCGACACGCCCACAGCAAACGCTGTACGAGGCGCTGTGCGACGCCGCCGATATTTTTGGCCGCGGTCGCCGCGTGATTGAGGACATCAAGCAGATCGAGTATTCCTATACCGATATGCTCAAGATGGCGCAAATGCTGACCCGTCTGGTTGAGCGCATCAGTGTCGAAGGCGAAAAAATTGGTCTGCTGCTACCCAATTTGACGCCAACACTGGCCATGGTTTTCGGCCTGTCGGCACGCCGCCGGGTACCGGCCATGCTCAATTACACGGCGGGAGTTGAGGCCATGCAGAGCGCCTGCCGCGCTACCGAAATCCGCACCATCATTACTTCGCGCGCCTTTATCGAGCAGGCCAAGTTGCAGGAAAAAATTGCAGGTCTGGTTGATGTTTCCATTGTTTATCTGGAGGATTTGCGGCAGAGCATCACGCTCATCGACAAACTCTGGATGGTGCTGTTCGCTATGCACTTTCCACGCGCCTTTTCCAAGGCGTCCGATCCGGAAGATCCAGCAGTCGTGCTCTTTACGTCGGGTTCGGAAGGCACGCCCAAGGGTGTTGTGTTGCCACACCGAGCCTTGCTGGCCAATATTGCGCAGATTCGCTCGGTGATCGATTTTTCGGTTGAAGACAAGTTTCTCAATGCCCTGCCCATCTTCCATTCCTTCGGATTGACCGGCGCGGCCCTGGCAGTATTATCCGGCGCGAGCCTTTTCCTTTACCCCAGTCCCTTGCATTATCGCGTGATTCCAGAGTTGGCCTACGACCGCAGTTGCACCGTGCTCTTCGGCACCTCGACCTTCCTTGCCAACTATGCGCGTTTTGCCCATCCCTACGATTTCTTCCGTCTGCGCTATGTCATCGCCGGTGCCGAAAAACTAAGCGACGCCGTGCGCAATATCTGGTTCGAGAAATTTGGCATTCGCATTCTGGAAGGTTATGGCGCCACCGAAACGGCGCCAGTGCTGGCAGCGAATACGCCGATGGCCTTTCGTAGCGGAACAGTCGGGCAATTGCTGCCGGCCCTTGAGCACAAGTTGGTGCCGGTGCCGGGAATTGATCGCGGCGGCATCCTGCATGTGCGCGGCCCTAACGTCATGGCGGGCTACCTCAAGGTGGATAAGCCGGGCGTGCTGCAGAAGCCATCATCGGAAGCCGGTGAGGGCTGGTACGAAACCGGCGATGTGGTCGAGATTGATGAGGAGGGATTCGTCTCCATCGTCGGTCGGGTCAAGCGCTTTGCCAAGATCGGCGGCGAAATGGTCAGTCTGGAAGTGGTTGAAAAACTGGCACAGGCTTCTTCGCCCGATGCCCTGCACGCCGCCAGCAGCCAGATCGACCCAAGCAAGGGCGAAGCGCTGGTGCTATTCACCACAGACGGTCAATTAACCCGCGAACTGCTGGTGGCCAGGGCGCGAGGACTGGGTATTCCGGAACTGGCCGTGCCGCGCAAAATCCGGCTGGTGGCTTCATTGCCGCTTTTGGGAACCGGAAAAATTGACTATGTGACCCTGAAAAAACACGCGGAAGAGGCTTGAGTTGAGCGATATGAAAGGTTTCTGTACGCGCCGCCGTTTCCTGCAGGGGATCGGCGCCACCGCGTTACTGGCCGCCGGTGGCTGGAGTGTCGCCAAGCCGGTGCTGATCAATCCTTGCCGGGCGGCCTTGCCTTCGGAATTGCAGGCCAGCCTCTGGCTGGCCAAGGTCTGGCAGGGACTGGATGTGAGCAAGGTTTGGGATTGCCATACCCACCTCGCTGGCACTGGCGACAGCGGCAGTGGCGTGTCCATCGGCTCGCAACTGACCAGCCCCTTTTATCCGGCGCAATATGCCAAACGACTGTTTTTCCTGAATGCCGGCTGTGTTCGCTCGGCGCCGGGGCAGGCCGATCTGAGCTATGTGGCGCGGATGCGCAACTTGATTGACGGCATGCCGGCCGGTTTTAAAACAATCCTCTTTGCTTTCGATCACCCTTACAACGAAGCCGGTCAAGCCGATCTGAAAAACGCTTCGTTGTATGTGCCCAATGCTTACGTCCGCCGTTTGGTTGCGGAGACGCCCAATATGTTTGAGTGGGCGGCCTCGATTCATCCCTACCGCGCCGATGCCCTCGATGCGGTGCATGCTGCCATTGCTGATGGTGCCTGTGCCATCAAGTGGTTGCCGCCGGCGATGGGCATGGACCCGGCCAGCACGCGTTGCGATGCCTTTTACCGGGTGCTGGCCGAGCATCGCCTGCCGCTGATCGTGCACTGTGGCAAGGAGGAAGCGGTCAAGGGCGTACATCAGCAGCATCTCGGCAATCCGCTCCTGCTGCGCCGCGCCCTTGATGCCGGCGTACGGGTGGTGGTGGCGCACTGCGCTTCCTATGGCAATGACAAGGATATTGATAACGCTGGAAAGCATCTTCCCAGCTTCGACCTGTTTGCCCGGCTGCTGGCCGAGCCGCGTGCCCGTGGCCTGTTGCATGCGGATATTTCGGCCGTCATCCTGAACAAGCGTCCACTGCTTGTCCTTAAAACCCTGCTCGAACGCGAGGATTGGCACCCCGTTTTGCTCAATGGCTCGGATTATCCGGTGCCAGGTATCCTGCCGCTCATTTCTCCGGCCAGGCTGGCACGGGAAGGTTTGCTGCCAGAGGAAGCGGTGCGCGATCTGGAATTGATCCGCGAGCATAATCCGCTGCTGTTCGATATTGCCGTCAAGCGCTTGCTTAGTTGGCAAGGCAAGAAATTTCCGGCTTCAGTCTTTGAGACCCGTAGCTTCTTCGAAAGGAAGAAGGCATGAGTTCACAGTTTGCACTCTTCAAGACGCGACGTTTTGCTCCGCTGTTTGGTACACAGTTTCTCGGTGCCTTCAACGACAATCTCTACAAGAACGCGCTGGTGGTTTTGCTGACATTTCAGACAGCCCAGTGGACCAGCATGAAGCCGGAAATTCTCGCCAACCTGGCGGCGGGAATTTTTATTTCCCCCTATTTCTTCTTTTCCGCCACAGCAGGGCAACTGGCCGATAAATACGACAAAGCGTGGCTGGCAAGGTTTTCCAAGGTGTTGGAAATTGTAATCATGCTGGTAGCGGCGGCCGGTTTCTGGTTCACCAGTCTGCCCGTACTCATGGTGGCGCTGTTTCTGCTCGGGGCGCAATCCACCCTGTTTGGCCCGGTCAAATACGCCATCCTGCCGCAGCACCTCGGTGAAAATGAACTGGTTGGCGGTAATGCCATGGTCGAGGCCGGCACTTTCGTCGCCATCCTGATCGGTACATTGGCTGGCGGCCTGCTGGCCGGAGTGGTCGATCAGCCGGTATGGATTGCTTTTGTCGGCATCGCCGTGGCGCTGCTGGGCTACCTGACCAGCCGGGGAATTCCGGCAGCGCCCGCCCCGGAGCCCGAACTGAAAGTGAATTTCAACTTTGTAACCGAAACCTGGCGCAATATCAGTTTTACCCGCAAAAACCGCACTGTTTTTCTCTCTATTCTGGGCATCTCCTGGTTCTGGCTTTATGGTGCCCTTTTTCTGGCACAGTTACCGGCGTATGGGCGGCTCGTGCTCGGTGGTACGGAATCGACGGTGACCCTGTTGCTGGCGACCTTTACGGTGGGTATCGGGCTTGGGTCGATGCTGTGTGAGCGTCTTTCCGGCAAACACGTGGAAATGGGCCTAGTGCCCTTGGGCTCTATCGGGCTGACCATCTTTGCTCTGGACCTTGGTTTGTTTTCGCCAGTCCCGGCGTTGGCCGGAACAGCCCTGTCGGTCGGTCAGTTGCTGGCCATGCCGCAGATATGGCGCGTCCTGTTCGACCTGACGATGCTGGGTATTTTCGGCGGGTTTTTTACAGTGCCGCTCTATGCCATGATGCAGGTCTACAGCGATGCCGAGACGCGCGCCCGTACTGTTGCCGCCAATAACATCTTCAATGCTCTGTTCATGGTGGTCGGCGCCGTGGCTGCTGCCGGCATGCTGGCGTTAGGCGCTTCCATCGCCAATCTCTTTCTCATTACCGCCATTTGCAATGCCTTGGTGGCGCTTTATATCTATGGGTTGCTGCCGGAATTCCTACAGCGCTTTGTCGTCTGGCTGATTGTGCATACGGCGACGAAGCTGGAGACTGAAGGCGTAGAGGAGAATGTGCCGGAAAGGGGAGCGGCTGTTCTCGTTTTTGAAGAAGCAACTCCGGTCAATGTGTTGGCGATGATGGCATCCTGCCGGCGCCCGATTCGCTTTGTTGTGCCGCAAGCGTTTCTGAAGAAGTCACTGCTGGGCTTCGTTTTGCGGCAGAGTGCTGCCATCGCTTTGGAAGATGAACGGGCGATGCAGGAAATACAGGCAACCCTGAAAGCGGGAGACCTGCTTGGTCTTTCCGAAAGCGCATGGGCGGCGATGGATTGGCAACAACAGCAGGATTTTGCATGGATTCCGGCTGTTCAGTTGCAACTGTGCGAAGAAAAGGCGGGCGGCCTATTGGCGCGTTTGTCTGGCCGATTGGCGGGGGCACCCTTTCAAAGTCGCTTTCCGGCGCGCATAGTTCTGACCGCATCGCCAGCGAAGGCTTGTAATCCAAAAAGTGAGTAAAATATTGGCCACGATTCGGATGATTGTTGGCTTTTCAACCCCGAACGCCGTATCCCGCAGGGGGAAAGGCGCTCACCCACCAGAGGAACGGTCATGCTCAAAAAATTCGGTTTGCTCGCTGTGCTACTGGCTTCCATCAATGTTGTTCATGCGGCGGATAACTACGGCGCTATCGCCTTCAACAGCGGAACCTATGCCTATGGTTTTGCTTATGATCATAAAACGCAAGCGGACGCCAATCAAAGGGCGCTCTCCGAATGCGGGCGGGGCTGCAAGGTGGTGCTTGAATTGATGAACGAGTGTGGTGCGATTTACAGAAACAACAGCCGCTATGCCTGGTCCAACGGCAGATCGCGCCAGGCGGCGGAGAATGGTGCGCGTAACCAGTGCGGATCGAATTGCAAGCTGGTGGCTTGGTCCTGCACGACGCGCTGAAACGTTTTGCGCCAGCAAAAGCCCGCCTCCCATTCGGGGCGGGTTGCGCCCAAACTCAGAGAACTCTGGGAATCTGAGAGGAATGGTGATTGATGATCGGGCGATCAGCATCCAGGTCGAGGACGTAGCTGAAACGCGCCTCAAAACTGAGCAGTTCGCCATCGACAGAAAAACGCCAGCAGTAGATGCCGCACAAGGAAACAATGTTGCCCTGTATGGGTTGAACGATGACGGTTTTTTCGTGCAGGGCGATGCTCAGGTCTTCCCGGTTGGCCAGCTTCTGGAAATAGCCCCTGATTTTTTCCGGCGCGTTGAGCAGACGGCTGGAGAAAGTCGGGATGAGGACGGCATCGTCCGAATAGAGGCCGAGCAATGCTTCAAGTTCGCCGTCGTTGACGGCGCTCATCCATTGTTTGAGGATGTCTTCGGCTTTTTTGGCCATGCTTAGTAGAGAACCGTGTTCCAGCGATTGGTTTCTATCAGTTCCTGCTTGAGCGCTTTCCATTGCTTTTCGCCGCCAAGCAGTCTGGCCAGAGCCTTGTCTGCGGTCTCTGCCAGAGCCTTGGGGCCTGACAGGAAAACCATGGTGTTGGTCGATAGCAGCATGGCCAGAACGTCCGAGCCGTTCTTTTCGATCGCCTTGTCCAGTGCAATCGGGGCTTCCATCGCCGGCCTTGGGCTGACGGCTTGGAAAGCCTTGAAGGTTTTCTGGTCGTAATAATTGGCGAGATCGTGGTTCTCGTCGTTCATGTAGAGCATTTCGAAACCGGTCTTGGCGCCATGAAAGAGCCTGACCTTACCTTGCCAGCCGCCGTGTTCCTCATAAATGGAACGGATAAAGCCACGGAACGGTGCAATGCCGGTGCCGATCGAAAGCATCAGTAGATCAGCCTTCTTGTTGGTCGGCAGGGTAAAGGGATGGCCAAAGGGGCCATTGAACTGGATCTGGTCGCCCGGTTTGAGATCGCAAAGATAATTCGAGGCAATTCCTTTGCACTCTTCGCCATTGAATTCATCAATGTAAGAGCAGCGCCGTACGCACAAGGAAAATTCGGTTTGGTTGTCGCTCTTTTCGTTCAGGTCGGCGAGTGAGTAATAGCGATTGTGGTAGCGGTTGCCATATTGGCCGGGCGCGAAAACGCGAATGCACTGACCAGGTTTGGGCTGAAAAGACAGGTCAGTGGTGGTGAAAACGAGATTGCGCACTTCCTCTGGTGAGGATTCGGGCGTAATGCGTTCCGAACGTTTCAGACTGGCGGAAAATTTAGGACTATCGTTGCTGGCTGTTTTGTCGGACATGATGCCCCCTCGGGTATGTCAGTGCATGGCTTCGGGTGTGGTTACCCGATTTTTCTTGGTGCCGGGAGGGGGAATCGAACCCCCACGCTGTTACCAGCGGCAGATTTTGAGTCTGCTGCGTCTACCAATTCCGCCATCCCGGCCAAGTGAGGCGCAATTATGCTGGATTTGCCCGCTGCCGACAACCTGAGCGTGAGCGGATGCAAATGAATCAGCTTCTATCCGCAGCCAACCACTGTGCCGCATCAAGCGCAAAGTAACTCAGAATGGCATCCGCGCCTGCCCGCTTGAAGGCCTGCAGGCTTTCCAGCACGCAGGCGCGTTCGTCCAGCCAGCCGTTTTGTGCGGCGGCCTTGAGCATGGCGTATTCGCCGCTGACTTGATAAACGAAGGTCGGCACGCGAAATTCGTCCTTCACTCGCCGCACGACATCGAGATATGGCATTCCCGGTTTGACCATGACCATGTCGGCGCCTTCTTCGAGGTCAAGCGCCACTTCGCGCAAGGCTTCGTCGGAATTGGCCGGATCCATCTGGTAGGTAAATTTATTGCCCTTGCCCAGACTGGCGGCCGAACCCACGGCATCTCGAAACGGGCCATAAAAACTGGAGGCATATTTGGCCGAATAGGCCAGGATGCGGGTGTGAATGCAGCCGGCCGCATCGAGTTCGGTACGCACCCGGCCGATGCGGCCGTCCATCATGTCAGAGGGCGCCACGATGTCGGCACCGGCTTCGGCGTGGCAACGCGCCTGCTTGGCCAGCGCTTCCAGTGTCTCATCGTTCAGTACATAACCATTGGCATCGATCAGGCCGTCCTGACCGTGGCTGGTGTAAGGGTCGAGCGCCACATCGGTGATCACGCCCAGCTCCGGAAATTCCTTTTTGAGCGCGCGCACAACACTCGGCAGCAAGCCCTCCGGGTTCCAGGCTTCTTCTACCGCCAGCTTTTTTTGCGCCAGATCAATCACCGGAAACAGCGCTAGCGCCGGAATTCCCAAGCCCTGCACCATTTCAGCTGTGCGTAGAAGACCATCAAGCGATTGCCGCACGACCCCCGGCATGGAGGCGACCGTTTCGCTGCGGCCATTGCCTGCCAACACAAAAACCGGGTAGATCAGATCGTCAGCCGTGAGTGCTGACTCACGCATCAGGCGGCGCGAAAAGTCATTCCGGCGCATGCGCCGCAGTCGGGTGGTTGGGAATCGTCCGTACGTCTGCATAAGCACTCCCTTTTCTTTCAGGCGTGTTCTTTGCGGAACTTTTGCCCGCAATCCTTATCGAAGCAAGCGATGGACTCATCCATCTCCTGCTCTATCCTCCCTGAGCGGGAGCCTTATCCCCTAAGGCTGTTTGCCCCCGGAATTTGCCGGGGGCTTTTTTTTGGCAACGGGTTCCATGCCCAGCCAGCGTCCCAATACCACTTCGGCTTCGTCGATGCCGGTTTTCTTGAGGCTGGAAAAAAGTTGGACGGAAATCTCATCACCCATTTCTGCCAAGGCTTTTTGCACCGTGCGCAAGGTATTGGTCGATTGCTGCCGGCTCAGTTTGTCCGATTTGGAGAGCAGCACATGGATCGGTTTTCCGCTCGGCTGTACCCAGGCGATCATGCGACGGTCAAGATCGGTCAGCGGGTGGCGCGCATCCATAATCAGCACCAGTCCGGCCAGTGGTGAGCGCATCTGTAGATAGGGGCCGACGAGCCCCTCCCATTGGGCACGAATTTCCAGTGGTGCTTTGGCGTAACCATAACCCGGCAGGTCGACCAAGTAACGTCCTTCGCCCAAAGTGAAATAATTGAGGTGCTGGGTGCGGCCGGGCGTCTTGCTGACATAGGCCAGACGCACATGGTTGGCCAGGGTATTGATGGCCGAGGATTTGCCGGCGTTGGAGCGCCCGGCAAATGCGACTTCTACCCGGGCGTCCGTAGGGAGATCGCGCAGATGCGCCACCGTGGTATGAAAAACAGCCTGTTGCAACAAGGGCATGAAAAATCCGCATTAAACGCCCGCATGGGCTCACGCGCATAGGATAGCAGTTTTTCAGCAGCTTTTTTTTCGCCCTTCCCTTGGCAGCGCCGCTGGAGCAAGCTAGACTCGAATACCGTAGAAAATTGTCAGCTTTGCTATTTTTACTTTGCGCGCCGTACCCAAAGCTCATTCGTTTCCCGGTTAATTTTCGGACAAATCATGGACACCGGTCAGAACATACATTTCCGTATTCTCGAAGACATCGCCAAGGATCTTTCCGGCGAAATGAATTTTCCCACCAGTCTCGACGCCGCCATCATGGTGCGTAACACCTTGAAGAGTCCCGAGGTTACGCTCGACCAGGTGGCGCGCGCCGTCGGTCTCGAGCCGCTTATCGCCAGCAAATTGCTGCGACTGGCCAATTCTGTCGCCTACAATCCGACCGGCAAGTCCATCACCGATTTGAAAAGCGCCATCGGCCGCCTGGGCTTCGAGTCGGTGCGTACGACTTCGCTGGCCGTCGCCATGGACCAGATCATGAAATCCAAGCATCTGGCCGACTTTGATTTTTTTGCCAAACGGACCTGGGAGCACTCTCTGCAAACGGCTGCCATCAGCCGCGTGCTTTCGCGCCGACTTGGCCGTGGCAACCCGGATGAGGCCATGCTGGCCGGTCTGGTTCACGACATTGGTATTTTCTACCTGCTCTACCGCGCTGCCGAATACACCGAATATCACGACAACAAGGATGCAATTCTCGAACTTGTTCTCGGTTGGCATGAAAGCATCGGCGAGAGCCTGCTGCACATTCTTGGTTTGCCCGATCGCATTATCGTCGCCGTGCGCGATCACGATCACTTACGCAACGTCGAAACCCCCTGCAATCTGAGCGATATCCTTTATTTTGCCAACCTGCTGGCCGGCGGCAAATTCGAGTGGCTGACGGATATTGCCGATCCGGAAGAATCGGCTGCGGTTGCGGATGCGCGTGAACGTTTCGGCGCCCTGCTCGAAGAGGCGGAAGAGGATATTGTCGAATTGCGCGCTGCGCTGGCCGCCTGATGCTGACTGATCGCCCGATTTTTCAGCGATAATAGCGCAGAGGGCTTTCGCTCACGGTTGCTGGCGTTGCTGTTTTCCAGGCGAGTCCGTATATGACTTCAAAGCTCATCGGCCATTTGTCGCCCTGCTGCCCATAGGCGGATTCAACTTGCCGCCAGAATGACGATCCGGATAAGCCCTGTCGCCGGTTCTTTGTGCTGCACCGTGCGCTGCCCGAGCGCAACTCGGCCAACAGCGCCGGAAAAGAACTGTAATGCAGGGTTATATCTCCCCGATCAACCACCGGGTCGGCAAAACCGCAGGCCAGGAGCAGGTCGCCCAGATCATGCATGTCGGAAAATTTCTGGGTGTGGTTGTAGGTGTCGGGAATGGCGGCACGCAATTCCTTGAGTGTATCCGGCCCCAGAGTGGAAAACATCAGCAGGCCGCCCTTTTTGAGCGCCCGTTTGGCTTCGGTTAGTGCCAGCATGGGGTCGGTCAGCCAGTGCAACAGCAGATTTGACCAGACCAGATCGATCGAGCTATTTGCCAGCGGCAGAGCGGCAGCATCCGCCGCCAGAACGTCAGCAGCCAATACTTGCTTGAGCATTTCCGGCGCCTGATCCAGACCGATCATGTGGGCTTCGGGATAGCGTTGCGCCAAACCGGATAGACTGCCACCGCAACTACAGCCCAGATCAAGGATGCGTTTGGGGGAAATCCTGATGAAATCGAGGCGCTCCTGCATGCGGGTGTCGATTTCACGCACCAGAAAATCGTGGCGGCCATAATCTGCCGCCATCCTGTTAAAAGAGCGCCTCTGCAATGGCTTTATGCCGCGAGTATGTTTGGTGAAACCCGCTCCGACAAGGAAACGGTGTTTTCCATCCATTCGAGCATGTGTTCGGCGATGGCTTGCCATTGCGGGTCGAGCATCAGCATGTGACCGGCGCCTTCGGCGCGGTGAACGTCAGCGTTCCAGGCTGAACCCATGAAATGCAGCATGGAGGCCGGGAAGACGGCATCGTTGACACCGCCGATGACAAGTGTGGGCAGCTGGCGGCGGCGAATGGACAGGCCGAATTGCGGCATCGCCATTTCAGCCACGGCACGTTGTGATTCGGCGCCAACCATGGGCAAATATTTTTGCGCATCATCGTGCGAGATGTCAGGCGAAAAATAGATTTTGGTCATCATGCGGGCGACTTCGTCGGAAAGTTCGCCGCTGGCGATTTCATCGATGGCCTGAAAGAAAGTGGGATGCCGTATGGCCATCTGCAAGGCGCTGCTGGCCGTGCCGGTAGTCGGCACCGGCGACAGGAAAATGGCGGCTTGGGCATCGCCTTCTTCCAGAAAGCGCTCGAGCACCCGTGAGCCCATGGAATGCCCAATGAGCGTGACCGGACGGCCGATTTTCTCGATGGCGTATTCCAGATCTTGCGCGTAGTCATCAATCCCGAAATCATCAAGGCGGTCGAGGCCGTCGCTGCGGCCATGACCAGAAAGGTCGAGCGTAAAACAGTCGTAACCGTGCTGCTGGAAAAAGGGGATGAAGTGGAATTCCCAGCAGGTGGAATTGACGTAGCCGCCATGCACAAAAAGCAGGGCTCCCTTGTCAGGCTTGGCTGATGAAGGGTATTGGTTAATGTGGATTCTTTCCGTTTTCATGATGCTTGTTTCCTTGTGTTTCAAACTTTTTGTCTGCTTTCATCCGCTGCATCGGTAGCGTAGGCGCGCAGGAAAACGCTGACGGCGCGTTCGGTGGCCTGGGTGACCGCAGTATCGTCGGGCGGATCATCATGAACGCACAGAAGGAAAGGTTCGTAAATCTCGGCTTCGAGCAGGGCGCGCAACTGGCGGGCGGCGAGCAGGGCATCAGCGCGGCGCAATTTGCCTTCCTGCATCATGGCGTCAAAGAACGTTGCCAATTGATTCTGGTGCGAACAGATTTTGTCGTAGAACAACTTGCCGATGCCGGAACGCCCGGCCTCGCTGATCATCAGGCGCCGTGCCGCCAACAGGTCGGCAGAGCAGATCAGATTGAGAATTTTTTTGCCAAACCCTTGCAGTGCTGCCTCAAGGTTGATTTGTGGGGCTTCCAGGTCGGAGAAAACGTTTTCCAGATAGTGATCAGCCATGTCGAACATGCATTCGACAAAGAGTTCTTCTTTTGACGGAAAGTAGTTGTAAAGCGTCGCCTTGGAGCCGCCAACATGAACGGTAATTTCCAGCATTGAGGTTTTTTCAAAGCCGTTGGCGCGAAACAAAGCATAGGCGGCATCAAGAAAGGCTTGCCGCTTTTCGTCGCTTTTCTTTCTCAAACTACCGACCTTCTTTTCTGAACCAGATAGTACAGTTTTAAGCTTCTGGACAAGAAAAGTCAAGCAATAAGCGGGTTTTGCCGGTTTGTAATCAAACTCTGTTGCAGGCTTGGCTGCTCAAACCCCCTTCAGCCCCAAACGTTCAAACAAGGCATCGTCCTGATTGAACTCGGGATTTTCCGTTGTCAGCAGTTTTTCGCCATAAAAGATGGAATTGGCACCGGCCAGAAAACAGAGAGCCTGCAGTTCGTCGCTCATGGCAGTGCGGCCGGCGGAAAGGCGTACCGAGGCTTTCGGCATGGTAATGCGCGCCGCCGCAACAGTGCGGACAAACTCGAAAGGATCGAGCGGCGGCGTATTCTCCAGCGGCGTGCCGGGAATCGGCACCAGATGGTTGATCGGCACGGCTTCCGGCGGCGTTGCCATGCCGGCCAGTTGCGCGATCAAGCCGGCCCGGTTACGGCGCGATTCTCCCATGCCGATGATGCCGCCGGAGCAAACCTTGATGCCGGCGCCCTGAACGTGACCAATAGTCCTGATGCGATCTTCCTGGTTATGGCTGCTGATCACCTGCCCATAATAATCGGCGTCGGTGTCGAGGTTGTGGTTGTAGTAATCAAGCCCGGCCAGCTTGAGTTTTTCCGCCTGTTTTTCGTTCAACATGCCGAGCGTCATGCAGGTCTCGATTCCCAACGCCTTGACCTGCCGCACCATCTCCGTCACCTGCTCAAGATCGCTATCTTTCGGGCTGCGCCAGGCCGCGCTCATGCAGAAACGCGAAGCGCCGCTGGCTATGGCCTCGCGCGCTGCGGTCACGACTTCCTCAATAGGTTTGAGGCGTTCGCGTGGCGCATCGGTCTGGTACTGCGCGGATTGCGAACAGTAGCTGCAATTTTCCGAACAGCCACCGGTCTTGACCGAAAAGAGGGCGCAACGCTCGATCGCATTGACGTCAAAATTCTGGCGGTGAATGTTTTGCGCCTGCCAGATCAAATCCATGAAAGGCAGATCGTACAGCGCCATTACCGCCTCGACCGACCATTGCTGACGGTCGGCATTGGGAGTTTGCTTGGCGGCAGCGCAGGCATGGATGGTATGAGACATGAAGGTGAACCTCGAAAGAATGGCTTAAACTTGAGCGTCCGAATAGAAAGACGGCGCCCGGAAT
>JAGTRX010000078.1 GCA_018262285.1 Pseudomonadota bacterium | reverse complement strand
GAAGGCGGACAACTCAGCATCACCGCCCGCTGGTGGAACCTGCCCCAAAACATCCTCTTCCCCGGCGGCACCACCCAGACCCAGACTTGGGATGGCTTTGGCCGCCTGATCGGTCAACAAGTCAAAAGCCCCGGCCAAGCCGAACTGATGAAGCGGGTCATCCAATACGATCCGGAGAATAACCCCATCAAGATCGATAGCGAACAAGGCAACAAACAATACGCCTACGACGCCATCTATCGCCTGACCCAGGCCGACAACCCAAGCGGACTGCCGAACGAACGCTATACCCTGGACGCTGTCGGCAACCGCCTCACCGACAAGAACAAACCCAACCCGAATCAGGCAGAAGGGCAATGGCAATACAACGCCAACCATCAACTATTACAAGCCGCCACTGAAAACACCTCCTTCATCGGCAACAACGCCCAGGCCATTAACTACACCTGGGACGATGCCGGCAACCTCATTCGAAAGAACACCCCGGCAGGCACGGAAGCCCAGAACCCGACACAGAACCAGCGTTACCAATACGACGCCCAGAACCGTCTGATCGAAAGCCAAACCCCACAAGGCGAAACCATCGCCAGCTATCAATACGACCCCCTGGGCAGAAGAATCAGGAAGACCATTACCAGAGAATGGGATACCAATAGCAGCACCTGGCAACTCCTCACAGAAGCCAAGACCAGCCTCTACCTCTACGCAGAAGAAGGGCTGATAGCCGAATACCGGCAGAGTGGAGCCAATGCCCCGCAACTCTATGCCACACATGGTTGGGAACCGAACGGAATGTGGGGCACCAGCCCCATCTGGACGCGGACGAAGCGCAGTGACACGAATGAAGTGCAGCGCTTTCATCACCACAACGATCATCTAGGCACGCCGCAGAAGAGTACGGACGCCAGTGGCAATATCGTCTGGAGCCAGAAGGCGACGGCTTTTGGGGAAACCCAGGTTGATCCTCAAAGCCTGATTGACAACCCGCACCGCTTCCCAGGGCAGTACTACGACGCGGAAATCAATACCCATTACAACTACTACAGAACCTATGACCAACACAGTGGAAGGTATACACAGGAGGATCCGATTGGGTTAATGGGCGGCATCAATCCGTACAACTATGTCGAGGGTGGAGTTGTAAGGTATGTCGATCCGAAAGGGAAGATGACTGCAATTGGTGTGGCTGTCGCTATTGGAATAGGAATAACAGTGGCTGCAATCACCGCGATGGTCATTTCCAGGAGCGGTGCTGGCAATGGGAAAGGACGGGGTGATGATCAGTTTGACCCTCCCGCTTCCAATCCTCCTTCGCTTTTTCCGCCTCAATTTATAAACCCTTGTACGATCTCCATTGGTGCTTGTGTGGCTAAGAGGGTAGCTGACATATGCATGGCTGAAGAGAAGGGTAAAGAGGGTGAGGAAGGGGAGAAGGGTAAAGAGGGTGAGGAAGGGGAGAAGGGTAAGGATGGTCAGCGACCCTCGAAGACACCAAATACTGGCACCCCTGGCTCCACTGTTGTGAATCCTGGCAGCGGTCAGGAGAGGACATATGGCCCCGACGGTTTGCCCGAGCGTGATGTTGATCGGGATCACGATCACGGCCAAGGCGTACCGCATGCTCACGACTGGGTTGATGGCAAACGCGGCCCTGGCGTTCCGGTGAATTAATGATCTTGGCTGATATAACGGGGAGTACTGAAGCTATGCACGTATCCGTATCGCTTGTTCTTGACCCTGTCTTTGGTGATCGTGTTGCCGCACTTGCACAGCAAATGCCCGTTTGGGTAGTGTCGAGCCCAGTCAACGATCAGGCGGTTCGTCTGGCGCGCTCGAATCTCGGCGAGGGACGCATTACATCGCTGCACCGGCGTCCTGGGGAGGCTTCGTGTAATTTGTTGGCGCGTGCGGTGTATGCTATTGACGAGCATCACGGTGAAGTGAGCCAAGTTGTTGGGTATGACACCCTTTGGGTCTACGGCACGGCTGAAAAGTTGCCTCAGAAAATTGCCACTGAATTGGGATTCAAGTCGATTACTGCTATTGAAGATGGCTTTAAGGCTGAAAAATGGGCTGAAGAAATAACAAAATAGAGAATGTTGAAAATTCGGATGGTACGGCGCGAACATGCGCTAATTTGCAATAGGATTTCGTCACGAATCATGGATAACAATTTCATTTCAGAAGAACAATTTGACGTTCGATTACCTTCGCTTGGTGCTTTATTGGCGGTGATCGCATTTGGCGCGCTTTGCTTGACGATGCACGTCTTACAAGGCTGGGTTCCTGTTCTTGATAGTGCCAATCTGGCGTTACATGAAGCGGGGCACCCAATCATTGGGCTCTTCAGCGGGCGCTTAATGTTTTATGGGGGGACGCTGTTCCAGTTGGCATTTCCGCTTGCGGCTGCCTGGCATTTCCGGCGCAGTGATCATGCGGCCGGTTTTGCGGCCACGCTGGTTTGGTTGGGGGAAAACCTGCTCAATGTCGCCCGCTACATGGCTGATGCACGTGCCCAGGTTTTGCCCCTTGTTGGCGGCGATCACGACTGGGCGGAAATTTTCGGTCGCTGGGGGGTGCTGCATCTCGATACCGGTATTGCTTGGCTTATTCGCAGCCTGGGGATTTTTCTGGTCGTCGGGTCTTGTTTCTGGCTTTTTCGGCGCTTGAAGTTGGCGAAGTAGACCGGGTTGGCAGTTTTGAGTGCGTGTTGTTCATGCTTGTAAGGTTATCTTGATGTATTGCAGGCTTGCTGTGAAGCCCGTTTCATGCGGATGGTTCAGTGAGATTCGGTGCAGTACCAGCATGGCTGGTTTCTATGTATGATTTGAATGGTATAATTCCATGGTTTTTTCTGGCTTATGTTATGTCATGTTGGCGAGGTCAAAGCGGGCGCATTTTTGACGAGGTGTCGAGATTGATGAATACAGATCGAAAGCGGATAAGAGGGTTGTACCATGCGCGGCCAGTTGTTGGTCTGCGGGTATATCGATTAAATCAATTGTCCTCAGAAAGACCGCGTTCCCCCGCATCCAAGCGGGGTTTTACGCTGCTCGAATTGCTGGTGGTGATTGTCATTATCGGCTTGCTGGCGGCGTATGTTGGCCCCCGCTATTTTTCGCAATTGAATAAATCGGAACGGCAGACCACCAAGGCGCAGATCGAAGGTTTCGGCAAAGCACTTGATGCCTATCGGTTGGACACGGGGCATTATCCTGGTACTGAACAAGGCTTGAATGCGCTGGTGAAGCGCCCAAGTGACGAGCCTAAATGGAACGGCCCTTACCTGCAAAAGGATGTGCCACCTGATCCCTGGGGGCGCGCCTATGTTTACCGTTCGCCGGGGCAGGGTGGTGCTGATTTTGATCTTCAGTCCAACGGCAAGGATGGCCAGCCGGGTGGCGATGGTGACAATGTTGATATTACCTACCGCTAATCGCGCCTCTCAGTCATGATCCATTCTGGTTCAACCGTTCCGGGCAGCGTTGGGTCGCCTGCGTCGCGCGTGCATTTGCGCGTGGCCGGTTCGGATGGCCGCGAGCGGATTCAGGAGTTTGTGGCGGCATCTTCTGTTGAGGCGGTCAGGCAAGCAGCGCAGCGTGGCTTGATTGTGCTTTCCGTTGAATCTGAAACCGAAGTCAAAGCAGGGCAGACTACGGGCGATCAGTTTCCCTTGTTGCTGTTCAGTCAGGAACTGCTGGCATTGCTGGAAGCCGGGCTGAACCTGACTGAGGCGATTTCCACGCTGCACGCCAAGGAACGTCAGGAGGGCGTTGCCGGCGTTTTGGCCGACATTCTCTCGGCTTTGCGCGAAGGGCGGAATTTCTCCGATGTGCTGGCGGGTGTGCCCCAGCATTTCCCTGAGGTTTATGTGGCCACGGTGCGCGCCTCGGAACGTACCGGGGATTTACCGAACGCTTTGGCTCGCTACATTGCCTATCAGCTCCAGTTCGATATCATCCGCCGGAAGCTGGTTTCCGCCTCCATTTATCCGGTCATGCTGCTCGTTGTGGGTGGTTTTGTTACTTTGTTCCTGCTTGGCTACGTTGTCCCGAAGTTTTCGGCAGTTTATCAGTCGGCCGGCCGTGATTTGCCCTTGCTATCAACCGTACTGCTTGTTTTCGGTAGTTTCATCAATAAGCATTGGCCTTGGGTTTTAGGCGGTTTGGCAGGGGTTTTCGGCATTGCTGGCTGGATAATCGCTCATCCACAGGGACGAGTCCGTTTATTGAACCAGATCTTGCGTATTCCCTGGTTGTCGGAGCGTTCGGAGGAGTTCAGGCTGGCGCGCTTTTATCGGGCGGTTAGCCTGCTGCTGGCTGCCGGTATTTCTTTGCCGCGTGCTATGGGCATGGTGACTGGAATGTTGAGCCGAACCCAACAGGCGCATTTGACCGGGGCGCGCATGGCCGTCGAGGAAGGCAAGAGCCTGTCGGAAGCTTTGCTGGCCGCCAATCTTGCTAGTCCGGTGGCGGATTCGCTGATCCGGGTTGGCGAGCGTTCTGGCCAGTTGGCTGAAATGCTTGAACGGGCGGCGCGTTTTCATGATGACGATTTTTCCCGCTGGATCGACTGGGCGACCAAGTTGCTTGAGCCGATTTTGATGACGATCATTGGGGTGGTGATCGGGTTTGTGGTGGTTTTGATGTATTTGCCGATCTTTGACTTGGCAGGCGGATTACGGTGATGACTTCCGATGACGAAAAGGTAAGCAGGATAACGCCGAAGACGCTGCTGGAGGCACGTTCACTGGCGGACGAATCCGGGCGTTTGATCATGGATTGCCTACGTCAGATCACGGCTGCCGACAGTGCGCAATTGACGGCCATGCTTGGAACGCTTTTCGACTATCCGGTGCTTTCCATGCAGGAATTGCAGGCGCTGGATCCCTTGTTCGATTGCGTTGTGTTTACCGAATGCGTGCAGCGTCAGTTGTTGCTGGCGGTGGATGCGGCAGGGGCACCTGTGCTGGTGCTTTGCGACCCCTTCGATGGTGCAAATGAGGAATGGGCGCGGCGGCGCAGTTCGGCAAGCGGAATCGCTGCGCCAAAGCTGGTTCTGGTCAGCACTGAGGATTTGCAAGCCTGTTTTGCCCGGCAGGAAAGCCAGATGCGGGCCATGGATGGCTTTGATGCGCAAACTTCCGGAAACGGTGCCGAGGAAGTGGCTGCCGTCATCACCCTGTCGTCAATCAGCGATGATTCCAGCCCGGTGGTCAAGTTGGTGAATTCGACCATTTATGATGCCCTTAAGATCAAGGCCAGTGACATTCATCTTGAGTGCGATGCGGGTTGTCTTTATGTGCAATACCGCATTGACGGGGTGCTGGTCCCCATTACTCAGGTTCAGGGCCAAGAAATGGCCGAACAGGTGGTGTCGCGCATCAAGGTGATGGCCGAACTCGACATTGCTGAGCGCCGGATTCCCCAGGACGGGCGATTCAAGGTGCGGGTTAACGATCGCGACATCGATTTTCGGGTGTCGGTCATGCCCAATATTTTTGGCGAAGATGCGGTGTTGCGCCTGCTGGACAGGCAATCGCTGACTGAAGAAGCCAATTCGCTGCGTCTGGACAATCTCGGCCTCGATGCGCGCAGTATTGCTACAGTGCGCAAGCTGGCGAACAAGCCGCATGGCATGCTGTTGGTGACCGGCCCGACCGGTTCCGGCAAGACGACGACGCTCTACGCCGCAATTACCGAAATTCATAACGGGCGGGACAAGATTGTCACCATCGAGGATCCGGTGGAATACCGCTTGCCGCGCGTGCTGCAGATTCCAGTCAATGAGAAGAAGGGCTTAACGTTTGCGCGGGGTTTGCGCTCCATCTTGCGCCATGATCCGGACAAAATCATGGTTGGCGAAATCCGCGATAACGAAACGGCGCAGATTGCCGTCCAGGCTGCTTTAACCGGGCACCTTGTATTTACCACGGTTCACGCCAACAGCGTTTTTGATGTAGTGGGTAGATTCCTGCACATGGGGGTGGATGCTTATAGTTTTGCGGCAGCATTGAATGGCATCGTCGCACAACGTCTGCTACGTGTGACCTGTCAGCACTGCGCTACCGAGACCTTGCCGGATGCAGAGGAGTTGCAAGACCTCGGGCTGACCCATGAACAGGTCAAGGATTGGAAGTTTTTTGCCGGACGCGGCTGCGGTCATTGTCGCGGAACCGGCTACAAGGGTCGGCGGGCAGTGGCCGAAGTGCTGGTGCTCAATGACGAATTGCGTGAAATGATTGCCATCCAGGCGCCCATTTCACGTCTCAAGGAATATGCAACGCAGAGCGGCATGAAGCCCTTGCATGAAACTGCGCTGAATTGGGTGGCGGCGGGAGAAACGACTTTGGCTGAGGTGATCCGTGTGGCCGGTTGAACGTTCGGTTTGCCTCTCCCTGGGTACCCGGCATATCGAATGCGGGGTTGCCTTGGGCCGGCGCTGGCTGGAGGGGAGCCAGGCAAGTTTTCCTCTGGCAGAAAGCGGCGAATTGCGCTGCTTGCAAGAGGCCCTGGACTTGGCGAGGGAGAACCTCGCCAAGGCGCTGGCGGCATCCGGCCAGGGTAAGCTGAAGACAGTGCGTGTTCGTGTGCTGGTGGCGGAACGTTGGCTGTCTCTGGCCAGTGTTCCCTGGAGCCCTGTTCTGAGCCAGAGGGCGGCAGTGGCTTCCTACGTTTCCGCCCATCTCTCGGCTACCGGAATAGCGCTAAATGCCGGTGACAGGCTGCGCTTAAACGATGCGCCCTGGCGCCAACCGGTACTGGTTGCGGCATATCCTTCCGCCTTGCTTGAACTGCTGAAAGGGTTCGCCATCCAGTTGGGTGGGAAACTCGAGTCAGTCTTGCCGGCTGGCGTTTCAGCAGTAACCGGGGTTTGCCGTCGCCTGCCATCACCTGCCGTGGTGGCTGTGCTTGAAGGTGGTGAGGTTTCTTTTTGGCGCCGGCAGGGGGGGCAGATGTTGCTGGTCGCCCCGATGGCGGGAACAGTCAACGCAACTGCTGACTTGATTCAGGCCTGGCAGCGCGCACAACTGAGAGACCCGCGTCTTGCTGGAATGTCGCCGCTGCATCTGGTTGATATCGATGGCAGTCTGGAGAAGGATGCGACAAAACATGCCGAGATCAAGGTGTTGGATTTTGCTGGCGGGTTGCTGGCTAACACGCCTCCGGCTTTGCGGCTGTTTATGGTCAAGCGTGCCATTAGCCCCCTGGATGCAGTGCAACGCAGGCCATCTAACGGTCCGCTACAGATTGGCATGGCAGTAGTGCTGTCGGCCATGGCAGTGGCCTTACTTTTCCAATGGGGGCGCCTTTCTTCGACGCTGGAGAGCGAACGTGAACAACTTGCAAGTCGGGCGCCGGCAGTGAAACAAGCGACTCAGACTTTGAGCAAGGGTGAGATCGAACGGGTACGCGCCGTCAATATTGCCATTCGGCAACTCAATTTGCCCGTGGGGCCGCTGATGCAGGCGATGCAGCCTCCTCGCGATATTGCTGTCGCCCTGCTTGGGGTGGCTTTTACGCCTGGCGGTGAAAAGGGAAGCGATTCCTTGGTCAAATTGACGGCGGAAACCCGCTCCAGCATCGATATGGCACGATATGTCGCTTTTTTGGCGGAACGCCGTCCGTTTGTCGGAGCCTATCTTGTTAGCCATGAGGTTGTCGAAACGGATGCGCTGAAACCCTATCGTTTTACGGTGGAGGCGAAATGGCGCGAGTAAGTTTTGTGACTTTGCGAAACTGGCCGGAAAGAGGTCGGTGGGAAAGCATGCGCTTGATGCGTTATTTGCTTCGCCGGTTTGGCTGGGCGAGTTTGTTGGCTGTGGTTATGGCGCTGCTGGCTGTTGTTGCCTGGAGACAATCTGAAAAAGTGGCGGAGCAACTGGCCGGTATACGCCACGCCATTCGAGAACAAGCGACGCTGCCAAAGCCCCAAGTATCCGATAATCGTACCCGATTGAAGGCCTTTGATGGTCACTTGCTGGCGCACGACGATATTCCGGCGGCAGTGGAAGAAATCATGCGTTTGGCCGAGAACGAGCGCCTCGTGTTTCAGCGTGGGGAATACAAGCCGGAAGTGGATTCTCGTGGCGGATTTATGCGCTACCGCATGGTTTTGCCGGTCAAGGGTGAGGCAGCGGCAATCCGGAGTTTCATGCACAAGGCGCTCAAGGCTCAGAAAAATCTGGCCGTCGAATCGGTTCAGTTTCATCGCGAAAAAATCGGGACGGACATTGTTGAGGTGCGCATTCACTGGTTGTTGCTGACACGTCTGCCCCGGGATGCTTCGACCGCTAGCAAGCCGGCGAAAGGGGGGGCATGATGCGCCGCCGGATCATCATCGCTGTATTGCTTGTTGCGACCCTGATCGCCGCCTGGTTTGCGCCGCCCGATTCGGAAAAGGGCGTTGTGGCTCCATCCATTCGACCGGTCAGCAGTAGCGCTTTGCCGGATCCTGCCCGGAATTCTTCCGAAACGACTGCGGCGCCTGTCGAGGTATTGACAATCAAGCCTCGGAACGGCGAAGAGGAAGATTCAGTGCTTTTCTCGCCAACGCAGTGGGAAAAACCACAAGAGGTGGAGAAAGTGGAACCACCACCAGAACCACAAGCCCCGCCATTGCCATTCAAGCTGCTCGGCCGCTACATCGAAAACGGTGTAACCGGTTTCTTTCTTTCGCATAACGACCAGAATCTGGTCGTCCGCGAGGGCGATATGATCGCCGACCTTTACAAATTCGAAGGCGAAAAGGAAGGGGGGCTACATTTCCTCTATCTGCCGCTTAAAAAACAACAGACTCTGGAAATCGGAGCGCTGAAGTAATTGGACTGTGACGAATATGAAAAACAAGCCTCTTCTGACCCTTTTTAGCTTACCTGCGGGAAGTTACCTGCGCTTTGGCCTGCTGGTGGCAACAGCGTTTTTCCTGTCGGGCTGTGCTGGAATGATTGCTCATTACCAAAGCAATACCCTCTTTTCTGCAGGCAAGGTCGATGAAGGCATGGCCAAACTGGAAGAAGCCGTTCGTGAAGAGCCACGTAATGCCGAATACCGGATTGCGCTGAATACTCGCAAGTCCGAACAAGTCAATCGCTATGTGAATGAAGGTGAAAACGCTAGGCAAAGTGGAAAATTGACTGAGGCCGAAAAGGCCTATCGTCAGGTACTCAAATACGACCCCAATCATGTGTTGGCCAAGCAGGGTTTGGAGGCGGTTGCTATTGATCGGCGACACCGGCAAGCCGTTGGTGAGGCAGAAGCATTGTTCAAACAGAATACGCCTGCCGGTATTGCCGATGCCCTGGAAAAGCTGCGGCCGATACTTTCTGAAAACCCCAGCCAGAAAGAAGCGCTTAATCTGAAAGCCCGCATCGGAGAGGCTCGTTCGAAGGATGCCAAGCCGGAAGCTAAGCTGGCAGCCGTTTTTAGAAAGACCATTTCCCTTGAGTTCCGCGATGCGCCAATGAAGTCTGTTTTTGATTTCATTGCGAAGTTTGCTGGCATGAATTTTTATTTTGACAAGGATTTGCGTCCCGATCTGAAGGCTTCGGTTCTGGCTAAAAATACGACTGTCGAGGACGCGGTTCGCTTGATGCTTACCACCAATCAACTCGAATTTATTGTCCTCAACGACAATTCGATTCTCATCTATCCCAATACGCCGCAAAAACAGCAGGAGTACCAAGCGCTTTCGGTCAGAGCCTTCCATCTGGCTAATTCTGACGTCAAGGCCGTCTCGAATTCGATCAAAACCATCGTCAAAACGAAGGATATGGTGATCGACGAGCGACTTGGTCTGATCATCATTCGTGATACTCCGGAAGCGATTCGTATGGCGGAACGTATCGTTTCCTTACAGGACATGAGCGATCCGGAGGTGATGCTTGATGTGGAAATTATGGAAATAAAGCGTTCACGGCTTCTCGAGTTGGGTATTCAATGGCCGAGTCAGCTGGCGCTGTCGCCCCTCCAGATAGGCGGTGTTCCCATTACCCTCGAGGATCTGCGCAAACAGACATCAGCAACCACGCAGGCTACGATCGGCAGTACGCTGATAAATGCCAGGCGTGAGGGCCAAGACGGCAATATTCTTGCGAATCCGCGTATACGAGTACGAAACAAGGATAAAGCCAAGATCATGATCGGAGACAGGGTGCCGGTAATTACCACGACTTCGACCTCGACCGGCTTTGTTGCGGAATCGGTTAGTTATGTGGACGTGGGTTTGAAACTGGAAGTCGAGCCCAATATTTATCTTGATGAAGAGGTCGGGATCAAGGTGAATTTGGATGTTTCGAATATCGTACGCGAGGTTCTAAGTAAATCTGGAACGCTCTCCTATCAGATCGGAACGCGCAACGCGAGTACCTCATTGCGACTGAAAAATGGCGAAACGCAGATTCTTGCCGGCTTGATTAGCGATGAGGATCGGTCTACCGCCAACAAGGTTCCGGGGCTGGGTGAGCTTCCGATCGTTGGGCGCTTGTTCGGTAGTCAAAAGGATGATGGTGCGAGAAGCGAGATTCTTTTGTCGATTACGCCCAGAGTCGTTCGATCCATTCGCCGACCTGATCTTCAGGTTGCTGAATTTGAATCCGGAACATCGAGCAAGGTTGGTGCGCCCACCTTGAGATTGTCCAATAACGAGACTGCCAAGGATAACAAGCCGGCTGCGGCTAACACCCCGGCGGCACAGTCTGCTCCCGTTGCCGGCCAGAATCCAGCAACCCCCGTTGCGACGGCTGCTCCTGTCGGACAACAACCTGCCCCGTCTTTGGCCGGACAGGCTGCCACTCCCCAAGCCAGGGTGCCTGCGCCTGCTTCAAATACGGTGGCGCCGCCTGCGGCGGCAACACCTTCGACTGGTGCTGTTGTAACCCCTGTGTCGGCCGCTAATGTTCAACCCGTGGGCGCAACAAAAACGATTGCTGCAGATGGAAAAATCACTCTTTCCTGGCAAACGCCAAGCCAGGTCAAAACAGGAGAGCAGTTTACTTCTGTGTTGAAACTGACCAGCCAGCCCTCTTTGAGAGGATTGCCAATACTAGTTGCCTTTGATCCCCAGACCCTGCAGGTTGTCAGTGTGCAGGAGGGGGATTTCTTCAAGCAGGGGAGCGGGAAAACCAATTTCACGCACCGTATCGATACGACACAGGGCAAGATTTTTGCGGCGGTGGTGCGACAAAGTGCTGGTGGAGCCGATGCGGGCATCAACGGTTCCGGTGGTGTCCTGTCGATTACGTTCAAAGCCATCAAGGCCGGCTCATCTTCACGTCTGCAGGTGCTTTCTGCGACTCCGGAACCAGCGCCTGCCACACCGCTGGCCGTTCCTGTGGAACAGGTTATCAAGATCACTCCATGATACGTCGTAACGTGTTCTTTGCCACCAAGGGGTTTACCTTTGTTGAACTGATGATCACGCTGGCCATCATGGCGGTTTTGGTCACGGTGTCGGTGCCCTTGGCGCAAGTGGCCGTGCAGCGTGAAAAGGAACGCGAATTGAGGTTGGCTCTGGCTGAAATCCGTGAAGCACTGGATGCATACAAGAGGGCTGCAGAACAAGGTCGGATCGAGTTGAAAGCAGACGAGAGCGGTTATCCGAAAACATTGGATGAGTTGGTGGATGGAGTCGAGGATGTTCGCAGCCCAGCCAGGAAAAAGATTTTCTTCCTGCGTAGATTGCCCAGAGATCCCCTTTATCCGGATGCAAACGCCAAAGCTGCAGAAACTTGGGGGCTTCGCAGTTATTCATCGCCCGCAGATGAGCCAACGGAAGGCGAGGACATTTTTGATGTTTATTCGAAATCGGACAGATCCGGAATCAACGGCGTGCCCTATAAATTATGGTGATTGAAAATCTGAACCCCAACAACCGAGCCTACTTTATGAAGACCCAACCTTTCCACACGCTACTCCGCAGACTAGCCCTTCTGCCCCTCCTGCTCCTGCCTATTCTGGCGCAGGCCCAGGTCGAGCTGCCGAACGGCACGGTCAATGCGCCGGTAGTCGACATGAAGGTCAAAGTATTGGGAGGTGTCGTCACCGTAGACCGGCAATGGTGGGACGGTAACTGGCGGCTCAACATCCGGTGGAACGCAGCCGAACTCAGCGGCGCTGCCTGGTCACCCGGAGAA
>JAGTRX010000179.1 GCA_018262285.1 Pseudomonadota bacterium | reverse complement strand
AGCCCGCAACTGACCATGCGCTCACTACTCGACACCGGAGGAATGATCGGTACAGCCCCCTTCGCTTTGTGCTTTTTCCACATCAGCCAAATAACGGCCAACAAGCCGACCAACAACAGGAATTTCATCTTCGTCCCTCGCGTTCAACCCGCCACAAAAAAAGCTTACGACACTCCGCAAGCTTATCGCTGGGCCGGCATGCCTTCATCGGCACCCCGCCCCCAACTGTCCGGGGCGGAAAATTTTGCCCGAAACGACGGTCGACCGCAGCGGATGCTACCGCCGTGACCGTGGAAAGACAATTAACCTTGCCTGGCACAGCCGCGCAGCAACTCGCTGGCCGCCCGCCACAGCACCTCCGGCCCACCCGCTTGCCAGCATGCGCCTCGCGATGCGCCAGATTGATCTCCGGCATCCGCTGCAAATCGCCATCAAGCGAGCCCATGATTTCAGCAGCAGAATTTTGTAGCGGCAATGGTCGTCGGCGGCAGGAATTATCAGGCCGACAACCACTTCAATAAGCTGGCAAACAGAATTTCAGGCCGCACGGGTTTGGCAATAAAGTCATCCATCCCCGATTCGAAACAACGCGCCTTGTCTTCGGAGAAGGCATTGGCGGTCATTGCCAAAATCGGCACGTGTTCTCGTCCCGGAAGTTTTCTGATCTGGCGGGTCGCCTCCAGACCATCCATTTCCGGCATTTGCATATCCATCAGGATCAGGTCGTAGGCGTGCAGGCGGGCTTTTTCCAGTGCTTCCTGACCGTCTTCGGCCACATCGACAACGAGTGCGACATCGTCAAGCAGTAAGCGGGTAATTTCCCGGTTGACGGGCTCGTCCTCGGCTAGCAGCACGCGTTTGCCAGCATGGTTCTGTTTGAGCCTGGCTTCGATCAAGTTGATGTCAGAGGTATCTTCGAGCGAGCTCGCTTGCAGCCCTCTTCTCAAGCGAGCGGTGAACCAAAAAGTACTGCCAACTCCCGGGGTACTTTGCACACCGGCATCGCCCCCCATCAATTGGGCAAATTTCCTGGTAATGGTCAGACCAAGACCGGTCCCCCCATATTTACGGGTGGTTGTACTGTCCGCCTGTTCAAAGGCATTAAACAACCTGGGCAGAACATCCGGGGCGATGCCGATGCCGGTATCGCTCACCTCGAACCGCAGCAATACGGCTTGCCTGTCCTCTGCCTCGACTTTTGCCCGCACGATGATGCGGCCCGTGGCGGTAAATTTAATGGCGTTGGTGATGTAATTGAGCAATGCCTGCTGGAGGCGAGTCGGATCCCCGAGCAAGCCCTGCGGGAAATGGTCGGTTTCACTCAGCAATTGCAGATTCTTGGCTTGCGCACGACTGCGCAGCATCGCAACCGTATTGGCCAGCAGCTTGTCCAGTGCCAGCGGGCTTTCTTCGAGCAAAAACTTCCCCGCCTCGATTTTCGACAGATCGAGCACGGCATTGATAATTTCCAACAGATGCGCCCCCGCCGCTTCCAGCGTTTCCAGGCGGGCTAACTGATCGGCGGACAGACCGGCACGTCGGATCAGGTGGGCCATGCCGGTAATGGCGTTGAGGGGGGTGCGAATTTCATGGCTCATGTTGGCCAGGAAGGCGCTCTTGGCAATATTGGCCGTTTCGGCGGCTTCCTTGGCCACCGCCAACTGTTCGGTGCGCTCGGCGACCAATTCTTCAAGGTGCAGTCGGTAGCGCTCCAAGGCGGCCTCTGCCTGTTTGCGCTCGGTGATGTCACGGGCAATCACCATCAGTGCCTTGCGACTGCCATCCTGAGCAAACAGTGGCATCTTGCGCACTTCGCAGGTACGCGGCGGCTCATCGGCACTGGCAATATTTTCGATGCACAGCGAGATGTCGCCTTTCTCCCAGGCTATTTCATCGCTGGCTGAAGCCGCTTCGTGAAATGCCAGGAAGGACGGGCGGGCGCTGGCCAGTTCCAGATTGTTCTTGCCCTGCCATTGCACATCCTTCAGGGCCAGCGTCTCTTCCGCAGCGTGATTGATGCTCTGCCAGCGGGACTCGCCATCCTTGATGACGACAATGTCCGGCAGGGCATTGGTAAAGGCGGCGAGACGATCGTGACTGTCCCGCAACTCTTCAGTAAATCGGCGAATCTCAGTCATGTCGCGAAAAACGACGACCGCCCCCTGTATCTCTCCCTCACGATAAATCGCTGTTGCCGTCAGCATGACCGGGAAGCCCGTGCCATCCTTGCGCCACAGCCAATCCTCTGTCGTCCGTCGACGACCGTCGCGACCGGTTAAATAAACCGGGCAATCGTCTAGCGGGTAGTGTTCGCCATTCATGCAACGCCCGTGAATCAGGTCGTGCGATTCCCGCCCCAGGATTTCATCCTCGGCAAATCCCAGCATGGCGAGGCCTGCCGGATTGATGAAGGAGAATAATCCGTCCTTGTCCACGCCATAGATTCCCTCGCCCAGCGCGTCAAAAATCGTCTTCTGACGCGATAGATGATCGGCGAGTTCGTTCACGCGTGATTCAACGGCCTCCGCCATCCGCTGGAAATTGCGGGTCAGTTGGCCGACTTCATCGTTCGCTCCGACGGGCAGACGGGTTTTGTAATTCCCGGCGGCAATGCTGCTGCTTGCCTCGGTCAGGTTAGCCAGATGCCGGGTTAGCCAATAGCCAATGGCAAACAGCATGACAAAGCTGAGCAACAGTTCTGCGCTGGCGATCAACATGCCCTGGCTGAGCAAATCCTGGCGCGCTTCATCGAGAAAACTCAGCGACAGCCCGTAATGCACCCACCCGTAATGTTGCTCCAGCACCTTGACCGGGAAAGCGACGTGAAATATTCCGCTCTTTTTGAAGTCGGTTGACGGCTTTGGCAGGGGCGTTCCGGCAGGCCAGCCGGAGGTCGCCAGAATGCTTCCGGAGGGATCGGTCACCACCAGATAATTGATATCCCCGGTCTGCCGCCAACCGTCGAGAATATCCCGCAAGGTCGCATAGTCACGCGCCGCCAGCGGCAACGCCACAGCCGTTTTATAGGCCAGCTCAATTGCCGCCACGCGGTTTTCCGTTTGTCGAATGAGATGCTGGTCGATAAGTCGCAGGCTGTTGCCAACCAGAATCACCAGCATGACAATTTCAATGGCCAAACTGGCTGCCAGTAGCTTGAAACGCAAGCTACGCAGGAAGCCAGGAAATTTCATTGCCCCTGCCTCATCATCTGCACCGTGAGGTCGACGAAAGGCTTGAGGGATTTGATGTCGGCGGGAGTGACTACGACATAGCCGAGATAACCGGTCTCCCGGAAAAACTCACGTCCTTCCGGAGTAGTCTCAAAATTGCGAAGTGCGAGACGAATCCGCTCGGTTAATTTCGGCCCCAGCTGTGTATTGGCCACTGTCATTAAATGGGGAATGTGAATATCGAGGGGCAACACCCGGATTTTTGCCCGAACATCCTCTGGAATTTGCTTGAGCGGGGTGTGCGTGGTTAGCGCAGCATCCAGTTCGCCGACTGAAACAGCAGCCACTGCAGCACCGTGGGTGGTACGTTCAACGAGGTGATAGTCCTGCCCCAGTCTAAGCCCGCTGTCTTGCAGCCATTTGACGCCGCCAATCGATGAAATGGAGAGCGGACTGGAAAGGCCGATGCGTTTACCACGCAGATCGTCGAGGTTGACGATGCCCGAGCTGTCGCGAACGACGAATACCGGCTGCAAGTCTGCCTTGTAGCGGAAAAGCACGACTGAACCGCGCTCGCTGGCCATCGTGCCAAAGTGTGGCCCGGCGATGGCCAGGTCGAAATGGCCATCGAGCAGTTCATTGACAAAAGTGAAGTAGTCGGCCGACGTGTAGATCACTACCGGCCGCCCCAATTCGGCTTCAAGGTGTCGTTTTAGCGGCTGGTGGGTCTTGAGAAGCGCCAGGGTACTGTTGAAAGGCATGATACCCAGCTTGAGCGGCGCCAAGTCGCCCGCCCTGACCTGCCCTGCAATTAGTGAAAGAAAAACGAGAAACGCCGTGAACCAGCGCCACCTCACTCCCGCCCCGTTCGACTTGCGTTCCTTGAAACGCAGAGACCACTCCAAGCCTTGCTTGAAAATCATGCTCACAATCCCAAGTAGTTATTACCTATGACCTAGATTCAATAGGCTACAAGTTCATTCTGTACTCAAAATGGGAAAATTAGAACTTAATTTATGTGGCGCAAATTTCACATTGTATCTGCCGATGGCGCCTCCAATAGCAGCCCTTTGGGGAAGCAATGCGGTAAGCAGTACCACTCAGGACAGGGTGAGCAGCAGGCAGATCGACCTTGCCGTTGAGGCCCTGCTTCACCGATGACAGCAACGGCGCTTCAACCTAAAGCAGCACTGAATTAACCGATACGCAGTCGGAACCCCCCGCCCACCAGCAAACCAATCGCCAGCGACGGCAAAGCTATCCGGCGGGTCATTCCACTTAGCTAAGCAGCTAGCTGCCTGCCTTCAGCGCACAAGCCAGATCATGAACATGGCGGCACACGACCGGCGCGTGGCGAATAGCCCTTTCAGGGTGTGCGCCTGTCGTTCGACAGCAACCCAGTCCGCCTCGGCGACGGAAGCGGTCAGCTTTTCCTCATAGCCAGGAGCGTCGTCTACAAACATCCGCGCCACCTCCCTGAACAGGTCTTCATCACCGATCATGTCGATGACCCTTTCCCGGTCGAAGGACCTTGTTTCGGCATCTCCCTTGGTCGATGCGGTTGGAGGAAACAGCCGGCGAATTTCGTTTTCCAGTGCCGCCAAGCTGATCGGCTTCGAGATGAAGCCGTCCATGCCCACGGCAAAGCAGCGCTCCCGGTCCTCCTTGAGCGCGTTGGCGGTCATCGCGATCACCGGCAGGCGGGGCAAGGCGGAGTCTTCACCCTCCCGCTGACGCAAGGCCTTGGTCGCCGACAATCCATCCATTTCCGGCATTTCCATGTCCATCAGGACCAAGGCGTACGCATTAGCGGCAACGGCTTGCAGGGCATTCATGCCGTTATCGGCGACATCGCACTCCAGTCGCAAGCGCTTCAACATGGCAATGCCCAGTTGTTGGTTAACCCGGTTGTCATCGACCAGCAGGACGCGCCCTTTGAGCAGTTGATGAACCGCCACCGACGGGCCAACTCCCGTGGACGGCAGAGGACTCTCCATCTCCGACACGATCACCAGGGGCAGCCGAATCCAGAAACAGGTACCGACTCCGACCGCGCTATCCACCTCGATGCTGCCGCCCATCGCCGCGACCAGTTCCTTCGAGATCAGCAAGCCCAGGCCGGTGCCGCCGTATTTGCGCGAGATCGTTTCATCTGCCTGGGCAAAAGGCTGGAACAGCCGGGCCAGCCCCTGTTCGTCCATGCCGATGCCGGTATCCCGAATGCTGAAGATCAGATGCCCGTCATCTACCGCCACGCGCAACTCGACCGAGCCTTGCTCGGTGAACTTGACTGCATTGATCAGGAGATTGATCAGTATCTGGCGCAGGCGGGTCGGGTCGCCGAGCACATGGGTCGGCAGGTCGGCGGCAATGTCGGCGACAAAATTCAAGCCGCGCGCGGCAGCCCGCTCATGCACGATATTGCGCACGGCCTCGATGGTCGCCGGCAGGTCGAAAGCGATACGTTCCAGGGTCATGCCCCCGGCCTCGATCTTGGCATGATCGAGCACGGCGTTGATCAACTCCATCAGGTGCTTGCCCGAGCTGTTGATCGAATCAACGTAATTTTTCTGGGAATTGGGCAGCGCCTCGGCACCAAGCAGTTCGGCAAAGCCGATGATGGCGTTGAGCGGCGTGCGCAATTCGTGACTCATCCGCGACACGAATTCCGATTTGGCCCGACTGGCCCGTTCGGCATCGTTCTTGGCCTTGCGCATCTCGTCGA
>JAGTRX010000178.1 GCA_018262285.1 Pseudomonadota bacterium | reverse complement strand
AGCGCTGGCGTGACAAGTATCCTGAAGATCGCCGCTACGATGCCGCTTTTCGCTTGCCTATGCAGCGCCGTGGGCTGGAAGCGCTGCCTTTTCGTGCGCCGCATTTCACCGATGCGCTGATTCGCTCGGCGCCGGCGCAAGGCGGAGTGGAGACGACCAGTCTCGATCTGGCCATGCAGAATACGCTGGAGCGTTTGCTGACACGCTTTCTCGAAGAATGCCGGCCGATGGGTGTGAAGAATGCGTCAGCCATGCTGCTCGATACGCAAACCATGCAGGTGCGCGCTCTGGTTGGTTCCGCCAATTTTTTCGACAAGGCCATCGATGGTCAGGTCAACGGCATGCTGGCCAAGCGTTCGCCCGGATCGACGCTGAAACCCTTTATTTACGGCTTGGCGCTTGATCAGAGCCTGATTCATCCGAAAAGTATTCTGCGCGATGCGCCAACGGCTTTCGGTGCCTTCAGCCCAGAGAATTTCGATGGCCGTTTCGTCGGGCCGATTACGGCCGAGGAAGCTCTGACCCGCAGCCGCAATGTGCCAGCAGTGGCGCTTTCGGCCAAACTCAATCGTCCAGGTTTGTACCAACTTCTCCAGCATGCCGGTGTTTCGCGCCTGGCTTCCGAACAACATTACGGGCTGGCGCTGGCCTTGGGTGGCGGCGAAGTAACGGGCGAGGAACTGGCAAAGCTGTACGCCATGCTCGCCAATGGCGGTCGTCTGCGCCAGATTTCCTGGCGGGAGCGAGAAGGGCAGGAAAACGCCCCCCGGTTGCTGAGCGAAGAGGCGGCCTACATCACCCTCGACATGCTGCGCCAGAATCCGCGTCCCGATACTTACTCTCCGGCTGTGCCGCCGGTTGCCTGGAAGACCGGAACCTCCTGGGGCTATCGCGATGCCTGGACGGCTGGGGTGCTCGGTAAGCATGTCCTGGTGGTCTGGGTGGGCAATTTCGATGGCGCCTCCAATCCTGCTCTGGTCGGCATACGGGTCGCGGCGCCTCTGTTCTTTCGCATGGTTGATGGACTGCAGGCGCAAGGTTTGGTGCAGCGCGAGAAACAGGTTTTACGCCCGGCCGGGGTGTCCGAAGTCGAAGTTTGTGCGGCTAGCGGCGAGTTGCCCAACGTTCATTGCCCCTTGCGCAGCAAGACCCTGTTCATCCCCGGCAAATCGCCGATTCGGGCCAGCACGATGCATCGCCCGGTGCTGATCGACAAGCGTACTGGCAAGGCGGTGTGCACGCCGGGCAAGGATACGGAAGTGGTGGTGTTCGAATTCTGGTCAAGCGAGATGCGGCGCCTGTTTCGCGAAGCCGGAATGCCCCGGCGCGAACCGCCGAGCCTGCCGGATTGCGGCGACGGGCAGGCAGCGATGCGGCAGGAAACAGAAGCGCCGCGCATTTCCTCGCCGCTGCGGGGTGGAACCTACGCCGTGCGTCGCGCTAAGCCAGTGCCGCTGGCCTTGCGTGCTGACGTCGCAACTGGCGCCGGAGCCCTCTACTGGTTCGCCGACGACGCATTTATCGGGGTTGCCAAAAAAGGCGAAGCAGTGGCGTGGGTGCCGGAACGGGCAGGGCGCTACACCCTGCGGGTGGTCGATGCGGCGGGTCGTGCGGATGCGCGTCAGGTGCTGGTCGAGTTTTCGGAGTAATTTTTTTGGGAATTCATTCCCATCATTCCGGCGAAGGCCGGAATCCAGAAAAATCAACAAACTGGACACCGGTTTTCGCTGGTGTGACGAATTTTGGGAGTGGTCTTTTGCGTCCGACTCCCTTGTTCAATAAACCCCAACCAGCATCTGCCTTTTGCCGGCAAATCCGGGGCGTTTTTCGAGTTTGAATCCGGCTTCCGACAGTCCGCGCCGTACCTCGCCGGCGACTGACCAAGTGGCAAGGGTAGCGCCGGGTGCGGCCAATTTCGCCAACATTTGAAAAAACGGCACAGACCACAGTTCCGGGTTTTTGTCGGGTGCAAAGCCGTCCAGATAAAAGGCGTTCACTTGTGCGTCGAGCATAGGAAGAGATTCCAGCGCATCGCCAAAAATCAGATCGAGAATCAGCCTGCCTTCAGCCAGCAACAGGCGGTGTGTTCCGGTCTCCAGCGGCGGCCAGTGCTGGCGCAGCTGTGCGGCCAGATGAGCAAATTCAGGCCAGGCGGCATGGGCTTTGGCTAAATCTTCAACGGATACAGGATGTTTTTCCACCGAAATGAAGCTAAGTTGCTGGCAGCGTTGCGGGTCGTCCTGCCAGGCTGTCCAGGTGGCGAGAAAGTTGAGTCCCAGCCCGAAACCGGTTTCCATGATGACGAAGCGTTTCTGGTCTTGCCATCGTTGCGGCAAATTATTGCCGGCCAGAAAGACATGGCGCGCCTGTGCCGGGCCGCCGCAGCGGGTGTGGTAGACATCGCCGTAGAGCGCGGAGCAGGGCGTGCCGTCGGCTTCGAAAGTGAGTTGAGCGGGGGTAATGGCCATAATTTTTCCGGTATCTGCCTGAAAGTTATCAGAAATCGGAGATTTGCGTAGACGCGAGGCGGTGCTTTCCCGTACAATTCGATTTGTGCGATGCAGCATTTCGCACAGAAGCGCATCGCAAACCCGCAAGTATTAAGACAAAGCAATACTGCCTCAGGCGCAATTCAGGCGCCGTTCCGGCACAAAGCTTTTCTGCCGGATTCTCTCCTCCAAGAGTTTTCTCGCGTTCGTTGGTTGGCGCTGCATTAATTCGCGCACTCACGCCTTGTTGCGTGCGGCGTCCATTTGACGAAAGAAAACTAATGAATTTTTCCGAACTCGGCCTGAATCAGGCCGTGCTGCAAGCCCTTGTCGACTCGGGTTATACCCAACCTACTCCGGTTCAGGAGCAAGCCATTCCCGCCGCCCTGGCCGGACGCGATCTGATCGTTTCCGCTCAGACCGGTTCGGGCAAGACCGCCGCTTTCATGCTGCCGGCCATTCACCGCTTTGCTGAAGACCCACGCCTGGCGCCGGCCAAAACCTTCAATCAGGAGCGCCAGTCGCAGAAAACCCGTGGCGAGCGTCCGCGCTTCCAGCCAGCGCAGCCGCGCATGCTGGTGCTGACGCCGACGCGCGAACTGGCCATGCAGGTGACCGATGCCACCGACAAATACGGTGCGCATGTCCGTCGTCTGCGCGTGGTCTCCATTCTGGGCGGCATGCCTTATCCCAAGCAGTTGCAGTTGCTGTCGAAGAATCCGGAAATCCTGGTGGCAACGCCGGGTCGCCTGATCGATCACCTTAATTCCGGCAAGATCGACTTTTCGCTACTGGAAATTCTGGTGCTTGACGAAGCCGACCGCATGCTCGACATGGGCTTTATCGAAGATATTGAACTGATTGTTGCCGCTACGCCGGCAGAACGTCAGACCATGCTGTTTTCGGCAACCCTGGATGGGGAAGTCGGCAAGCTGGCTGAAAAAATGACTCGCCAAGCGCAAATAATCCGCATGGGTGGCGCGACGACCAAGCATGAAAACATCGAGCAGCGCATCCATTTTGTCGATGATCAGGCGCACAAGAACCGCCTGCTCGACCATCTGTTGCGTGATGCCGAACTGCATCAGGCGCTGGTCTTTACCGCCACCAAGCGTGATGCTGATCTGATCGCTGACCAATTGATCGTGGCGGGTTTTTCGGCTGCAGCTCTGCATGGCGATATGCAGCAGCGTGCCCGCAACCGCACCATTGCCGATATGCGCAATGGTCGTATACGTATTCTGGTGGCGACTGATGTGGCCGCCCGTGGCATCGACGTTCCGGCCATTACTCATGTGTTCAACTACGACCTGCCCAAGTTTGCCGAGGACTACGTGCACCGCATTGGCCGTACTGGCCGTGCCGGGCGTTCCGGTCTGGCGGTTTCGCTGGTACATCACGGCGATGGCATTCACGTCAAACGCATTGAACGCTTTACCAAACAGCTGATCCCGGTTGATGTTGTTGTTGGCCATGAACCGAAGAAATCGGCGCCGGTGCGCAAGAGCAAACCGCAAGGCTGGAAGCCGGGTTCGGACAGGAAGAGCTATGGCCAGAAACCGGAATGGCAGAACGACCGACCGCGTCGGGAAGGGTTCGAGCCGAGTCGGACACGTTCCAGCGAAAAGCCGGCCTTTGGCCATGCCGCCAAGCCGGTAGCGGCTTCAGGTTATCAGGGCAAGCCGCGTACCCTTTCCCCCAGCCCTTCTCCCGCCAGTGCGCGAGGGGAGTATCAAGGCAAACCGGCCTTTTCCAAGGAGGGCAAGGCGGCTTATCAGGGCAAACCGGCTTTTTCGCGTGAAGGCAAGTCCGAAAGCTTTGCCCGTGAAGGCAAGCCCGGCGGTTTCTCGCGTGACAGCCAGGCGCCGCGACAAGCAGATGCTGGCGATCGCACCTTCCGCAAACCGGGTAGTGGCTTTGCCAAACCGGCTGCAAGTGGGCGTCGCTTCGAACGCAGCTAATCCTGATCGCCTGTCCTGGCGGGCAGGCTGATAGAATCCCGTTATGGGAATCTCTAGGAATTCACTTTGGTCATTCCGGCGAAAGCCGGTATCCAGTTTTTTCACAAACCTGGATACCGGCCTTCGCCGGTGTGGCGAATTTTTAGAGCCGCTTTATGGATGACGAGTTTTACATGCGCGAGGCGATGTCACTGGCTCAGGCGGCGGAATGCCTGGGCGAAGTGCCGGTCGGTGCAGTCATCGTCAAGGCGGGCGAAATTGTTGGCCGGGGTTTTAATACCCCCATTGG
>JAGTRX010000077.1 GCA_018262285.1 Pseudomonadota bacterium | reverse complement strand
CAGTCTCTATGCGCAGCCGGGCAAGGTGCTTTTTTCCGATTCGGCCGTCGATCCGTCGACGGGCAGCGTTTCACTGCGCGCCCTGTTTCCCAATGCCGAGCGCGAACTGTTGCCGGGAGCCTTTGTCCGCATCCGCTTTCCCGAAGCGGTAGCTGATGGCGTGCTGCGTGTACCGCAACGCTCCGTGTTGGTCGGCGCACAGGGGCAATATGTGCTGCTCGTCGATGGCGAAGGCAAGGTGACGCCACGGCCAGTCAAGATCGGTGATATGAGCGGCGGCGATTTTGTGGTCAATGAGGGCTTGAAGGGCGGCGAGAAGGTGATCGTCAACGGCCTGCAAAAAGCGCGCCCCGGTGCGGTAGTCAAGGCCATCCCTTGGAATCCCAAGGCTCCGCCCATGCCAACGGCACCAACACCACCTGCCACAGCGAAAAAGTAGGGGTCGCCATGTTCGCCAAATTTTTTATTGACCGCCCTGTATTTGCCTGGGTGATTGCGCTGGTCATCCTGTTGGCTGGTGCCATCGCCATCAAATTCCTGCCTTTGAATCAATATCCACCTGTGGCGCCGCCGGGGATCAATTTCCGCATTGCTTATCCCGGCGCTTCGGCCAAGGTGGTTGAAGAAACGGTGACGGCGCTGATCGAGCAGGAAATGAACGGTATCGAGCGCCTGCTCTATATGGAATCGACTTCCGAAATGGGCAATGGCTCGGTGACATTGGTTTTCGAGCCGGGTACCAATGTCGATATTTCGTCGGTCGAGGCGCAAAACCGCTTCAAGCGGGTCGAGGCACGTCTGCCGGATGACGTGCGCCGCATCGGCGTGCAGGTGACCAAGCAGGCGCGCAACTATGTGATGATCGTTGCGCTTGTTTCACCAGATGGTAGCCGCTCGCAATTCGACCTGGGCAGCTATGCCGGCGCTACGGTGCTCGATTCCATCCGCAGGGTAAAGGGGGTCGGCGAAGCACAGTTGTTCGGCACCGAATATTCGATGCGCCTGTGGCTACAACCGGAAAAACTGACGGCCTACAATTTGACACCGGCTGACATCAAGCAGGCCGTGCGTGCCCAGAACGTCGAACTGGCCACTGGTGAAATTGGTCAGGCACCAGCCGCTAAAGGGCAGGAAATCAGCGCGCCGATTATTGTTCCCAGCCGTTTGGCAACGGCCGAAGAATTTGGCGAGGTTCTGGTGCGCACGCTGCCCAACGGCGCGGCGGTCAGGGTGAAAGACGTAGCGCGGGTGGAACTGGGGGCGGCGACTTACGAAGTTCTTTCGCGCAAGGATGGGCAGCCGAGCGCCGCTATTGCGGTGCGGGCGGCGCCGGATGGCAATGCGCTTGATGTGGTTGAGGCGGTGCGCAACCGCATGCAGGAAATGGAGAAATCCTTCCCCAAGGGAGTTGCGTGGGACGTGCCTTATGACACTTCCAATTTCGTCAAGATTTCCATCAAGGAAGTGGTGGTGACGCTGATCGAGGCGGTCATTCTGGTATTTCTGGTGATGTACCTCTTTCTGGAAAATATCCGCGCCACCCTGATTCCGACCATCGTCGTGCCGGTGGCTTTGGCGGGCGCTGTAGCCGGGCTTTATGTTTTCGGTTTCTCGATCAATGTGCTGACCTTGTTCGCGCTGGTTTTAGCGATCGGGATTTTGGTCGATGATGCCATTGTGGTGGTCGAGGCGGTTGAGCGTATTATGAGCAGCGAAGGCCTGTCGCCACGCGATGCGACGCGCAAGGCAATGGATCAGATCATCAACGCCATCATCGGCATGACTTTGGTGTTGACGGCGGTGTTTGCGCCCATGCTGTTCATGGGCGGCTCGGTTGGTGTCATCTACCGCCAGTTTGCCGCCACGCTGATCCTGACCATGTTGTTCTCGGCGCTGATGGCGTTGAGCCTGACCCCTGCCCTGTGCGCTTCCCTGCTCAAGCATGCGCCAGGCAAGGAGTTGATGCCGAGCAAGGGCTTTTTCGGCTGGTTTAACCGGGTTTTTGCCCGCACCACACAAGGCTATTGCTCCTGGGTCGAGCGCATAATCCGCAAAACCGGCCGTTTTCTGATTATTTACGGCCTCATCATTGTTGCGGCGGTGGCACTTTTCCTCCATTTGCCGACCAGTTTTTTACCGGATGAAGATCAGGGCTACTTCTTGAGCGTCATCCAGTTGCCGCCAGGGGCGACCATGGAAAGAACTGGAGAAATCGTCGATCAGGTCGAGGCCTATTACCGCAAGCAACCGGAAGTCGATAAAGTCATGAGCATTATCGGCTTTTCCATTTTTGGTCGCGGCCAGAATGCAGCGATGTCATTTGTGCGCCTGAAAGACTGGTCTGAGCGCAAGGGCGAAAAACAGTCGGCGCAGGCCTTTGTCCAGCGCGCCAACATGGCCTTTTTCCAGATCAAGCAAGCGATGATCTTTGCCATCAATCCGCCACCGATACCCGAACTGGCCTCAACCGGCGGCTTCGATTTCCGTCTGCAGGACCGCGGCGGAATGGGGCGCGACAAACTGTTGGAAGTGCGCAATATGGCGCTCGGCCTGGCGGGCAAGGATCCGCGTCTGGCCGGGGTGCGGCCTGAGGGTCAGGAAGCCGGCCCGCAATTGCTGCTCGAAGTTGATCGGCGCAAGACCGAAACTTTGGGCGTCAGCATGGCTGAGCTCAACGATACGCTGCAATCGGCGCTGGGCGCTTCATATGTCAATGATTTCGAGCGTCAGGGCCGCATTTTGCGGGTGCAGATGCAGGCGGACGCGCAATTGCGTTCGAGCCCGGAAGAAATTTTGCGACTGACTGTACGCAATCGCACTGGTAATATGGTGCCGCTGTCCGAACTGGTGAAGCCACGCTGGACGATCGGTGCGCCCAAGGTCGATCGCTACAATGGCGTGTCGTCGATGAAAATTGCCGGCAGCGCCGCACCTGGCCGTAGTACCGGCGAAGCGATGAAGGCCATGGAGGAAGTGGCGGCCAAATTGCCCCAGGGCTTTGGTTTTGAATGGACAGGAACCTCTTACGAGGAAAAACTCTCCGGCAGTGAAGCGCCCTTCCTGTTTGCCCTTTCCCTGATTGTGGTCTTCCTGTCGCTGGCGGCGCTCTACGAGAGCTGGTCGATTCCCTTTGCCGTCATGCTGGTGGTGCCACTCGGTATTTTCGGTTCGGCACTGGGGGTCACTTTGCGCGGCTTGCCTAATGACGTTTACTTCAAGGTCGGCTTGATCGCCATCATTGGTCTTTCCAGCAAGAACGCCATCCTGATCATTGAATATGCACGGGAATTGCAGGAGCGCGGCATGAGTCTGTTCGACGCCACGCTGGAAGCCTGCCGATTGCGCTTCCGGCCGATTTTAATGACTTCGATGGCCTTTATCCTTGGCGTGTTGCCGCTGGCCATTTCGACCGGCGCTGGCGCCAACAGCCGCCACGCCATCGGTACCGGCGTCATAGGCGGCATGCTGGCAGCGACTTTCCTGGCCATTTTCCTGGTGCCAGTGTTCTTTGTGGTGGTACGGAAACTTTTCCCTGGCCATGCCCGCCATCATCAGGAGGAAAGCCATGAATAAGTCCTGTTTGCTAGTGGTTTGTGCAGCTCTCGCCGGCTGTTCCTTGATGCCGGAATACCTGCGTCCGGCGCCGCCGGTGGCAACCTCCTGGCCAAAGTCAGCGCCGGACGATGGCAAGCGCGAAGCAGCAGCGCTCGAATGGCGCAACTACTTCTCTGACGCCCGTTTGCAGGGTCTGATTGCTGCTGCCCTTGAACACAACCGTGACCTCCGGATTGCCGCAGCGCGCATCGAGGAGGCGCGCGCACTCTACGGCATCACCAAGGCTGACCGCCTGCCGACTTTGAACGCCACGGCTGCCGGGGCATCGGCGCATGTGCCGGCCGACCTTTCCATGAGCGGGCGTGAGGCGACCAGCCGCCGCTACGATGTTGGCGTTTCTCTGCTCTCTTTTGAACTCGATTTCTGGGGACGGGTCAGGAGTCTGAACGAGGCAGCACGGTCGAGTTATCTGGCCAGCGAGGAAGCCGGACGTTATTTGCGCCTGTCGCTCATTTCCGATGTCGCCAATGCCTATTTCGCCCTGCTGGAAATGGAAGAACGGGTGCAGGTGGCGCGTGAAACCCTGCGTTCGCGCGAGGAAACCCGCAACATGATCAGCAAGCGCCGCGAAGTCGGGCTTTCTGGCGATCTTGATTATCTGCAGGCGGATGGCGCTTATCAACTGGTGCGTGCCGACTTGGCAAACCTGGAGCGCCAGCGCGCCGCTGCCGAAAATGCCCTGGTATTGCTAGTGGGAACGACCCCCGCCAATTTGCCGGCCGACCGCAGCCTGGCTGAACAGGGTATCGTCGCCGATCTGGCAGCCGGCTTGCCGTCGGAAATTTTGCAGAAGCGTCCCGATGTGCTGGCAGCAGAAAATCGTCTGATGGCTGCCAATGCCAATATTGGCGCGGCTCGGGCAGCATTTTTGCCGCGCATTTCGCTGACCGGCATGTTCGGCACAGCCAGTAAAGCACTTGGCGGCCTGTTTGAATCCGGCAGCGGTGCCTGGTCTTTTCAGCCGGTGCTGAGCCTGCCCATTTTCGATGCCGGACGCGTTGGTTCCGGTCTTGATCTGGCCAAGGCCCGCAAGGTGATTGCGGTGGCGGAATACGAAAAAACCATACAGGTGGCCTTCCGCGAAGTGGCTGATTTGCTGGAGGCTCGCACCCAATTGGCCAGCCAGCTTGAAGCACAGCAGTCGGCTGAAAAATCCCAGACCCAGGCGCTCAGTCTGGCGCAGGCGCGTTATCGGGGCGGCATCAGCAGTTATCTGGAAGTGCTGGATGCCGAACGCAATCTGTTCGCTTCCCGCCAGGCCACGGTACAAATTCGCCGCGCCCAATTGTCCGTCTCGGCACAGCTCTACAAGGCACTGGGTGGCGGCTTGATGTGATTGGCGGGCAAGAATACAAGGTGAACGCTATGATGCCCCATACTGTTATTGGCGATGGGAGAGAAAAAATGAATCGATCAGGAATTGGTATTGCAGCCCTGGCAGGCGCTGCACTGTTTTTGATGGCTGGCTGTGACCAGATTGGCGTTGGCGTCACGCCCATCGGCGAGATTCAACGGCAAAGCGCTGCTTTTGAGGGTAAGGATGTCACCATTCGTGGCATTTCCGGTCAGGCCATCAAAATCCCCCTGGTGGACACCAAATATTATCGACTCAAGGATGCGACCGGCGAAATGGCGATCCTGACCAACGCGGCAGTGCCAGCCGACGGTGAAGAGGTAATTGTGCGTGGCCGGGTGGAAAATGCCCTGATTGTCGATGGTCGCGGCATGGGCATGGTTGTCCGTGAGCAAGAGCGCAAATCGGCCTGGATGAAAAATTCGTCCAAATAGTCGGCAGCGGAAGGCCGCTTTCTGCATTGCACAATCGGGCGCTCTTGTTTACCATTTTGTGGTTTGGCTTTTGTGCCGTCCCTGCGCCTGCGGGCGTGACCCATTGAGGGTTTCAGAATGATCTACGACATCGAGTTTGAGACGCTGCCGCGTGAGCAGTTGCAAGTCCTGCAGTTGAGGCGGTTGCAAGCCACGGTGGAACGCTGCTACGCCACTATCAAGTTTTACCGCGAGGCCATGGATGAACTCGGGGTCAAGCCACAGCACATCAAGTCGCTTGACGATACCCGCCATCTGCCCTTTACCAAGAAAGAGCAGTTGCGTGACAACTACCCGTTCGGCATGTTCGCGGTGCCGACCACGCAGGTGGTGCGCGTGCATGCATCCTCGGGAACGACGGGAAAACCGACGGTGGTCGGCTATACCAAGCGCGATATCGACATCTGGGCCGATCTGGTGGCGCGTTCGCTGGTGGCGGCTGGTTTGCGTCCCGGCGACCGCTTGCACAACGGCTATGGCTATGGCCTCTTTACCGGCGGCCTGGGTTTGCATCACGGCGGCGAGCGCCTTGGCGTGACAGTGGTGCCGATGTCCGGCGGGCAGACCCACAAGCAGATCATGCTGCTGGAAGATTTTGCCGCCGACGGCATGTGCTGCACGCCTTCCTATGCCCTCAATATCGCCGAAGAGGCGGAAAAAATGGGGGTTGATATCCGCAAGCTGCCGGTGCGCGTCGGTATTTTCGGCGCCGAGCCCTGGAGTGAGGAAATGCGCTTCGAGATCGAGGCGCGCCTCGGCCTTACGGCCATCGACATTTACGGCCTGTCGGAAGTCATGGGGCCGGGTGTGGCCATCGAATGTTGCAAGGCCAAGAAGGGCTTGCATGTCTGGGAAGACCATTTCATCGTCGAATGTGTTGATGTCGATTCAGGCTTGCCGCTGCCCTATGGCGAGGAAGGCGAACTGGTCTTCACCTCGTTGACCAAGGAAGCCTGCCCCATCATTCGTTACCGCACCCGCGACATCTCGGTCTTGAGCGCCGAGCCCTGCAAGTGCGGCCGCACGCATGTCCGTATGCGCCGTGTTTCGGGGCGCTCCGACGACATGCTGATCATTCGCGGCGTCAATGTATTCCCGTCACAGGTCGAATCGGTGCTGATGCGTACCGAAACCCTGTCGCCTTTTTATCAACTGGAAGTGTTCCGCGAGAACTATCACGACACTTTGCATGTCAACGTCGAGGCCAGTCCCCCTTTGCTGGTGCAGGGCGAAGAAGCGATGCGCCGGGTCAAGGCCAAGGTGGAAAAGGATATCAAGGATTTTGTCGGCATCAGTGCCGTCGTCAATCTCAAGCAACGCGGCGAAATCGAACGCTCGCAAGGCAAGGCGGTGCGTGTCGTCGATCATCGCAAGAAGGGCAATTGATAAGCCGCCTGTTCTCCGTAAAGATTTTTAACTTAATATCAGGAAATCAATCTTGAACTCAGTCAGCAAAGTACCGGCCTCCGGCCGGATGTTCCTCTCCGGCAACGAAGCCGTGGCGCGGGCGGCTTGGGAATCCGGCGTGCGCGTCGCCGCCGCTTATCCGGGCACTCCGGCCAGCGAAATTCTGGAAAATATCGCCCGTTATCCTGATATTTACTCGGAATGGTCGGTCAACGAAAAGGTTTCCGTTGAAGTCATCATTGGTGCCACGATGGCGGGGTCACGTTCCTTTTCCGCCATGAAGCATGTCGGCATGAACGTCGCTTCCGATGCGCTGATGACGCTGACGCTGACCGGCGTCCAGGCCGGTATGGTCATTGCCATTGCCGATGATGTCGGCTTTTCCTCCTCGCAGAACGAGCAGGATTCCCGCTACTGGGGACGTTTCGGCCATCTGCCTATCCTGGAGCCGGCCGATTCGCAGGAAGCCTACGATATGACCCGTTATGGCTATGCCTTATCCGAACAATTCCAGGTGCCGGTCATTCTGCGCATGACAACTCGCATCTGCCACGTCAAGGCCATGGTCAGCGTTGGCGAACGCGAAGAGAAGCCGGCGACCGGCTTTGTCAAGGATCCGGCGCGCTGGGTGATGGTTCCCGGCAATGCCAAGACACGGCTGCCCATGCAGTTCGAGCGCGAGAAAAACCTGCTCGCCGTCAGCGAAAAGAGCGATCTCAACCGCATTGAAGAAGGCACAGATCGCCGCATCGGCTTTGTGGCTTCGGGCCCCGCGTACATGCATGTACGCGAAGCGTTTCCAAATGCGCCGGTATTGAAGCTGGGTTTCTCCTGCCCGGCGCCGATCGAAAAAATCCGCGCTTTTGCTGCGCAGGTCGATCAATTGCTGGTGGTGGAAGAAACCGAACCCTTGCTCGAACTTGAAATCAAGGCAGCAGGGATTGCCACTCACGGCAAGGATGTCCTGCCGCGCTCCAACGAGCTGGCGCCCAAGGTCTTGCGGCCCGCCGTCGCCGCCCTGCTCGGCGAAACCTTCGTGCCCCCGGTGGAAGCCACGCCGCGTGCGGCGCTGGAAGTCTTTCCGCGCCCACCAACCATGTGCGTCGCCTGCCCGCACCTTGGCGTCTATTACACCTTGGCGCAGATGCGCAATCTCATCATTTCCGGCGACATTGGCTGCTATACGCTCGGGGCGGGACATCCGTGGAATGCGCTCGATGCGACCATCGCCATGGGCGCCTCGATGGGGATTGCGCTCGGTCTCGACAAGGGGCGCAGCGAAGGTGATGCTAACAAGAAAATTGTCGCCGTCATCGGCGACTCAACCTTCATGCACAATGGCATGACCGGCCTGCTCGACATCACATATCACGGCGGCAATGTCACGGTGCTGCTGCTCGACAACCGGACGACGGGCATGACCGGGGCGCAAAATACGCCTGCCAATGGTCGTGACATACTTGGAAATCCGGCGCCACGCGTCGATTTTCCCAAACTGGTCGAAGCGCTCGGCGTCAAGCCGGAGCGTATCCGTGTCGTCGACCCCTACGAATTGCCGACCCTGTTCAAAGCCTTGCGTGAAGAAACCAAGATCAACGAACCTTCGGTCATCATCACCAACCGCCCTTGCGTGCTGATCGACGAATACGAAAAGCGGCAGCCGCTCAAGGTCGAAGAAGACAAATGTACGGGCTGCAGCAATTGTATTGACGTCGGTTGTCCGGCCATTCTGGTGACGCGTCGCGCCAAGGAGATCAAGCCTTCGGGCAAGGAAGTCGATCTGAATTTCGTGCGCATCGAAACCGTTGCCTGTACCGGTTGCAACCTGTGTTTGCAAACTTGCGGACAGGATGCGATTGTCCCGGCCTGATGATTTGCCAAGACATGGCAATGAATGAAAATTTTTCGTAAAGGTATGCGTGTCACATGATGAGCGATAACAAGATAACCAATATTCTGGTGGTAGGAACTGGTGGCCAAGGCGTGATGACGGCTGCCGAAATTCTGGCGCAGGCAGCGATTGAACAAGGACTGGACGTCAAGAAAACCGAAGTGGCTGGCATGGCGCAGCGTGGCGGCGTGGTCTCCTCACATGTGCGCTTTGGCAAAAAAGTGCTTTCGCCCGAGATCATGCCGGGCGAAGCGGACATCCTGGTCGGTTTTGAAGCGGCTGAGGCCATGCGCTGGTGTCACTTTCTGCGCCCCGGCGGTGTGGCCATGATGAACACCCTGCGCCTGACGCCGCCGATTGTTTCCATCGGCATGTACCCCTATCCTGATGATCCGGCCACGGCGATTCGTACTGCCGGTGTGCGGGTCTACGACTTCGACGCGGGTGCCATTGCCCGCGAACTGGGTGGTTTGAATCTGGTGAATACCGTCATGCTCGGCGCCATTGCCGACCTGCTGCCTTTCCCGGCTGGCGTGCTGGAAGAAAGCGTCCTGCAGCGTTTCCGTGGCCGCAAGGAAGAATGGGTTCCCATCAACAAAAAAGCTTTTGAGGCCGGTCGCGAAGCGGGCAAGAAGGCGGGTCTGAACTAGAGAAATAAAGAGGAGCCTGGCTTTTCTCCAGACCCGACATGCGCCTGGCGCAATTACATCAGGTTTTTCATCCTGAAAATCGCGTTTATCCTTTCCTGATTTTTCCGAGACTCAGGTGATAAAAAAGCCCGCCCTTATCAGGGGCGGGCAAAGCGTATTCACCTTTGGAGGAGAATTAGTCGGATACCTTGGCGAACGGGATCTTCATGTCATCGATTTTGATTTCACGCAGACATTCCACGTCAACACCCTTGGTGGGGAAGCTGTCCATTTCCGGATTCAGGATGAACTTGAATTGGTACATGCTTTGCAACATTTGCTGGTTGCCCTTGGTGAAGTAAGACCTGCCCTTGACAGAGTCGATGCTGACAGTCTGCATGGCCTTGATCATCAATTCGGTGTCGTCGGTTTTGCCATTGGTTTTTTTGAGCATTTCGACGATCGCCTGGGCGGTCATAAACCCGTTGGCCGTGAAGAAATCCGGGTGTGTTTTAAAGCGCTTGAGATGCTCCTTAACCATCCAGTCGTTGACCGGATTTTTCGGGCAGCGCCAGTAGTAGGCGGTGGCCGATTCGTTGCCTGCCATGGGGCGTGATCCGGCCATGAACGCGTAAACCGTACCGCCGCCAGTGACCATTTCAATGCCGTATCGCTTGGGGTCAAGATCCATGACCTTGAGCGGCTGTCCAGAGCCAGCCCACATGTACCAGATGATCTTGCGACCAGGCTGATCTTTGAGCGCGTTGATCAGGCGGGTAGCCTGCGGCGTAAAGTCGGCGTTGTTGGCCGGGGCATACACTTCTTCCACGATCTGCGCCTTTGTCCCTTTCAGCGCTTCCTTCAAGGCGGCAACGCCTTCGCGCCCGAAAGAATAGTCCGGCGCCAGGGTGGCGATGAACATACCGGGCTTGCCGAACACAAAAGCATTGGCGTAGGCATCCTGCTGGGTACTACGTCCGACCCGGAAGACGTAACGGCTCCCCTTGCTGCCGGTCAGGTTTTCAGCCGCGGCCTGATCCATGACGAGAAGTTTCTTGTTTTCGCGGGCGACCTGAATCATGGCCAGAGCCACAGCAGAGCTGGTCGGACCAACAGCGATATCGACACCTTCATCCTTATAGGCCGCTTGCAGCAGTTGCTTGCCCGTGTCTGGCTTCAACTGGGTGTCTTTGTCGAGAACGACGATCTTCTTGCCAGCGACTTGCATGGTGCCACCAGTGGCGTATTCAAGACCCATCTTGAAACCACGGCTGGCCTGGGTGGCGAAGGGTTCCATCGGGCCGGTTCTGCCGATGATGTGGGCGATTTTGATTTCGTTGCTCTGTGCCAGTGCGAAGCTGCTGATTCCGGCAAACGCGGCAAGTGCGAGGGATATTTTGCGTAAAGTCATAGTTGTCTACCTCTTCTCCAATGAAAAAAACGTTCTTGCTTTAGGGTGAAAAAGCGTTTCCGGTCGCGGTTTGCGACCGGTTATTCCAGCCATGTGCCGCTTTCAGGGCGGCGCCATGGCGTGAATGGTGTGGATTGGGGGCGAGTGCGATTAGCGGCCGAAATTCGGCCCTTTGTCGCCTTTGTCTTCAAGGTTCCTGACCAGCACCAGCGATTCGCCGTCGCAGATCAGACGGCCATCCGGCCCGACAATGGTCGAGCGCAGATTGACCAGTTCCTTGTCGGCTCTGAGGCGCGTGATTTCGACGCGGGCGGTCAGTTCCTCGCCGGGCAGCGCGGCGCTCTTGTAGATCAGCTTCTGCTTCATCCAGCCCGTGCCACGGCCGGGCAGATCGGTGCCCAGCATGTCGGAGAACATGCCGGCCAGCAGTGGCCAAGGAACGATTACATCCTTGAAACCGGCGGCCTTGGCGAATTCGGCTTCGCGCATGATGGGATTGCGGTCGCCGGAGAGATTACCGTATTCGGCGAGATCGGCGGCGGTGAAGGTGCGCTTCTTTTCCTTGAACATGCCGGGCTTGAGGCCATAAAGGTAATCGTCGCCCTCCTGTTGGACGGTGGGGGCAGCAGGAGCGTTGGAAAACTCGGGCTTGACGCCGCACGGCGCCACGCGGGCGCGCCCCTGGTGCTTGATATTGGCGGGATCGGAAGCCTTGCTGATGACGGTAGTCAGTTCAAGAGTACCGTCGGCATTGATGTCCTTGACGGTGAGCGTGATGACGATTTCCTCGCCGGTATAGGTGCCATTGGGGTGCATCATTTCCTGTTCCAGCTGGATAGCACCCGGTCCGGGGATCAGTTCCGACAAGCCCTTGGACAAGACGCTATAGAGAAACATGCCATGTGCAACAGTACCGCCGAAGTGGCTCTTGGCCGCGAAAGCCGTATCGCAGTGGATCGGGTTGTCGTCCCAGCTTAGAGCGGCAAAGCGATTGAAGTCTTCCTGGGTCAGGATGCGGCGGAAAGAGACGGTGTCGCCAATTTTCCAGTTCATGAGTTTCTCCTTGAGAAAAATGTAAATTCGGGAATCAGAGGTAATTGAGTTTTTCGGCCTCTTCCTGCAACTGGGCGCGAAAATCCGGATGGGCAATGGAAATCAGCAAGCGGGCGCGCTCGTTGATCGGGGCGCCCTTGAGGCGGACCACACCGTATTCGGTGACGACGTAATCAACATGGGCGCGATGCAGGGTGACGACGGCGCCCTGCGTCAACATCGGCGCGATCTTCGAAATGGTCTTGCGCGAGCCGTCCGGCTGTTTGACGTCGGCGGTGGAATAGAGGGCGATGAAGGATTTGCCGCCTTCCGACATTTGCGCGCCGATGGCTGTTTCCGCCTGGCCGCCGGTACCGGAAAACTGCTTGGGGCCGATGGATTCCGAGCACACCTGACCGGTCAGATCGACTTCCAGGGTGGTATTGATCGACACCTGTTTCTTGTTGTG
>JAGTRX010000177.1 GCA_018262285.1 Pseudomonadota bacterium | reverse complement strand
AAACCCATGTCGCCGGTGCACAGGGTCATGCGGCGGTAAGGCAGTTCCAGTTTTTCAAGAATGATTTCGGCGTGCCGGGTCAGTTCTTCATGCGCCGCCCAGGAATCCTCGGGTCGCACAATCTGCACCAGCTCCACTTTGTCGAACTGGTGCTGGCGGATCATGCCGCGCACGTCGCGCCCGCCAGAACCAGCTTCGGAACGGAAACATGGCGTATGGCAAACCAGCTTCAGCGGCAGCGCTTCCGGCGCCAGAATTTCATCGCGCACGATGTTGGTCACCGGCACTTCCGCCGTTGGAATCAGATAAAGCGGGTCTTGCTCGCCACGCGGCGTCCTGAACAGTTCTTCCTCAAACTTGGGCAACTGGCCGGTGCCAAACAGGCTGGCGGCATTGACCAGATACGGCGCATAGATTTCGGTATAACCGTGTTCACCGGAATGCACATCGAGCATGAACTGGGCGATGGCGCGGTGCAGGCGAGCCAGGCCGCCCTTCATCAGACAAAAGCGGGCGCCAGAAATTTTGGCCGCAGCAGCGAAATCAAGTTGTCCCAGCCCTTCGCCCACATCGACATGATCCTTGACCGGGAAATCGAAGTTCTTTGGCGTTCCCCAGCGCTTTTGCTCGACATTGCCGGTTTCGTCAGCGCCCACCGGCACTGATTCATGCGGCACATTGGGAATCACCGCCAAAATGGCGTTGAATTTTTCCAGCAATTCGGCCAGACGTGCTTCGGAAACCTTCAACTCGTCGCCCAAAGCGCCGACTTGCGACATTACTTCGGAAGCATCCTTGCCCTGCCCTTTGAGCATGCCGATCTGCTTGGACAGACTGTTGCGCTGCGCCTGCAATTCCTGGGTACGGGTTTGCAGCGTCTTGCGCTCGGCTTCCAAGGCTGAAAATTCGGAAAAGTCGATGGGTTTGCCACGGGTTGCCAAACGCGCAGCAATGTTGTCGAGTTGGGTTCGGAGCAGGTTGATGTCAAGCATGATGACACTCTGTTGAGTTAATTGGGGAATGCGTCTCAGGCAACCTCGACGCGCGCCGCCCGCTTGCGGTCATTTTCGGACAAATGACGTTTGCGGATGCGGATGGTTTTCGGGGTGATTTCGACCAGCTCGTCATCGGCGATGAATTCGATGGCCGATTCCAGTGTCAATTCAATGGGTGGCGTCAGGCGCACGGCTTCGTCCGTCCCCGAAGCGCGCACATTGGTCAGTTGCTTGCCCTTGATGGGATTGACCACCAGATCGTTGTCACGGCTATGAATGCCGATAATCATGCCTTCGTAGAGCTTGTCGCCTGGGCTGACAAACATGCGGCCACGCTCCTGCAGTTTCCACAAGGCATAGGCCACAGCCTCACCCTTGTCCTGCGAAATCAACACGCCATTGCGGCGATCAGCAACGCCACCTTCCTTGATTGGCGCATATTCGTCAAACACGTGGCTGATGAGACCCGTGCCGCGCGTCAGGTTCATGAATTCGCCCTGGAAACCAATGAGGCCACGCGCCGGAATACGGTATTCAATACGAACACGACCCCGTCCATCCGAAACCATGTCCTGCAGATCGGCGCGTCGCACCCCCAGCGATTCCATGACCGCCCCCTGATGCTGATCTTCGATATCCACCGTCAGCATTTCATAAGGCTCACAGAGGACACCATTGATCGTTTTATTGACCACACGCGGCCGACCGGCTGCCATTTCGTAGCCTTCACGACGCATATTTTCGAGCAGGATGGAAAGGTGCAGTTCGCCGCGCCCGGACACATCAAAAATTTCCGAATCCTTGGTGTCGTCGACGCGTAGCGCCATATTGGTCAGCAATTCCTTGTGCAAACGTTCGCGAATCTGCCGGCTGGTCACATATTTGCCTTCGGTGCCGGCCAGCGGCGACGTGTTAACCATAAACTGCATGGACAACGTCGGCTCGTCAATCTTCAGCAGTGGCAAGGCTTCCGGTCGATCCGGGTCGGCCACCGTGGCGCCGAGCACCAGATCTTCGATACCGGTAATCTGGACAATGTTGCCGGCCAGGCCCTCATCCAGTTCAATCTTGTTCAAACCCTGAAAACCAAAGACCTGATTGATTTTGGCCTTGATCGGGGTACGTTCGTGCGCGGCCATTTCCTCGTCGGTACCGAAAAGCACCAGCACCTGCTGGCCGGTTTTGACGCGGCCGCGCTGGATACGACCAATGCCGATACGGCCGATGTAGCTGGAGTAATCAAGCGCCGCAATCTGCAGTTGCAGCGGGCCATTGACATCCGTATTGGGGGCGGGGACATGCGCAAGAATGGTCTCAAACAGCGGCTTCATGTCGGAGCGCGGCGCATCAAGTTCCAGCGTCGCCCAGCCATCGAGGCCGGAAGCGTAAACAATGGGGAAATCGAGCTGTTCATCGGAAGCCCCCAACTTGTCGAACAACTCGAAAGTCTGGTCAATCACTGCGTTCGGCATGGCGCCGTCGCGATCCACCTTATTAACGACGACAATCGGGCGCAAACCAAGCGCCAGGGCTTTCTTGGTCACGAAACGGGTTTGCGGCATCGGCCCTTCCACCGCATCGACCAGCAACAGCACGCCATTGACCATACCCAGCACGCGCTCGACCTCGCCACCAAAATCGGCATGCCCGGGCGTGTCGACGATGTTGATGTGGACACCCTGGTAATCCACTGCCGTGTTCTTGGACAGGATGGTGATGCCGCGTTCACGCTCGAGGTCGTTGGAATCCATGATCCGCTCAGCAACTTGCTGATTTTCGCGGAAAGTGCCGGATTGGCGAAGTAGCTGGTCGACCAGCGTGGTTTTGCCATGATCGACGTGCGCGATGATAGCGATATTGCGGATAGGACGAACAGACATGATTTTCCGGGGTTGAATCGGCGGTAAGCCGTGGTGGAGTGCTGCAAAAAACGAGGGCGGATGATAGCACATCTGGCCGCTTTCATTCTCTCTCGCCCCCGGCAGGATTTGCCAGGATGCACAAAGGGGGGTTACGCTCCCCGCCGAGATGGCGTCTATAATGTCATCATCTGCACAAATTCAACCAATAAGCCGCCCGTGGGGAGAAAACAATGATTCTCGACAAACTGTTCCAGTTGATGTCCGAAAAACAGGCTTCGGACATTTTCATCACGGCCGGCGCTGCCATCCACATCAAGGTAAATGGCGTTACCATCCCGGTTAACCAACAGATCATGCTGCCGGACATGATCGAAAAAATCGCCTTTGAACTGATGTCGCCCGAACAGGCCAAGACTTTCGAGGCGACGATGGAAATGAATCTTTCCTTCGGCGTTCCCAGCGTTGGCAATTTCCGGGTCAATATTTTTCGCCAGCGCAATTCGGTCGCCATCGTTGTCCGTTTCATTCTCGGCAACATTCCGGAACTGCCGACCCTCGGTCTGCCATCCATCCTGTCCGACCTGATTATGGAGAAGCGCGGCCTCATACTGGTCGTTGGCGCCACCGGCTCAGGCAAGTCCACCACCATCGCTTCCATGCTCGATCACCGCAACGCCAGCCGTTCCGGCCACATTCTGACAGTGGAAGACCCTATCGAATTCCTGTTCAAACACAAAAAATCGATCATCAACCAGCGCGAAATCGGCATGGATACCATCGATTGGCACGCCGCCCTGAAAAACGCCATGCGCCAGGCACCAGACTGTATCCTGATCGGCGAAGTGCGCGACAAGGAAACCATGCAGGCGGCCATTGCCTACGCCCAGACCGGCCACCTCTGTCTGGCGACTCTGCACGCCAACAATAGCTATCACGCACTGAACCGCATTATCAGCTTCTTCCCGCTGGAAAACCGCCCCGCCCTCTTCCTCGATCTTTCCGTTGCCCTGCGCGCCATCATTTCACAACGCCTGGTCAGGAAACCCGATGGCAAGCGCACCCCAACCGCCGAAGTCCTGCTCAATACCCGCCACATTTCCGAACTCATTGAAAAGGGTGAAGTCCAGGGTATCAAGGAAGCCATGGAGCAATCGCTCTCACCCGGCTCGCAGACCTTCGAGCAGGATCTGTTCCGTCTCTACAAGGGAAACATCATCACCCTGGACGAAGCCTTGGCCAATGCCGATTCGCCAACCAATCTGTCCTGGCTGATCAATAACTCCGAAATGGGCAATATGAACAGCAAAGAGGAAAAGAAAGTTTCCAACTCGATCGATTTCGACTCTACCGACGAGGGTGGTGCCTCTTTCAAGGAATTCACCCTTAACCTTGATGACGGCAGCGAGGAGCAGTCAGCCACATGAACCAGGCCTTGACTGAAACCATCCAGGAACTGAAAACAGTCCGCGACCTGCTACGTTATGCTGTCAGCCGTTTCAACGCGGCGCAGCTATTTTTCGGGCATGGCACCGGCAACGCCTGGGATGAGGCGGTTTATCTCATTCTTCACACGCTCAATCTGCCGCTTGACCGGCTGGAACCCTTCCTCGACGCCCATCTCCTGGCCGAGGAACGTCGAGCCGTGCTCGACATCATCGAGCGCCGCACCCGGGAACGCCTGCCCTCCGCCTATCTAACCCAGGAAGCCTGGTTGGGCGAATACCGCTTTTATGTTGACGAACGGGTCATCGTGCCGCGCTCCTTCATCGCCGAATTGCTGGAAGAACAACTCGCCCCATGGGTGGATGATCCCTGGAGCATCGAAAACGCTCTCGACTTGTGCACCGGCTCCGGCTGTCTTGCCATCCTGGCCGCGCTCAACTTTCCCAATGC
>JAGTRX010000076.1 GCA_018262285.1 Pseudomonadota bacterium | reverse complement strand
CTGCTCAACTACGCGATTACCCATTTTTCCATGGAGGAGCGCCTGATGGTCACCCACAGGTATTCCAACATGGCCGCGCACAAGGCGCAGCACGCCAAGTTTTTGAAGACCATGCTCGACTTCAAGGCAGAGTCCGACTTGAAATGGAATGTCGGGTCTTCAGTGCATGATTTTCTCGGCAACTGGCTGATCGACCACATTTTGCACTTCGACAAGGAACTGGCTGCCGAAATGTTCAAGCTGGCCCCCAAGGCCCCGGATAACCTCGACACCAAGATTGCCAGTCATATCATTCGTGACAAACTCAGCCACAAGTGACCGGATGGCGGCTGGCAGATGGCGATGCTCTCTGCTTGGCGAACGCAATATTTATATCCTGATAAAGCTCTGGCGTTGGATCGTAGGAAACGTTGAGATTGCTTCGAGCCTCAGTTCCGAGAGCCGATCTAATCTTGGATGGTAGCAAAGACAACAAGCCTTGGCAGCCTGATGATGCCGTAAAGCTTGCTTGTCCCGATTACGAACATACCATCCGTTATCCCGCCAGGTTGGCGTCAACGAACTTCGACAACTGCGACTCAGACAAGGCGCCAGAATGCACCCCCAGAACCCGGCCATCGTGCAGCAAAATTAGTGTGGGCACAGATCGCACCATAAATCGAGCCGCCTCGCTCGGGTAGGCGTCTATATCCACTTTGACCACCGTGATTTCCTTTGCTCGCGCCTTTGCAAAGGCTTCAAGATGAGGCGCCATGCTCTGGCAAGGACCACACCACTCTGCCATGAAGTCAATCAGCAAGGGATTCTCGGAGTCATCAATAAGCTGTTGTAATGTTTCAGGGGTGACGTGTGTTGCGTGAGTCATGATGGAAGTTTTTGCCTTTTAGTAGAATCCGGAAAAGTGATGCCAGCCCTGTGCGCACTGCATTTTACGCAATCTTCATTGTCTGGCGATCTTCCACGCTGGCTAAAGAACACCGCATTGGCAAAATACTGCCTCAAGGCTGCTAGACTGGTCATGTTTTCAAGGAGATGTCGCATGAAAAGACTGACGGTAATGATTCACGCCGAGCTTGAAGTTCCCGATGACTGGGAGGTGGTCGAACACCCCTCGGGAATGCAGGTACTCAAAATCGGTGCGCAATATGTTGATTTTGATCTGGCACCGTTGGCGACAACATCGACAGACCCGGAAGCGGAATGGTCTGATGCCCATAGCGCTGTGATCAATGAAGTTCTCGATACCGTTTCGGGTTTGGAAGTCGACCTCAAGATCAATACCCACCACTGAGATTTGCAGTTTCCGATGATGTTCTTGCCGCTGTGCCAGGCAAGCGCCCGAGCTACCACATCAAGTCATCCGGGATCTGGAAGGCGGCATAGGGATCGTCCGCATCAATCTCGGCGCTGGTCTTGTTCACCCGCACGACAAGCGAGGCATCGCGCTCAGCGATCTTGTCGGAGATAACCTTTGGTACCAATTCGGTGGTGTCGCCCTGACAGACGATCACCAGGCGCCCGGCCATCAAATGCGCCTGGACTGCGGCCGACACATATAGCCGTTTGATTTTATTGTCGTGGGTAAAATTGTAGGCAATGTCGCCAGCGCCCTTGCTCTGGCGATTTTTCTGCACCATCTGAACAATTTGCGCCACGATCGCTTTTTGGGTGGCGGCCGCATCGCGCTGGGCATTGAGTTCACGGGCTCTCTCGGCATTCTTGCGTTGCGTTTCGAGTGCGGCCAAGCGCGCTTCATCGACAGTTTGCATGCCGGTCCGGCGCTCGACCTTCTTCTGTTTGCTTTTTTCTTGGTTGGCCAGTTTCACTTTGTTTTTGTCGACCAAGCCGGCTTTCAAAAACTGCTCTTGCAAAGAGGCCATAGGTACTACTCCGTAAATAGTGTCCGCTAGCCCAGGCCGCGGCGCCAGCTATTGGAAAGAGGCTAGCATAGCAAAAAAAGCTGACGCCGCAGACCCGCCATCGCTGCCTTGCGAATGGGCAAGCCCCCTTCCCTTCGTAAGGCAATCAGGCTTGAGCGGGATCAGGGAGCGCCGGCTTGATAAATTCGCGCCGCTTCCACAGGAAATAGACGGCCGGATAGACCAGCAGTTCGAGCAGGAAACTGGTGGCGAGGCCGCCGACCATAGGCGCGGCGATGCGCTTCATCAGGTCAGCGCCGGCACCGGTCGCCCACATGATCGGCAAGAGGCCGATCATGGCAGCGCAGACGGTCATCGCTTTCGGGCGCACCCGTTTGACGGCGCCGTGGATGATGGCTTCGATCAACTCCTTCTCGTTGTTCAACTGGCCGCGCTTCTTGGCTTCGTCGTGCGACAGGTCGAGGAAGAGCAGCATGAAGACCCCCGTTTCGGCATCGAGGCCCATCAGTGCGATCATGCCGACCCAGACGGCAATGGAGATGTTGTAGCCCAGGAACCAGAGCAGCCAGACAGCGCCAATGGCCGAGAACGGCACCGCCAGCATGACGATGGACGCCTTCATGGCCGACTTGGTGTTCATGTAGAGCAGCGCGAAGATCAGCGCCAGCGTCAGCGGCACGATGAGTTTCAGGCGCTCGGTGACGCGCAGCATGTTTTCGTACTGGCCGCTCCACACCAGGTTATAGCCAGTGGCCAGTTGTACATTGGCGGCGACTGCCTTCTTGGCCTGTTCGACATAACTGCCAACATCGGTTTTGGAAGTATCGAAATCGACATAGACGTAACCGGCCAGCAGACCGTTCTCGTCACGGATCATCGCCGGACCCTGCACCATTTCGACGGCGGCGATTTCTTCGAGCGGAATCTGGCCCTGGCCACCCGGTAGTGGCAACAGAACGCGCCGCAGCGACTGCACGTCCTCGCGGTAGTCGCGGGCGTAGCGCACGTTGATGCCGTAACGCTCGCGGCCCATGATGGCGGTGCTCTGGTTGTCGCCGCCGACGGCGGTCAGTACCATCGTGTTGGCGTCATCGACCGACAATCCGTAACGCGCCAACTGGTCGCGCTTCAACACAAAGTCGAGGAAATAGCCGCCGGCGACGCGTTCGGCGTACACGCTGCGCGTTCCCGGCACCTTCTGCACGACAGCCTCGATTTCCTTGGCAGTGCGTTCGATAACGGCCAGATCGGCACCGCTGACCTTGATGCCGACCGGCGTGCGGATGCCGGTCGACAGCATGTCGAGACGGCCGCGAATCGGCATGGTCCAGGCATTGGAGATGCCCGGCAGACGGAGCGCGGCGTCCATCTCGTTCTTCAGGTCATCCTCGCTGATTTTGTCACGCCAGAAAGCGCGCAGCATGCCCTTCAGCCATTCCGGCGCCCACGACGAGTACCAGCGCGGCGTTTCGCGCCATTGCTGCTCGGGCTTCAGGATGATGGTGGTTTCCATCATGGTGAACGGCGCCGGGTCGGTCGAGGTGTCGGCACGGCCGGCTTTGCCAAACACACGCTCGACTTCCGGGAAGGTCATCAGAATCTTGTCCTGAATCTGCAGCGCTTTCTGCGCCTCGGCCACCGACATGCCGGGTTGCACAGCAGACGGCATGTAGAGGATGGTGCCTTCGCGCAGCGGCGGCATGAATTCGGAGCCGAGCTTCATATAAATGGGAATGGTGGTGGCGAAGAGCAGCACACTGGCGGCGATGGTCGCCCACGGGTGGCGCAGCACGAAACGGCACGGCGGCTCATAAATGCGGTGCAGAAAGGCGCTGATCGGGTGCTTCTCTTCCGAATGGTATTGGCCGATGAACAGGGTGTCGGCCACCTTGGCCAGCCAGCGTGGCTTGAACAGGAAGGGGTCGATGCGGGCAAACATCATGCGCATGGCCGGGTCGAGCGTGATGGCCAGAACGGCAGCGATGGCCATGGCCAGATTCTTGGAATAAGCGAGCGGCCGGAAGAGACGGCCTTCCTGGTCGATCAGCGTGAATACCGGCATGAAGGCGACGGCGATGACCAGCAGTGAGAAAAAGACGCCCGGCCCCACCTCCATTAGCGCTTCGAGGCGGATTTTGTAAAAGCTCTCCTTGCGGCCGCCGACGTCCCAGTGGTGGATTTTGTTGTAGGCGTTCTCGACCTCAACGATGGCGCCATCGACCAGCACCCCGATGGAAATGGCAATGCCGGCCAGCGACATCAGGTTGGCGTTGAGCCCCATGAAATACATGGGAATAAAGGCGAGCGCGACGCTGACCGGGATGGTGACAATGGGGACGATGGCGCTCGGAATATGCCACAGGAAAAGCAGGATGATGAGCGAAACGACGATGATTTCTTCGACCAGTTTCCACTTTACCGTGGAAATGGCGCGTTCGATCAGGTCGGAACGGTCGTAGGTGGTGACGACCTCGACGCCTTTGGGCAGCGAAGGCTTCAGTTCCTCCAGCTTGGTCTTGACGCGCTGGATGACGTTGAGAGATCGGCAATCGACTTGACGTAGCCACGCCCGCGCACCATGTACTCGCGGCCAGACAGTTCAATCAGCCGACCGCCGACATCGTTATTGCCCTGCCTCACTGCATTGATGACCGTTTCGAGCGGAATTTTGTAGGCGGCCAAAGAGTTTGGATTGACGGTGATCTGGTACTGGCGCACTTGTCCGCCGACGGTGGCAACCTCCGAAACACCGGGAACGCTTTGCACGGCGTAGCGCAGGTTCCAGTCCTGGAAGGAGCGCAGTTCGTCGGAAGAATGGGTGCCGGTCTTGTCGACCAGCGCGTACTGGAAAACCCAGCCGACGCTGGAAGCATCGGGCCCCAATTCGGTTTTGACGCCAGAAGGCAGCTTGGACTGGATTTTCGACAGGTATTCGAGCACCCGTGAACGCGCCCAGTACGGATCGGTGCCGTCCTCGAAAATGACGTAGACGAAGCTGTAGCCAAAGTCGGAAAAGCCGCGGATGGCCTTGACCTTGGGCGCGCCGAGAAGCGCCGTCGTGATCGGATAGGTGACCTGATCCTCAATGATGTCCGGGCTGCGATCCCATTTGGAGTAGATGATGACCTGCGTGTCGGACAGATCGGGCAAGGCATCGAGCGGGATATTGCGCATCGTCCACCAAGACCCCATCAGCGCTGCCAGCACGGCGAGCACGACTAGGTAGCGGTTCTCGGCGCTGAAGCGGATGATGGCTTTGATCATGGCCTCCCCCCTCTCCCGGCCTGCGGCCACCCTCTCCCGCGAGGGGAGAGGGAACTTCGAATACTCCCCTCTCCCCTTTGCGGGAGAGGGGCTGGGGGAGAGGGGGATCGCCTCATTTCTTGCCCCCACTCATCGCCTGCAGCGAGGCCTTCAGCCGCGATTCGGAATCAATCAGGAAATTGGCGCGGGTAACGACCTGCTCACCCTCTTTCAGGCCACTGAGAATTTCCACCTGATCGCCATCTGTGGCGCCACGCTGCACTTGGCGCGGCTCGAACTTGCCATTGCCTAGGGCGACGAACACCACGCTTTGGGTGCCGGAATCGATCACGGCATCGGTGGGAATGCGCAGCCCCTGGCGCTGCGGCGTCTTCAGCACCACCTCGCCGAACATTTCGGGTTTGAGGCTGCCGTCCGTATTGGCGAAGGAAAGGCGGAGTTTGGCGGTGCGGCTCTTGGGGTCGAGGAAAGGATCAATAAAGGCGACCTTCCCTTCATAGGTCTTGCCGGGCACACCTTTCAGCGTCAGCGTGGCCGGCATGCCAACCTTAACCTGCGCCAATTCGGTTTCGTAGACATCGGCCAGCACCCAGAGGCTGGAAAGATCGACGATTTCGTAAGGCATGGCGCCGGCCTCGACTTTCATACCGGGGACGACATCCTTTTTGACTACGACGCCGGTGGCCGGGGCGCGGATGGTAATGACGCGTTCGGCCTTGCGGGTTTTTTCCAGGCGGGCGATGTCGGCTGATGAGATATCCCACAACTGCAGACGGCGGCGCGAGGCGGCAACCAGATCGTCGTTGCCGGGCAAGCCGCGAGCGCTGAGCGCCAGCACAAATTCCTGCTGCGCCACCAGAAGTTCGGGACTGTAAATGGAAAAAAGCGGCTCGCCACGCTGCACGAAGCGGCCGATGAAACCGGCGTGTACCGTTTCGACAAAGCCGGAGAATTTGACGTTGAGGTGATGGATGCGGGTTTCGTCCACGGCCAGCCGGCCATTGGTACGCCAGACGCTACCAACGGAACCTTGCTTGGCAGCGACCGTCTTGAGGCCGATGAGTTGCTGTCGATCCGGGTCGATCTTGACCACGGCCAGCCCTTCGGCCGGTGCACTGCCATCCACTTCGTCCTCGTAGACGGGAATATAGTCCATGCCCATTGAGTCCTTTTTGGGCACAGGCGAGGTGTCCGGCTGACCCATCGGGTTGCGGTAATAAAGCAGCTTGCGTGGCTTCTTTTCCCTGGATTCTGCGGCGGCAGTTTGCGCCGGGGTTGCCGCTGCCGCTTCCATCGGCACCAGTTTCATGCCGCAGATCGGGCAATCGCCGGGATGATCCTGGATGATGGTCGGATGCATCGGGCATTGGTAGAGCTGTTTGGCGGCTTGCGTCACTGGCGGATGGTTGTGGCCATTGCCTTCGTTTTTGGCGGGAGCGGGACGTCCCGACAGCAGCAGGAAAGTGACGGCAACACCAAGGGCGATACCAGCCAGCGCCACCAGCACGAAAGCGCCGAGACGTCGGCGTGGCCATGATGGGTTTTCCCCGTGGTGAATATTCTCGTTCATAGCTCTTCACCCAGCAGTCGTTCAATTTCGGCAAGACGCAGTTGTGCCTCAGCCTGCGCCTTGATCTGGTTTTGTCTGGCCTGACGGATTTGCCGCTGCGCTTCCAGCAGCGTGGCAAAATCGATCTTGCCGTTCTGATAGCCGGCCAGCGCTGCCTGAAAGTTGAGTTCTGCCTGCGGAGCGAGATTGGTCGCCAGCAGCTTTTCCGTGCGCTGCGCGGCATCGAGCCCGGCCAGATTGGCCGACAGTTCGCCGAGCACCTGATTGGCCGCCGCATCAAGGCGGGAGCGGGCAGCTTCCAGCGTGGCTTCCGACTCGCGTTCCTGGGCGCGCCGCGAGCCTTGCTGCAAGGGAATATTGACCTCGACCATCACTTCCCATTCCTTGACCGAATTGCGGTACTGGATGGGCGAAACGCCGAAGGTGAAATCGGGATAGCGGTTCTTGTACGTCAATTCGCGGTTCTTCTCGGCGGCCTTAAGTCGCGCTGTTTCGGTGAAGAGTTGCGGGTTGCGGGTGCGTACGCGCTCTTCCAGCGTCGCGTAATCCAGCTTGACCGGTGGCGGTATGGGGCGCAGGCGCTCAGGTTCAGCCAACCGGTTAGTGGCGGGCCGAGCCAGCAAAACGTTGAGCCTGACTTCCACTTGCTTGCGTTCGTTTTCCAGCGCCAGCAGCTCGTTTTTCATATTGGTCTGCTCAACCTGCGCCCGGATGATGTCCTGCTGGGTGCCGAGGCCAGCGGCGTAGCGAATCTGCGCCGACTTCTCCAGGCGGATCATCAACTCCAGGATTTCACGCGCCAGTTTCTCGTTGCGATGCAAATAGTAGGACTGGGCAAAAGCGGTTTTGATGCGCGCCGCCAGTTCGGCCCAGGTGCCCTGGCTGCGGCCCTTGACGCCTTCGGCTTCGAGTTCGGCGATTTCACGCTTCAAGTCGCGCTTGCCAAACCACGGCACATCCTGCATGACCAGATAGCGCGTGCTACCGACCCGGCTGGGCGACAGCGTGGCGTTTTGCTCGCCCATGCGGGTGATGTCGCGGAATTCGGTGCGGAATTTGGGATCGGGGAGTGCGCCGGCCGGAACCGCTTTTTCGGCCGAAGCGGCCGCTTCATAACGCGTGGCCGCGAATTCCGGATTCTGCTGGCGCGCCAGTTCGAGCAAACTATCGACACTGGCGCCCGGCGTTTTGCCAACTTCGGCCAAAGCGGGCAGCGCCAGAGCAACCAGAATCAGGCTTCGGTAGAGCAAAGATGGCAGTTTCATGGCACCCTCCCGCTTTGATAAAGGCTTACTTTTTGACCACCGTCAGACTGGTGATGACATATTCTGTAGGTTCCTTGGCCAAGCCGAATTTTACCGTCTGGCCGGGCTTGAAATCTTCGAGCAACTTCTTGTCGCGTACTTTCAGACCCATGGTCATGGCCGGCCATTTCAGTGCCGGAATCGGGTCATGGGTGATGTTGACGACGCCTGCGGCGGCATCAATATTTTTCAGAACGCCAGTACCCTGAGCGACTTCGGCAGAGGCTGCCGGGCTAGCGTGGGAAGCATGGTTGTGTCCGGAAGACTGGGCCTGAGCCAGTGGCGAGAAAGCAAGTACGGCGGCAACAATGGCAAGCATGGGGGTTTTCATGTTGAATCTCTCCGTGAAAGATTGAATTAAGGGTAGTTCGTGACAGTCATACTGCCTATACCCACCTGACGGCAGGCTGACCGGGAGATTACTTTTCTGTAATGTTACTCCGTGCAGCCAAAGCCTAGGCACAATAGCGACAGGGAGTGACGCGATGAAAATCCTGATTGTCGAAGACGAAGCGAAAACCGGCGATTACCTCAAGCAAGGGCTTTGCGAGGCTGGCTTCGTGGTCGATCTGGCACGGGATGGCCACGATGGTCTGCATCTCGCACTGACCGGCGATTACGATCTGCTGGTGCTTGATGTCATGTTGCCAGGGCTGGATGGCTGGCAGTTGCTGCAAGCCATCCGCCAGGCCGGCAAGGAAGCGCTGGTGATTTTCCTGACCGCCAAGGACGAAGTGGCCGACCGAGTGCGCGGCCTTGAATTAGGTGCCGACGATTATCTGGTCAAACCCTTTGCCTTTTCCGAGTTGTTGGCGCGCATCCGCACCCTGCTACGGCGAAACAAACCGAAGGAAGCGGAGGTGCTGCACATTGCCGATCTCGAACTGGACCCACTGCGGCGGCGAGTGACGCGCTCCGGCCAGCGCATTGACCTGACCGCCAAGGAATTCGTGCTGCTCGAATTGCTGCTGCGGCGACAGGACGAGGTGCTGCCCCGCTCGCTAATCGCTTCGCAGGTCTGGGACATGAATTTCGACAGCGACACCAATGTCATCGAAGTGGCCATCCGGCGCCTGCGCGCCAAGATTGACGATAACTTTGAACCCAAACTCATCCATACCGCACGTGGCATGGGTTACGTGCTGGAAGTGGCCGCGTGATGCTGTCTGGCCGCAAATCGATTACCTTCCGGCTGACTTTGCTCTTCGCCTCGGCATCGACGGCTGTTTTGCTGTTGCTTGGCTTGCTGATTGGCGCATCGGTCGAACAGCATTTTGTCGAACAGGACATGGAAGTGCTCAATGGCAAGCTGGAACTTGCCCGGCAGGTGCTGGCCAAGATCAACTCCCGGCAGAAAATGGATGCCGCTGGGCAACAACTGCATGCCTTGCTGGGCGGCGAGCGGGAATTGGTACTGGCCGTCGTGACAGCGGGCGGACAACTGCTGTTTGCCAGCACTGGGGCGAATTTCCCTCAAACCCTGCTGGACAAGCCAGCCGGACATCCCATCGCCTGGAAAACCAGGGAAAGTCAGCCGCTACGCGGAATATCAAGACAAATCGATACCGGCATTGCCGGCGAACCGGCGCTTGTCGCAGTCGCCATCGACATCTCGCACCACGAACATTTCATGCACTCGTTCCGGATCACCTTGTGGACATTTGTAGTTCTGGCGACTTTACTGACGGGTTTTCTCGGCTGGGTCGCCGTGCGGCGCGGGCTGGCGCCCTTGCAGGCCATCAGGCAGGAGGCCGCCGGCATCACCGCGCATCGCCTCGATTCACGCCTTTCTGCCGACGCTATTCCGGTTGAACTGGCGGATCTGGCCGAAACCCTGAACGCAATGCTGGCGCGGCTGGAGGATTCTTTCCGGCGTCTGTCGGACTTTTCTTCCGATCTGGCGCATGAACTGCGCACCCCTGTCAGCAATTTGTTGACGCAAACGCAGGTCACGCTGTCAAAAGCCAGAAGCCCCGACGAATACCGCGACATCCTCGCCTCGAACGCCGAAGAATTCGAGCGCCTGTCGCGCATGATCGCCGACATGCTGTTTCTGGCCAAAGCGGATAACCACCAGATCATTCCGCAACGGGAACAGGTCGATCTGGCGGCAGAAGTGCGGGGAGTCATCGACTATTACGGCGTTCTGGCCGAGGAAAAGGGAATTGCTTTGTCCTGCTCGGGCAGCGGCACAGTTTCCGGCGACCGCCTGATGCTGCGCCGGGCCATCAACAACCTGCTTTCAAACGCCATCCGCCATACGCCCAAGGACGGACGAGTCACTGTCAGTCTGCAGGAGGTCGGAACGGCGGTGAAGCTGACAATACAAAACACCGGAGAAACCATTCCGTCCGAGCACCTGCCCCGGCTATTCGACCGTTTCTACCGCGTCGATTTTTCCCGGCAACGTTTCACCGAGGGCACCGGGCTGGGTTTGGCCATTACCCGCTCCATTGTTCAAGCGCATGGCGGCGAGGTGTGTGTGCATTCCGAAAGCGGAATAACGACATTTGAGCTGCTTATCCCCAAATAACGGTCGGCGCTCCCGGCAAGGCAGAATTTGCCGCCCGAAAACGGCCTTTTTTGCCGCCGCCATCTCCAGCAGTCAGCGAGCGCAGTAAAAACAGCTCTCCTTGTAACTGGCCTGTTTTTTGCTGATACTGATACATCAAGGATGTCGTTCCATGCCAGCAGGAGGCACTATGTCAGTCAACGAATCATCAAAAACAGGTTTCAACTATTCCCTGCTTGAGCTGAGCAACGCAAAGCTGCAAACGAGCCTGAGCAAACTGAATCAGGCTGGTGATGCGAGCGCGGACAGCTTTTCCACCACGCTCAAAGTGAGCATGGCCAACCTTCAGTCACAGACAATCGGCATGCTGACAGGTTCCGCCCTTGGCACAGACAAGGCCGATGATCCGAACAGCCTCGGCGCGCTGCTGGCTTCGCTCGAAGCGTCGTCCACTTCGCAAGCCTCGAAAGCCGCCGAGAGTGCTCAGGTTAATGGTCTCTCAGCCACCGGCCGCAATACCGCGCTGTTCGACCCCGAATCGGCTTACAACATGATGAGCCTCATCAACAACAATGACGTCATCTACAAAGCCCAGTTTTCGCAACTAAACGAGATGAAATCCTACCTCTCCGGGATGCAGGTCAATGGCAAGAGCCTGGGCAACATCAGCGCATCGACCAGCAACGACGACATCAAAACCCAACTGCAAAATTTCGCCAGCCAGTACAACGAATGGAGGCAGCACTTCGACGAGGAAATGCAATCGGACGGCTTGCTGGCCGGCACCCAGGCGGCACAGGTTGCCCGTTACGAACTCGACCAGAGCATCAAGAACATCTTCAATGGCGCTGCCGATGGAATACGCGGCCTGAGCGACCTTGGTTTCAGCATTGATCCCAACACCAAACTGGCGACATTCGATAGCGCCAAACTGGATTCAGTACTCGCCAGCAATAAGACAGGTGCCGTCAATGCGCTGCAACAATTCAGCGCCAATTTCGCCAGATCGGCGGAATTGCTCATTTCCAAGGGTAATTTCATCCTCAACCGGCTCGACAATCTGGATCGCGTCATCGATTACTTCGCCGACAACAAGACCGCGCTGCAGGCGGAATTTGGACTCGGCGATCCGGTCAAGCCAACCGGTCAGGTAGCCAAGGCGCTGGCCAGCTACAACCAGACCTACGGAATTTTGGAAAACGCCGTTTGAATCTACACAAAACTGCCATTTTTACCGATAAGACTGGCTCGTTTTTTCCTCATGGATTAGCGCAATCAACTCGGAGAGATTTGGCAACTCGTCATAGCACGCGCCTTGAAGGGGGATAGCGTCCCAGGACGCTTTGAATCCTGTGCATAAATGGGCAACGATTTCGAGCTGCCCACCATTCTCAAGAAGCCCGGCGGGAACCCAAATATAGGGCATAATCCTGAGTGGATTGGGTACGGGAGACCCGCAGGTGGAACAAAAATCGGAGCGAAAGCCCTTCTCATGCTTCCACGATGAAATAAACTCTTCACCATGGAGCCAGCGAAAGTGGTTGTTAGGGACGATAGTAGCGGTATTGGACAGCGAACCGCCCTGCCTCCTGCAAAGGGTGCAATGGCATTGATAAAGCTTGAAGTGATCCCCGTCGATTTCAAACTTGACTGTTCCGCAGAGGCAACGGCCGCGCATGTGGTCTCCTGTGATACCTAACAAATAAGATGGATTTCACCGTCTCGAGGGTGCAATGGAAGCTGCAAGAAGCAACTGAGTTCCATGAAAAGACGACCGAGTTGTTTTCTTGATGCTCGACCAGCACACAATCTCCAAACCAACGATCGCTGCCTTAATAATCCCTGGTTCCTAAGGTGTAATAACTCGCTAGCATTTCTATCTATAGACGCCCAATATGATGCGCTGACACATTACTGATGCGCAGCCACGTTCGCTACAGAAACCCTGTTAACAGCAGCGTTTGACGCCCAGTTTCTGCAGTATCTTTTCTGCCGGGCAGAAGCGGGTAAAGCCGCTTTGCAGGAGGTTGAAGCCGACAAAGGCGGTCAGGAGCAGGAACCACTTCGAGACAAATATCGGGCTGCCCTCGACTCCCAGCGCCAGTGAGATCAGCACAAAACTGCCGGCCATGATGCGGATGATGCGTTCGATGGTCATGATGCCTCTCCTTGGTTTGATTCTTTTTCAGTTTTGACGCTCGGCGCGCTTTCCGGTTCCACCACGACACTCTTCGGCCGGAAAGCGGCGTAATACAGCACTGGAATCACTACCAGTGTCAGCAGTGTCGACACGAAAATGCCGAAAATCAGGCTGATGGCCAGCCCGTTGAAAATCGGGTCGTCGAGGATGAAAAGAGCGCCGAGCATGGCGGCCAGCCCGGTCAGGGCGATGGGCTTGGCGCGCACTGCCGCCGACTGCACAACCGCTTCCTTGAATGGCATGTCCAGGGCGACTTGCTGCCGGATGAAATCGACCAGAAGAATCGAATTGCGCACGATGATTCCCGCCAGTGCAATCATGCCGATCATCGACGTGGCGGTGTATTGCGCGCCCATGAGCGCATGCCCCGGCATGACACCGATGATGGTGAGCGGAATGGGTGCCATGATGACCAATGGCACCTGATACGAGCCGAAATGCGCCACCACCAGCAGGTAGATCAGGATGAGACCGACCGCGTAGGCCAGACCCATGTCGCGGAAGGTCTCAAACGTCACCTGCCATTCGCCGTCCCATTTGAGGCTGTAACCGGCGTAATTGTCCTCTGGCTGCGTGATGAAGGTGTCGCTCAGCGTACCGCCTTGCTCCAGCGCCTTGCCCTTGAGCTTGCTGCGGATGTCGAACATGCCATACAGCGGCGAGTCCAGCTTGCCACCCATGTCACCGACGACATAGACCACTGGCAGCAAGTCCTTGTGATAAATGGTTTTTTCGCGTGGCAATCGACGTACTTCGACCAGTTCGGAGACGGAAACCAGCGTTCCCTGCCGTGAGCGGACTTTCAGTTGCAGGACGGCATCGAGATTGGAGAGTTTTTCCGCCGGCAAGGTGATGCGTACCGGAATCTCGAACTTGCTGTTGGCGTTTCTGACCGGCGTGACATCGACGCCGGCCAGCCCCATGCGCACGACCTCGACGATATCGCTCTGCGCCACGCCCAACAGCGCCGCCTTGCTTTGCAGGACGTGCAGCACCGTTTTGTCGGCATCGGCATCGACGGTATCGTCAATGGTATTGATGTCCTTGGTCGCCGCGAAAGCGGCACGCACCGTCTTGGCCACCGCTTGCTGGCCGGCGTAATCCGGGCCGTACACTTCTGCCACAATGGGGGAGAGCACCGGCGGGCCGGGCGGTACTTCAACCACCTTGGCGTTGCCGCCATATTTGCGGCCTATGGTTTCGACCGCTTCGCGCACGCCGATGGCAATGTCGTGGCTGCGGCGCGAACGATGCGCCTTGTCGGCCAAATTGACCTGCAGATCACCACGTTCCGGGGCGGCGCGCAGGTAATACTGCCGTACCAGACCGTTGAAATTGATCGGGCTGGCCGTGCCGGCGTAGGCCTGCGTATGCGTTACCTCCTTCACTTTCAGCAATTCGGTATTGATTTCGGCCAGCACCCTGGCAGTTTCTTCGACCGGTGTGCCGACCGGCATGTCGAGCACGACCTGGAATTCACTCTTGTTGTCGAAGGGCAACATTTTCAGTACCACCAGTTGCACCAGCGCCAGTGAAACCGAACCGAGAATGAGCAAGGCCACTGCGATGCCCAGTTTGCGGCGTGCCGAAGCGCCACGCTGATCATCGAGGAAAGGCGTCAGCAAGCGACGGAAGCTGCTGTCGAGTTTCTCATCCAGTTTGGACGGACCATGCGCTGCCGCATGATGACGCAACAACTTTGCGGCCAGCCAAGGTGTCACAACAAAAGCCACAACCAGCGAAATCGCCATCCCCATCGACGAATTGATCGGGATCGGGCTCATGTAAGGCCCCATCAGCCCGGTGACGAAGGCCATAGGGAGCAGGGCGGCGATGACCGTCATCGTCGCCAGAATGGTTGGCCCACCGACTTCATCGACGGCGGGCGGAATGATTTCGAGCAGGGGTTTTTCCGGATGCAATGCCTGCCAGCGATGGATGTTCTCGACCACGACGATGGCGTCATCGACCAGAATGCCGATGGAAAAGATCAGTGCGAAGAGGGAGACGCGGTTCAGTGTGAAGCCCCATGCCCAGGAGGCAAACAGGGTTGCTGCCAGCGTTAGTGTCACCGCCACGCCGACAATCACGGCCTCGCGCCAACCCAGCGCGAAGAAGACCAGCAGCACAACAAAGGCCGTCGCAAACACCAGCTTGCCGATCAGCTTTTGCGCCTTGTCGGTCGCCGTTTCGCCATAATTGCGCGTCACCGTCACCTCGACGCCTTCCGGAATCACCGTACCTTTCAGGCTCTCGACCCGCTTGATGGCGGCGCTGGCGACATCAGCGGCATTGACACCGGGTTGTTTTGAAATTTGCACGGTTACCGCCGGAAACTCACCTTCGCGGCTGTTATGCCAGACCAGGCGGTGCGGCTGATCAGGGCCATCCTCGATTTTGGCGATATCGCCGATGAACACCGGCTTGCCATCATGCACCGCTACCACCAGTTTTTTGACATCGGCGGCCGTTTCCAGGGTGGTGCCGGTCTGCACCAGCATCTCGCGGTTATTGGCGGTCAGGTTGCCGGAGGATTGCAGGGCGTTCGAGACTTTCAACGCTGCCGCCAGATCCTGCGGCGTCACGCCATACGCATTCATGCGGGCCGCGTCCATCTGCACCCGGATGACGTGATCCGGTCCGCCGAGGGTGGAAATGTCGCGCGTACCCTTGATCCGCTTCAATTCAATTTCGACCGCCCGTGCCACTTGTTGCAATTCGAAGGCCGTGCGCGCCCGATCTTTTGTCCAGAAGGTCAGCGAAACAATCGGCACATCATCGATGCCGCGCGGCTTGACGATCGGCTCGAAGACGCCCAGATTGGGCGGTAGCCAGTCCTTGTGCGAATGCACGGTATCGTACAGGCGCAGTACGGCGTCGTTATATTTGACCCCGACATCGAACTGGACGGTAATCACGGCGCCATCCGGGCGCGACATGGAATAAACGTGCTGTACGCCGTGCAAGCGCGAGAACACCTGCTCGGCCGGCCGCGCCACCATGTTTTCGACATCCTTGGCCGAAGCGCCCGGCCAGGGGACGATGACATCGGCCATGGTGACGTCGATCTGCGGCTCTTCCTCGCGTGGTGTCACCAATGTGGCAAAGAGGCCGAGCAGAAAAGCCACCAGCGCCAGCAAGGGCGTCATGCGCGAATCCTGGAACAGCGCCGCGATGCGTCCGGAAATGCCGAGAGGGGCGCCAGGCTTGTTCATGGCAATGACACCAAATTGCCTAAAACAAGCAATACGTCATTGCGAGGCCGGCAGGCCGCGGCAATCCTAGATTGCTTCGCTATGCTCGCAATGACGCGCTTGGGCAATGTTCCTGGCGAACCAGCGAACCATGGACGGCTGCAAACGGCTTGCCTATCCATGGCTATTTCCCGGCTTTGAGTTGAATCGCAGCTTTGACCGGATCGGTCACCACCTTTTCGCCCGTCGTCAGGCCAGCCAGCACTTCGGTCGCACTGCCAATGGTTTCGCCGAGCCTTATCTGGCGCATCGACAGACGGCCATCCGCCGCCTGCACATAAACGCCGGCCACCTCGCCGCGCCGCACCACGGCCTGCGTCGGAACCGTCATTTTGCGGACTTCGCCGATGACGAAATGGACGCGGGCAAACATGCCCGGCATGATCTGCGTCAGGTGTTCCGGCGTCGTCGGCAAACCAACACGCACCTCCGCTGTCTTGGTGCTGGCATCGACAGTCGGCAAGACCTGCACTTCAGTAGCTTCAACCCATAGTTTCAGTTCGGGAAACTCGATTTTGGCCGTCTTGACGCCGCGCATTTCCGGCAAGCGGTATTGCGGCACATTCGCCTTGACCCGCAACCCGCCGGGCGCGTACAGCGTGAATAGCGGCCGGCCGGGCGCCGCCATTTCGCCCAGTTCGAGGTGGCGGCGTGCCACTACGCCATTGATTGGCGCCACAATCAGCGCATGGCTTTGCGTCGCCGAAGCGGCAGTGCGGCCGGCGGCTGCCGCCTCAAAATCAGATCTGGCTTT
>JAGTRX010000176.1 GCA_018262285.1 Pseudomonadota bacterium | reverse complement strand
CCATCGAGCTTCTCTTCGGTAGCAATCGCCTCGGTCAGGAGAGTATTACGGGCGCGGTTGCGCAGCTCGTTGACGATATCCTCGTCCAAGCCCTCGATTTCCAGCATTTCGGCCAGCGGCACATAAGCCACTTCTTCGAGCGAAGCGAATCCCTCGTCGATCAACACATCGGCCAGTTCTTCGTCGATGTCGAGTTTTTCCATGAAGACGACACGCATCTGGGCATGTTCAGCCTCGGTACGCTTCTCGGATTCTTCCATGGTCATCAGGTTGATTTTCCAGCCGGTCAGTTCGGAAGCCAGGCGCACATTCTGGCCGCCACGGCCGATGGCAATAGCCAGATTGGCTTCATCGACCACCACGTCCATCGAGTGCTTTTCCTCATCGACAACGATGGAGGAAACTTCTGCCGGCGCCAAGGCACCAATGACGAACTGCGCCGGATCGGCCGACCACAACACGATGTCGATATTCTCGCCACCGATCTCGTTGCGCACGGCGGTGACGCGCGAACCACGCAGGCCGACGCAGGTACCTATCGGGTCGACACGCGGATCGTTCGACTTGACGGCGATTTTGGCGCGCAGCCCCGGATCACGGGCGCAGGCCTTGATTTCCATCAGGCCATCCTCGATTTCCGGCACTTCAACGTCAAACAGACGAATCACGAATTCCGGCGCCGTGCGCGACAGGATCAGTTGCGGACCACGCGCACCACGGTCGATGCGCAGAAGATAAGCCCGGACGCGGTCACCGATACGCAGATTTTCTTTCGGGATCATCTGGTCGCGTGGCAGCAGGGCTTCGATCTTGCCCGACTCAACCACCGCATTGCCGCGCTCCATGCGCTTGATGGTGCCGAAAACAATGTATTCCTTACGCTCCAGGAAATCGGCGATGATCTGCTCACGCTCGGCATCGCGAATTTTCTGCAGAATGACCTGCTTAGCCGCCTGCGCGCCAATACGGCCGAAATCGACTGGTTCCAGCGCTTCTTCCAGGAAATCCCCGACCTCGATATCGGGATCGTCCTTTTGCGCCTCGGACATCGGCACCTGCAGGTATTCGTTGACGTATTCCTCGTCAGGAACCACCTGCCAACGGCGGAAGGATTCAAAATTGCCGGTATTGCGGTCAACACTGACCCGCACCTCAGCCTCGTCGTGGATACGCTTCTTGGTCGCCGATTCCAGTGCCATTTCAAGCGCACCAAAAACGATTTCCTTGCCGACGTTCTTCTCTCTCGCCAGCGCATCCACCAGCAGCAGCATTTCACGGCTCATGGTCTAACTCTCCTCATCCTTCAGTCGAATCGCGGCACTAAGCGTGCCTTGTCGATATTGGTCAGTTCCAGTTCCACTTCGCCTTTTTCAAGTCGCACGCCAACTTTGCCTTCTTTCAGACCGAGCAGCTCGCCCTGAAAGTTGCGCCGGTTGTCGAGGGGGATGCGCAAACGGATAAAAATTTCCTGACCAGCAAAACGCTCAAAATCGGCCGCTTTCTTCACCACGCGGTCGAGACCGGGGGAAGAGACTTCCAGGCGGTCGTAGTCGACATTCTCGACTTCAAACAAGCGTTGCAACTGGTTGGAAACCTTGGTGCAATCCTCGACATCGACCCCACGCCCCTTGGCGGGTGCATCGATGAACACGCGAATAGTGCGGCCACGCGGCGACAACTCGACATCGACGAGTTCATAGCCGAGGCCAATCACGGTTTTTTCAAGTAAGGCGTTCAAATCCATCGCTACAAATAAAAAATGGGCGATCCGCCCACCCCAAAAAAAGACTCGCCAACACAGCGAGTGGAATTAACCGGCGGATTATAGCGGAGTCAGGCCTTGACGTAAATCGCCTTTTTCAGCGGGTATTAGCGCCGCCGGGTCGGCCAGACAAGTTTCAGGCAGTGTGGATGACAAGTTGCCCCCAACGATTGCCAGTCGTGCCACGATGTTTCAGTAATTGGCAAAACTGTTTTGACAAGCGTTACCTGATTATTGACAATCGACGAATGCCTATTCCACTCGTTCTGTGTCCCGACCACATTACACGTCCGCACGGTGCCCAAAAACCGTGGTCTGTCCCAGATTTGCGAGAGGAAAGGTAGATATGAACCAAAAACTGTGGCGAAATCTGGCGAGTTTTGCCTGCGTGTTGTGCATGATCGTTTGTTCGAAACTTGCCAGTGGAGAGTCAGGCGGCCATTTTTATGCTGAAACCCTTTTCGATTTCGGAAAAGTGACTCTACGTCCGGAAGACAAGGCCAAACTGAATCAACTAATTGCCACACTCAAGGGGCTGCGTCCACAAGTCATTCTTGTGGTTGGACATGTTGATCGCTTTGAGGGGCGTAGCGCGGCAGAGAAATTGAAGTTATCCGAAATGCGTGCACAGGCGATCAAGGATTATCTGGTTGCCAATGGCTTAGATGCCAGCCATATCTATACAGAAGGGAAGAGCGATAATTTCCCGACCGAAAGTTATGGCAAGAAAATCACCGTTGGCTGCAAGGGTTCCGCCATGACCAAGGAGCTTATCGATTGTCTGCAGCCGGATCGACGTGCCGAGATCGAAGGGGTTGCCAACCCCTAATTTGCTAAACGCAAATAGGGGATAGACCACGGTTTTCGCCATTTACGATCCCGTCCGTCTGCCCCATCCCAGTTCACCCCCGCCGCTTTGCCCGCTCCGGCTTGCTTTCTGTGGCACTGCCCGCTGGTTTTTCCAAATCACGCATGAAGCGCTTCACCGCTTCTTCGTCCAGTTCCAAGCACTTGCCGCGCTTCAGCCTCGGCGGCAGGGCAAAGGGGCCGTAGCGCACCCGGATCAGGCGGCTGACCATGCAGTTGACGGCTTCGAACATGCGGCGAACTTCGCGGTTGCGGCCTTCCGAAATCGTCACCCGATACCAGCGATTGGAGCCTTCGCCGCCGCCGTCTTCGAGCGATGAAAAGGCTGCTGACCCATCTTCCAGCTCAACACCGGCAATAAGTTTCTTTTTCGCATCATCCGACAATTCGCCCATCACTCGCACAGCGTATTCACGTATCAGTCCGAAACTGGGGTGCATCAGCTTGTTGGCGAGTTCGCCGGAAGTGGTAAATATCAACAGGCCGGAGGTATTGAAATCGAGGCGGCCGACGGTAATCCAGCGGCCGCCTCGAATGCGCGGCAAGGCTTCGAAAACCGAGGGGCGACCATCCGGATCGTCGCGCGAGACGATTTCGCCTTCCGGCTTGTGGTACATCAAAACACGCGGCGGCCGGCTGGAAAAATGCAGCGTCACCAGCTTGCCATTGATTTTGACCCGATCGCCCTGTTGCACCAGTTGGCCGACTTGCGCCGTTTCGCCATTGACGTTGACCCGGCCGGCAATGATCCATTCTTCCATTTCACGGCGCGAACCAATGCCCGCTTCGGCCAGCACCTTGTGCAGACGCTCCGGCTTGGCGACATCGGCTACCCCGCCCCGATGCCGGGGTGCCTGACCTTGGCGACCACCGCGCCGCCCACCTTCCGGCCTTGGCGCTGGCGGTTTGTTGCTGCCGCGCCGGGCGCGTGCTGGTGCTTCGCCACCATCTTCCGCTTCGCGCCGCACCGGACGCTCGGCGGAAATTTCTTTGGCCGGCGCTGGTGTCCGAGTCTGCGGACGGCGAAACGGGGTCTTTTTAGGTGGTGACATGGTCAAGCTCCAGATTGTGCGAAATTTCTTGCAAGGACGGCAGTTCGCTCAGGCTGCGCAGCCCGAGATCGTCGAGGAATTGTTTGGTGGTGGCCAGCAGTGCCGGACGACCCGGCGTATCGCGATGACCAACGGTGTCGACCCAGCCACGCTCCTCCAGCATCCGGATGACCTGCGCATTGACGGCGACACCGCGAATATCCTCGATGTCGCCGCGCGTGACCGGCTGCCGATAGGCGATGATGGCCAGTGTTTCGAGCACGGAACGCGAATACTTGGCTGGCTTTTCGGGATTGAGCCGCACCAGATAAGAGGCAAATTCCGGCCGCGTGCGGTAGCGCCAGCCTGAGGCCAACTGCAAGAGTTCAATCGGCCGCTCGGCCGCTTCTTCGCGCAGTTCATCGAGCAGCTTGCGCAGCACTTCGTTCGACAATTCCATGTCGAACATGGTTTTCATCTGATTGAGCGTCAGCGGCTCCTGCGCCGCCAGCAGCGCCGCTTCGAGGGTGCGCTTAACCGTGTTCAGTTCCATCTTCTTCCAGTTCCAGAATGGCCGAACGAATATACACCGGCGCGAAAGCTTCGGCCTGGCTCACTTCGATCAGTTTCTCACGCGCCAGTTCGAGCAGGGCGAGAAAGTGCACCACCACGGCCGGCACGCCGGTGGTCGGGTCGAACAAATCCTCGAAACGGATAAAGCCGCCGATATTCTGCAAATGGCGCATGATGATGCCCATGTGTTCGCGCACCGAAAGTTCCTCGCGGCGGATTTTATGGGCGCTTTTGAGCCTGGCCTGACGCAGGATGACCTGCCAGGCCGCCGCCAGATCTTCCGGACACACTTCCGGCAGCGCCCGCGTCGCCGTCTTTTCAAGCAGGGTTTCAACCCAGAAGAACTCGCGCCCGGCCTGGCCGACCTCATTGAGCCTCTGGCCCGCCAGTTTCATCTGCTCGTATTCCATCAAGCGCCGTACCAGTTCGGCGCGTGGGTCTTCCGCCCCTTCTTCCTCAACCGACTTGTGGCGCGGCAACAGCATGCGCGACTTGATCTCGATGAGCAGCGCCGCCATGACCAGATAATCGGCTGC
>JAGTRX010000175.1 GCA_018262285.1 Pseudomonadota bacterium | reverse complement strand
AAACCAGATCTGTTTTTGTCCACGGTAGGAGCCACGCCATTCGCGCTTGATCCAATGCATCGGCACTTCGTAACGCAGCCAACCCTTCGTCCGCCCCAGGATACGCACGTGTTCCGGCTTCAGTCCAACTTCCTCATAGAGCTCGCGGTACATCGCCTGCACTGGCGTTTCGCCGCGCTTGATGCCGCCCTGTGGAAATTGCCAAGAATGTTTCGGTTGCCGATATTCTTTCACAAAGGCCGGTCGCATGCAAAGTTGCTTTGCCGTGTAAAATCCTGCTTTCTCAACGAAATCAAGAGCATCGTCATGCGTACCTCGCAGTTTTTTTTCACTACTCTCAAAGAAGCCCCATCTGACGCCGAAGTCATCAGCCAGAAACTCATGTTGCGTGCCGGTTTGATCAAGCGCGCTGCGGCCGGGATTTACACCTGGATGCCGCTCGGACTCAAGGTTTTGCGCAAGGTCGAGAACATCATCCGCGAGGAAATGAACCGTGCTGGAGCCTTTGAACTCCTGATGCCCGCTGTTCAGCCGGCCGAACTGTGGCAGGAATCAAAGCGCTGGGATAAATACGGCCCCGAACTGCTGCGTTTCAAGGATAGACACCAGCGCGACTTTGTCATCGGCCCGACGCATGAGGAAGTAATTACCGATGTCGTGCGCCGCGACGTCAAGAGCTACCGCCAATTGCCACTCAACCTCTACCAGATTCAGACCAAATTCCGCGACGAGATCCGCCCACGCTTTGGCGTCATGCGCGGCCGCGAATTCCTGATGAAGGACGCTTACTCCTTCCACGCTTCCTACGCCGATCTGGAACGTGAATACAAGAACATGTTCGAAACCTACTGCCGCATTTTCAATCGGCTGGGTCTCAAATTCCGCGCTGTCGCCGCCGATACCGGTTCCATCGGCGGCACCGGCTCACATGAATTCCACGTGCTGGCCGATTCCGGCGAAGACGCCATCGCCTTCTGCCCGGATTCCGATTACGCCGCCAATATCGAACTGGCCGAGGGCGTTGCCCCCGCTTCGCCGCGCGGCGCCGCCAGTCAAGCGCTGACCAAAGTGCCAACTCCCGGCAAAACCGCCTGCGCCGATGTCGCCGCCCTGCTTGGCCTGCCGCTGCAAAATACGGTCAAAGCCATCGCTGTCGTCAATGAGGACGAATCCGGCAAGCGCTTTATTTTGTTGCTGCTGCGCGGCGACCATGATCTCAACGAAATCAAGGCCAGCAAAATCGACGGTCTGTCACCCTTCCGTTTTGCGACGGAAGCCGAAATCATCGAGTCTCTGGGCTGCAAACCCGGCTATATCGGCCCGGTCGGTGTCGATTCCAGCAAAGTGCGCGTCATTGCCGACCGTACCGTCGCCGCCATGAGCGATTTCGTCTGCGGTGCCAACGAGGCGGATTTTCACCTGACCGGCGCCAATTTCGGCCGTGACCTGCCCGAACCGGAAGTTTTCGATATCCGCAATGTTCTCAGCGGCGACACTTCCCCCGACGGCAAGGGCAAATTGGAAATCTGTCGCGGCATTGAAGTCGGCCATATTTTCCAGCTGCGCACCACCTACACCGAAGCACTACAATGCATTTTTCTCGACGAGCAGGGGAAAAATCAGGTCATGGAAATGGGCTGTTACGGCGTTGGCGTCACCCGCATCGTCGGCGCTGCCATCGAGCAGGGCAACGACGAAAAGGGCATCGTCTTTCCGACCGCCATTGCCCCCTTCGAGATCTGTATCGTCCCCATGGCCTATGCCAAGAGCGAGGCCGTCAAAACGGCCAGCGACAAACTGTACGCCGAGCTCAAGGCCGCCGGTTTCGACGTGGTACTCGATGACCGCAACGAACGCCCAGGCGTCATGTTTGCCGACATGGAACTGATCGGCATTCCGCACCGCCTCGTCATCGGCGAACGCGGTCTGGCGAACGGCCAAATCGAGTACAAAGGCCGTCGCGATGCCGAAGCCTGCATGATTGCCGGCGAAAACATTGTCACCTTTCTGCGCGAGAAGCTGTGCTCCAACGCTGCCTGCTGCTGATTGTCTTCCTGTTTTGCGCTCCGCCGGCCATGGCCGGAGCACAGAAATACGAGCCGCTTTCGGCCAGCGTGCAGGCAGCGCTATCGAAAGCGGTTTCGGACAGCCGGCCGCAAGTCAGCTCCTTCAAAAGCCCTATGGAAGCGGCCGACTGGCTATCTGAAATGTCGCGCCGCCTGGAAAAGCGCATCCCAAACCGCGAATACCGCATCGAATTACTACGTTCCATCCACTATGAAGCCACCCGTGCCGGCCTTGATCCGCAAATGGTGCTCGGCCTGATTCAAGTCGAATCCGGTTTTCGCAAGTACGCCGTCTCCACCGCTGGTGCGCGCGGCTACATGCAGATCATGCCCTTCTGGCTCAAGGTCATCGGCCAGCCCGGCGACAACCTTTTTCACCTGCGCACCAATCTGCGCTACGGCTGCGTCATCCTGCGCCATTATCTCGACATTGAAAAAGGCGATCTTTTCCGGGCGCTCGGCCGCTACAACGGCAGCCTGGGTCGACCGGAATACCCCAACATGGTGCTAGCTTCCTGGCAAAAGAACTGGCACTACACGCCAGCAAACCCCGCCGTCGCCAACACAACTGTGTCATCGAAATCGCCGCCAGTTCGTTAGGTGAGGATGAACACTACCAAACGCGACGACGTCAGCCTCCTGCTCACCGCCACCGCCTTTGCGGCCGACAAACACCGCAACCAGCGCCGCAAGGACAAACAGGCTTCCCCCTACATCAATCACCCGATCACTCTGGCCAATGTGCTGAAAAACGAGGGCGGCATTGCCGATACCACGGTGCTGGTTGCCGCCCTGCTGCACGACACCATTGAAGATACCGACGCCAGCGCCGAAGAGCTGGAAGCCACCTTCGGCAAGGAAATCACGGCGATCGTGCTGGAAGTGACCGACGACAAATCGCTCCCCAAAGGCGAACGCAAGCGCTTGCAAGTCGAGCACGCCAAAAACATCAGCCACCGCGCCAAACTGGTCAAACTGGCCGACAAAATCTGCAATCTGCGCGACCTGATAGCCTCACCACCAGCGGCATGGCCGGAAAAACGCATCGAAGAGTACTTTAACTGGGCGAAAGAGGTCGTCGACGGCCTGCGCGGCACCAACCCGGCGCTGGAAAAACTGTTCGACAACATCTACAACCAGCGCGGCAATCTCGTCCAAGACTCTTGATCCGGCTCGATGAAGTCTGAAATCGCCGTCATACCGGCTTTCGCCAGGGTGACAACTTCAACCATTTGCTGGCCGGAGCAATAGTCCAGTCAAAACCCAAAATCTGTTTGCCCTGGCAACGCGCTTGCCACCACCTCTTTTTCCTTCACCGGCCGGCCGCGCTGTCCGGTATTACGCCGGATTCCCAGTTTCTGGCACACCGCCTCGGCAAAACGCTCATTGCCCAAGGGCATGCCAAGGCGCAAGGCTGCACGGATATCCTCTGCCGCCGCCGCATCAAGTTGCGGGCGGAACAGATCACGATAAGCTGCGCAACGCGCTTCGGCTGTTTTGCCCAGGCCAAGGTAAAGTAGGTGCGGCGTGAGCCGGTTATCGCTCATCTGCAAACCGTTGTGCCGATAACTGCTCCAGCGGTATTGCCCCGGATCATTGACCATATTGGCGCGCACTGGATTGAGTTCGATATAGCGTTGGCAGGCCAGCAGATAATCTTCCGCATTGACCACGCTCGATTTGTACCGACCTTCCCACAGGCTGCCAGTACGGCGATAAAAACGATTGACGTACAGCACATAGCGTCGTCCGAGCGATTGCATGAGCCGAGCTGGCGTGCCTGTTTCCGATGGCGTGAGCAGCAGATGCACGTGATTGGTCATCAGGGCATAGGCATGTATCGCGCAGCCACAAGATTGCGCCGCTTCTTCGAGCCAATGCAGGTAGCAGTGATAATCCTACTCGGCGAAGAAGCAGGGTTCACGGTTGATGCCGCGCTGGACAATGTGCAGCGGATACTCAGAAAGGAGAACGCGGGGGCGACGGGGCATAGGAAGTATTTGGATCAAAGGGCTAATTGTCTCTGACCCCTATAGTGCGCTTTCAATAACTTGGCATAGCCAAATTGTATGTCAGCCTGAGATGGATCGGAAGTGTATTCAAATTTAATGTCTGCAATTTGCGCAATTGTCTTTAGCAATTGCTCAATATTTCTGAATTCAACACTACTTTCATGAAATGCCTTAAAAGCTTCACTTTCACCCATACTGAAATCAAACGCCTGGGATGGAGTTTCATTATTGGCCAATATCAGGTCGTTATAATTAATAGAATTAGCCAAAGACCATTTGACAATTTGGCCTTTATTTAACTTATACAGCCAATTGGTCTCTGATAGGCCTATGTCCTTAGCTTTTTCTTCCGCAAGATATGGGTTTGGATTCTGGTCGGCCATGAATCAATCTCCTAAAATGATATTGAAGATGGAGCGATTTTTGTTCAACTCCTTGCGCACCTCTGGCAAACGCTCAATTGGTTCTGGCTCAAAGTAATCAAGGCCAGGATATATGGTTAATTTGAAAAATGGGTAATCTGAATAATTGCTTTTTTTATTAATAACAGGGAGTGAGTTTGGTCTTATAAACCATATTGAATTGTCTAGACTGATTTTTTGAATAATTTCCGGCATCGAAAGCCCGCCGTATTTTTTATTTATATCATAAGCAATGTTTACATATGGCAGATGTGCCATATTTTTTGGCCACTTGATTATTTTTTCAACTTTCATTGTAACAATGGCAGTTAAATCTTCTTTTCTAGGTTGCACATCGTATGCGCTTAAAATTCGGTATCCATCCGAATTCCCATATGAGATGTTGGCCTGTACTACTTTACCAGTCACTATTTATTCTGCATGTTCAACCTTCTGCGGAAGCGTAGGTATAGCAGCCTGTTTTGCTATGATCATTTTTGAAAATCCCATCAACCTTAGATTCAACGTTGAAGTGCAACAAGTCTCAGGACCCATGATAGACCTCCATGGGGGTTTTGAATTTGTGTCTTTTTCGGGGCCGTGTGTTTAGTT
>JAGTRX010000075.1 GCA_018262285.1 Pseudomonadota bacterium | reverse complement strand
CCTTCCGGCGAGTACAGGTATTCCAGATAGGCCTGCGCCACCTTGCGGGTACCGCGCTTGTCGACCGTCTTGTCGACCACGCTGACCGGCGGCTCGGCCAAAATCGACAACGACGGGGTGACGATTTCGAACTTGTCGCCGAGTTCCTTCAGCGACAGGTAGGCTTCGTTCTCCCAGGCCAGTAGCACGTCGCCGATGCCACGTTCGACAAAGGTGGTGGTCGAACCCCGCGCCCCGGAATCGAGCACCTTGACGTTACGGAAGACCTGGCCGACAAACTCCTTGGCCTTCTGCTCGGTGCCACCCGGCTGTTCCAGCGCATAGGCCCAGGCCGCCAGGTAGTTCCAGCGCGCGCCGCCGGAAGTCTTCGGATTCGGCGTGATGATCGACACCTCGGGCTTGACCAGGTCGCCCCAGTCCTTGATACCCTTGGGGTTGCCCTTCCTGACCAGAAAGACAATGGTCGAGGTATAGGGAGAGGCATTGTTCGGCAAGCGCTTCTGCCAGTCGGCCGGGATCAGCCCCTTGTCGGCGATGGCATCGATATCGTAGGCCAGGGCCAGGGTCGTGACATCAGCCTCCAGTCCGTCGATGACGCCGCGCGCCTGCTTGCCGGAACCGCCATGCGACTGGTTGATGGTAACGTTGTCGCCGGTCTTGCCCTTCCAGTATTTGGCGAAGGCCGCGTTGTACTCCTGATACAACTCGCGCGTCGGGTCGTAGGAAACGTTGAGCAGGGAAATGTCGGCGGCCAGCGCATTGCCGACCAGCACCGAGGTCGCCAGTAAGGCGGCAACGATGGATTTGAGTTTCATGGGGGACTCCGTTGGATTGATGTGCAACGAAGTCTAGGAAAGAGCACGGCCCGGCAGAACGAATGATTGTTTATTAGCTTATAGACCCAGCTATGGCATAGGCAAAAATGGTCCGGCCCAATCAGAATCTCGGCCTCAGGTGGCGCTCAACACAAGGCCGATAAGCGGAAAACAGTACTCTCTCCTACTCTGAGAAATCCATCAATCTTGATGGCGTGATTTCCAGTGTATTAGCCAATTTGACGATATTTTCGAGGGCAATATTGCGTTGCCCGCGCTCGACACCACCGACATAACTTCGTGCCAATCCACTGTGTAGCGCCAATTGTTCTTGCGACCAGCCCTTCTCCTTGCGCAGCATGGCAAGGCGTCGGCCAAATAAGGTTTTCGGGTCGGTAGAAGGCACGTTCCGCTGTCTTGAAATGATCAGCGGATGCTAGGCAAGCGACCACTTTAAAGCCACGCTCTATAAGTGACAATTGCTCGCTCGAAACGTACCATTGAGACTTAGATTTTCAAGACGACGAGACCGTGGACGATAGCCAGACCTCTCTGGATGTGCAGCACCTTCAACATCTGCTTGCCAAGCGTGATCACAAGCTATTTTTGGCCGCTTTTGAACGCATGACGACCCCACCGAGGGATTTTCTGAAGGCTCTGGGTGGAGAGGGACTTTGCCTGTTGCTAGACGATGCAGAGGTTCCGAGGAATGACTGGTCAAACCGATACGCTTCGTTATTGCTCAACCGTTGCATCGTGGCGCCACTGGAAGCGATTTTGCGTCTTGCCACCCTACTCGACTCTGCCGATCTATCCGAACTAGCGAGACAAGTTAGAAGAAAAGAGGAGCGCGTCCTTGCTCAGAGTTCAGTAAAAACAAAATGCAAGTCAGTCCCCGGATCCTCAGAACAGGCAATTCTGCAGGTACGTCGGGTCGTGCAAATCATGCAAATGTTTTTAGGGGATGGGCGGCTTTCGGATGCTTCTGGAATTTGCCGATCCGTATTTCGCAGTCAGCAGGAGCGTACTTTTCTGCGGGCGCTGTCTCTACGTTTCCCTGGATTGCTGGCACTACCGAATTATCCTCTGGATCAAATTGTGTCATTGGACCGAGTAAATACAATCAATGCAAAGACCCTACGCTATGGAAGAAATTGTCGCCTTGATGCAGTCCTAATCATCCCTGATGAAGGCGATCCTGTAGCAGTTTTTGAACTGGACAGTCGATTTCATGACGTACCGGAAAATGCTGGCCACGATGCAATGAAAAACAGCCTAATCGCGGCGACCGGCCTACCATTTTTCAGGTTACGCGCCGAGTCACCGGACTCGATGACGGTAGACGAATGGTATGCCCTACTGTCCGACCAGGTACTGCCTCATCTCGATTTGGGTGGCCGAGTTCGCTGTCGGCAAGCGGCGTATCGCCTGATTCCTTGCTGATCAAGAGTTAGACCCTGGCCCGCTAATGCCTGTAATTCGGCCATAACGGCCGTTGACCTTAGACGCTCAATCGGACAGGAATCCGCTGCTTAGCAGCTGCCCCCTGAAAGGTTGCGAATGGCGGCTTTCCTTTTTAGCGAATGCATTCGCATCGAAGAACGGTCAGTAAAAGTAAAAAACAACCAACTTTTGGTGGGACGTTGAACATGACTTAGCTACTTCAAGACTCGATCAATGATCATTCCACGGCCAATTAACCAAGCAATCTTGCAGTTTGTACGATAACGGCAGCCGTTTCTTGAGATTCTCCAATGCCTATCTCCCTTATATTTCTCGATTTTGACGGAACTCTTCATCCACTGCAGGCGCACCCAGGAGATATGTTTTGTGCCAACCCGTTACTTTGGCAGATCTTGCGTGCATGCCCCGACGTAAAGGTCGTCATCTCTAGTTCCTGGCGCGCGACACGGGACCTCACCGAGTTGCGCGACCTAGTCACTGCCGGAGGTGGAGAAGATCTTTCGGACCGCATTATTGATGTCACCCCAAGCATCCACCGTGATTCAAGAGATAATCATCGTTGTCGAGAGATCGAGATTCTCGATTGGCTGAGCGCTAACGAAACCCGTTGGCCTATATCGGCAAGACCTGTCCGATGGCTGGCGTTGGATGATCTGGCCTATTGGTTTTCAATACCATGCTGGTCACTTTACTTAGTTGATTATCGCACTGGCCTAGTTCCAAGTGACGTTCCCCGAGTTATCTCTCGGCTGCAGACCTCCTGAAACTACTCCGCCCAGTTGCGATCGTGAGGACCAATGCGGAGGGTGCCCTACCCCATTCTGAATCGCCCAGTCTTTGTTAGTTACTCTGCGGCCTGAATGACAGGCAAGGCCAGATTACGGCCCGATCCAATACCCTTGGCCAACAGCCACTTTGGCCGGGGAGCACTCAGTAACAACCAACCTCTCTATGGCGACGAATACAAAGTGACGGCGGTGCAGCTTTTAGTCACGCCCTTCCTCAATCAGGCGACGCAGATTGATACCTCTGCCGACCCGTTTCCGCTGCCGCTTGCGCATGAATCGCTGCATTGCTCTGATTGTGCGCAGGGTAACTGCCGCCGACTCGACCTCCCTGCCCACTGGGGGCAGGGTTTCCCATTCCTCATCAATGGGAGCACCCTCTGTTAGTTGAAGGAGCAGTTCGGCCATGCTGTAGCCTGGTTGGGCGACAATTTTGTGGGCGAGAGAGGGGGAGTGCGGCGAGCGCGTTTCATCGTATTATTAGACCACGATCCATGGTGGCTGGATGACCGCTCGGGCCGAACATCGACACCATGCCATTGCTAAAAGGCGACAAATCGACCAAAGCCAACCTTGAGCCGCAGACCAAACTCAGGCGCTTGCTTATACGCCAATTACCTGAAGCTCTGTCTTATCTAGCCGCGAACTGCAGGTTTTATTAAGGAAAACGCGAACTTCAGACGCTCAAGGGCCTGATGGTATTTGCAAGGGCTACGGTGGTTTACTGATCCTTGACTTGCGCTATCCAACTGCAGTTCGACCCATACCGCCTTTGGCAACCCTTGGTATGCCTCCCGGCCTACGCTGATGGACAACCTTCAAGGTTGCCCACTGCACCCGGACGGGCCTGTCGTGCTATTTCTAAAGCCAGAAGTGATCGACTCGACTTTCCCCTCGATTCCCCTACAATGAAGAGCTGGAATAGCGGCAGATTGACAATTTTTGATTAGTTTTTTCGCACTTAGGGAAACAGAACCTAGGGTGCCCAACTGATTGACCCATTTCGAGAACTTGCCGAAGGACTTCAGCAACTGCGGATGCTTCTGCGTCATCGCCTGCAGGCGGGGCGCGAAGGGGCGTGCCGCCTCGGCCACCGCCTTCTCGTCAGCATGCTGCTCGCGCCCGACCGGCACATCGTGGCTGATCTGATCGAAAACTTTCCGCAGCCCCTTCTCGCTGAGCTGGCCGGCATTCAGCGACAGCCGGCAGGCCACCATGCCGCAGCCGATATCGACGCCAACCGCCGCCGGCACGATGGCCTGCCGGGTGGCGATCACCGAGCCGATGGTTGCCCCGATGCCCAGATGCACATCCGGCATCGCCGCCACATGGTGGTGGATGAACGGCAGGCTGGCGATATTGGCCAACTGCTGCCGCGACTTGTCGTCGACGTCATCGGTCCAGATTTTGACCGGCGCGGGCCGGGTGGGCAGGGTTTGGCGGACGGGCACGGGGAATTACGCGGCGGAAGATGATTCGGGATAGCAAATACAGGCAACCTGATTTCATTGCCGGGGCGTATTACTTAACCACTTAAGCAAGGTTTCAAAAAACACCTTAGGATCGACCGGTTTGCTGACAAAGTCGTTCATACCGGCAGCCATGCATCTTTCACGATCATCGGCAAAGGCATTTGCCGTCATAGCCAGGATAGGCACGCTAGAACAATGTCCGGATAACCGCCGAATCGCCTGGGTAGCGACAAGACCATCCATTACCGGCATTTGCATGTCCATCAAGATCAGATCGTAAGGGCATTTTTCGGCCATCTGCACTGCAATTTCGCCATCGCCAGCGATGTCCAGTCGAAGGCCGACATCGCTCAGGAACATCTTGGCCACTTCCTGGTTGATTGGCTCGTCCTCCGCCAACAAAATGCGTTTGCCTCGATGTTCGCGTAACAAAACCGCTTCGGCCTCCTCCGGGGGATGCTCGACACTTTCGGCGACAATCTGCCCCTTGCCCAAGCGAGCCGTCAGCCAGAATGTACTACCTGAGCCTAACTGGCTTTCAACACCAACGTCACCCCCCATCATCTGGGCGATGTGCCGCGTGATCGCAAGGCCCAATCCAGTACCACCGTACTTGCGCGTGGTGGTGACGTCCGCCTGCTCGAATGCCATGAACACCCTCGCCTGTTGTTCGGGTGACATACCAATGCCGGTATCGCTGACCTCGAAGCGCAGCAGATATCCATCATCCAATTCCTCGACAATCCGCCCCTTGAGAGTGACACTGCCACGCTCAGCAAATTTGATTGCGTTGCCGAGATAGTTGACCAAGGCTTGTGAAAGCCGGACAGAATCGCCGCGTAACGCGCCTGGCATGCCTGAAACGTCTATAAGGAGTCGCACCCCCTTGGCCCGAGCCGCCTCCCCAATGACTGCTGTTATCGAATGCAGCATCTCTCCAAGGGCAAAGTCCTTTTGTTCAAGAACAAGCCTGCCAGCTTCGATCTTCGACAGATCGAGGATGTTATTGATGATGCCGAGCAGGTGCTTGCCCGAAGTGGCAATGGTATCTAACTGTTCTGCTTGCAGCGGTGTGACATTGCCACGGCGTACGATGTGGGCCATGCCGAGAATACCGTTCATGGGGGTGCGTATCTCGTGGCTCATATTGGCCAGGAATGCACTCTTGGAATGATTGGCAGCTTCAGCTGCATCTCGTGCGACGCCAAGCTCGACCGTCCGCGCGTTCACCAGCGCCTGCAATTGCTCTTGATGCATTTCCAGCGCCCGGCGAGCTTCCTTCTGTAAGCTGATATCGCTCACCATGCCGATAAAATGGGGAGCCCCGCCGATATCAACTTGGCACCCGGCAAACGAAACATCGATGACCTCTCCGGATTTTTGACGGAACTGTGCTTCGAAATTCTGTACCGTTTCGCCGGATCTCAGCACGGCCAGAACCCTCTCCCTTATCGCCGAATCGACCCACATCTGAATATCGGCGCCAGTCTTGCCCAACACCTCGTCGCGGGTATAGCCGAGGAGATTCTCCAGCGCCCTGTTCAAGTCTACGAAGGTGCCGTCAGCCAGCAGTCCGATCGCGATACCGACAGGACTAGTTTGGAACACCGTAGAGAACCGCTCATTGCTTTCCTTGAGCGCGGCTTCGGCTTGCTTGCGCTCGGTCACGTCGATCAATGTGGAGAGAACCACTTGCTCCCCCCTGAAATCAAGTATCTGGGCGGATAATTCAGCAATCAAGCTTTGACCGGACTTCGTGTGGAATTCCTGTTCGACATTTCGCAAGTGTCCATGCCCCTTTAACTCCTGCACAAACCCTTCAGCCATTTTTTGGGTTGGCCAAATGCCCATCGTCCGTGCGGAATTTCCCAAGGCTTCTTCCCGGCTGTATTCCATCAAGGAGACCCAGGTATTGTTTACATCCAGGAAAACACCATTCTCCAGCCTGGTAAGTGCTATCGCAGCTGGATTTTCAGCAAATGCGGTGGCGAATTTCTCTTCGGATAAGCGCTGAGCTTCCTCTGCCCGTACGCGGGTCGAAATGTCCTCGGAAAAAATGACGACGCCGCCTACCTCACCGTTTGCATCGTACCAAGGACGTAATTCCCGATGCAGCCATTGCACTGAACCATCGCTGCGCATTAGTCCATCCTGCTGGCTACCAACCGCCTCACCAACCAGGGCACGTTGATGCTCATCTTTCCAGTGATCCGGAATCTTCGGAAATAAGTCATATTGTGAGCGACCGAGAAACTCGCGATCTGTGAGATTGAATTCTTCTACCCACCGCTTGCTGGCTACCAGGTAACGCATTTCAAGATCGAACATCGCAATCGCAGCAGGCGCATGCTCGATGAAGCGCTTAAGACGAATTTCACTTTCATTCAGGGCAGCGAAGGCTTGCTTGGAAGAAGTGATGTCGAGCGAAATACGGCAGATGTACTGGCAGCCACCAGACTCATCCATGACTGGAAACATATGCGACATGAAGGTACGTAAGCGTCCATCGACAGGCAGGATCTCTTCGATCGAATGGCGCTCCTTCGTACTCAATATCAATTGATCGTTGTGACGCAGGACACATGCCGTTTCATTCTCGTACAGATCAAAGTCGGTCTTTCCAATAATCTCGACTTCCGTCAGATGAAGATTGCGTTGAAAGTTCGGATTGGCGAGGACGTAGTGGCCTTCCCTGTCCTTGAGCGACAGTGCCGACGGTGAATTACTTACAATCGCTGCAAGTTTGAACTCACGCTCGCGAAGCGCTGCATCCGCCCGTGCGCGTTCAGCCGCATAGGTCGCGGCGACTTCATCAAATCGCTTCTGCCGTTTTTGATAGCGACTCAGGCCAATAATGCTGCCAAGTACCAGCAGTCCATAAATCAATCCGAGGGCGAATGCTTGCCGCCACCATGCAGCATAAATCACTGCATTCTCCCGGCTAACCGCCACCACGACTTCCTTGTCGGCAGGCAAGGTCGGATGAATGGTATGAAGCACGACAAGACGATCCTCACCTGTCGATACGACATGACCGGCATAGATGCTCGTCGGCCGCTTGCTTTGCATATGATCGACAAAAAAAGCACCTGGCTTTTCTGCGAGATCAACGCCAATGATCCCTTGCGGGTCGGGAACTCTGGCGATGATTTTCCCGTCACCATGAATTAGCGTAGAGCGCATGTCTGACGTAAAGAGCACGGAATGCAACAAGGTATTGAAATAATCGGAAGGCAGGATTGCGACGATGACACCAGCAAATGCGCCTTTTTCATCAACCACAACCATCGACAGGCCAACCGCGTAGGTACCAAGCGGGGTCGTAAAGGGCGATGAAATATAGAGAACGGCAGGATCGCCACCCTTGCGCGCCGTCTGAAATCGCTCTCCGTCGCTAAAGTTCAGTCCAATCAGCTCTTTCCGATTACTGGCAAGTGTCGTCCCGTTAACATCGTTGATCAGAATGCTGCGGATTCCCCCTTGCGCCTCGCACATCACGGTCAGGCGTTGATTAATATGGGCAATGTCGCGCTGCCTGAGCAAGTTTGGTAAATCCCTGCGGAGCGAATCGAGGCTCCGTCTTGCAACCAACAACTGCTGCTGGAAATTTTCATCTATCACCGAGGCTTGGTGGATAAGCCGGTCTTGCTGCTCGGATTTCCGATCAACATGGTCTCCATAAAGACCAAGTCCTATGGCTGCACCGAGAACCAAAAGGAACGCAGCAAGGATGCCCCATTGGCCAAGTGCTTTCGACGGGTTCGGCAAGCTGCCGAGCGTAGATAGGTTCATTGGTATTTTGCCTAGGTTGCAAAGACCGTTGATGTATGGCGATCGGAACGCCCCCCAAAGGGCGCTGGCAATAAATCCAATCTTGGCGAAAGCACTATCGAATGCACTTTGTGGATGATCCTCCCCGCAGGCTTTAATGTAATGTGATGTAAGTCATGTTTGAAGTTGTTCGGTCAAATTTCTTGAACCGACACGCCGATTTAGCCGAACACCAGCCTCTCGAGATCTAAAGCTGTTTATTGCAACGCCGCCAATCCAGTACGGATCAGAACATGTATCAGAATTGGTACCTGTCCCAGCCAGCAACTCGCTAGTCAAAAAAGAGGCGAAGGCATGCTGATGCCTGAAAGCCTCTATGACTCTGCCAGCTTCGACATGAAGCCAGCGGCAATATATAACATATATGTTATAATTGATAAATATTTCAATCTGACATTCACCCTGGAGCGCCACTTGATAACTAATTTCCGCCTACGCATCCAATTGGTATTGGTTGTCCTAGCGCTTGCCCTCGGCTTTATGATTTTTGGTGTGTGGACCCTGCACACCATCAACCAGACCAAAATTGGCGGACCGAAATACAACCAGATCGTGCTCTACAAGGATCTGGTTGCCGACATCCTGCCACCGCCGAATTACATCATCGAGTCCTATCTGACGGTCTTGCAGCTTTCCGACCCGGCGCGTAGCACCGAATACGAAGGCTTGATCAAGAAACTCGGCGAGTTAAGCAAGGAATACGACATCCGGCACAAATTCTGGCTCGAACAGCAGTTGCCGGAAGCCATCAAGACCTCTTTCCTGAACGGCGCCCACACGCCCGCACAAAACTTTTTCGCGACGGCGGAGAAGGACTTCGTTCCTGCCATCAAAGCCGGTGACGCCCCCGCCATGCGGGCGGCGCTGAAGAAGCTGGAAGCAAATTACAACGAACACCGCAAGGCCATCGACCAGGTCGTGGAACTGAGCACTCGCGAGCAATTGCAGGTAGAAACCGCTACCACCGATGGATTGCGCAGCGATCTCCAAGGCTTGCTGTTGGTCTTCATCTTCAGCGGCATCATCGCCTCCGCCGGCAACTACCTGTTTGGCCGTTCACTGCTGGCCGGCATCAAGGAAGCCCGCCACCGGCTTGAAGCCATCGCCAGCGGCAACCTCGCCACCCAGCCCGCTCTTGAAAAACGCGGCGACGAAGTGGGTGACCTGCTGCGTTCGCTGGAAAGCACCGCCGCCAACCTGGCGCGCATGGTTGGGCAAATTCGGAGCTCGGCGGAAACAGTCAGCAGTTCAGCCGACCAGCTCTCGTCCACCATTGCCAGTGTGGCCGAGAGTTCGCACAACCAGAGCAACTCGGTTTGCTCGATGGTTAGCACCATGGAACAGATGTCGCACGGTATCGCCGAAATGGCCGCCCAGTCGGACTCCGCCAAGCTCAAGGGCGAGCAGGCCGGAACGCATTGCGATCAGGGCAGCCTAGAAATCACCAAGACAGCGACCGTAGTCGAACAACTTGCCAGCGACGTTCAAGGCACGGCCAACTCGATGCAGGAACTCGGTACGCGCTCCCGGGAAATTTCGAGCATCGTTGGCGTAATCCGGGAAATTGCCGATCAGACCAACCTGCTGGCACTCAATGCCGCCATCGAAGCCGCCCGAGCCGGCGAGCAAGGACGTGGCTTCGCCGTCGTTGCCGACGAAGTACGGAAACTTGCCGAGCGGACCGCCCAATCAACCGATCAGATCAGCAAAATGATCGTGCAAATCCAGTCCGGCATCGAAAATGCCGTCAAGGGCATGAACGAAGGCTCCGGTCGCGCCCTGACCAGCGTCGAGGCCGTCCGCCAGGCCCGGACAACCATGGAAGGAATCGCGGTCGAAACACGCCTGCTGGTCAGCCAGATCCAGGTCATTGCCCAGGAACTCGATGTGCAGCAGCGTGGCAGCAGCCAAATCACCGGGGTCGTCGAAAGCATTGCCGCTGGTTCGGAAGAAACCAGTACGGCTGCACTGCAAGTATCCAGCACCGCTTGCGATCTCGCGCGAACGGCCCACGAATTGCAACGGGCAGTAGCGCTATTTCGTATCTGATCCCTTGCAGTCGCGCGCCTTACCGGCGTGCTTTTTCAGAAAATCAGTCATTTCCTCCACTTCGCCCATGGATCAGAATCGCTTGCAACAGAAGTGCTAGAACGATTCGATAGTCTTTTATCCGGGCCGGAACGCCGACCTTGATCGGGACTCCACTCAGCCGCTTTCCTGGCCCGCTTCTCGCGCAAGCGCTCGGCGTCTTCCAGGCTCAACTCAGCCGGCTGGCCCGGCAGTTGATCCGGCGGAATGATGCGATCCCTGGGCGGCAATTCAAATTGCTCGGCCGATGCCCGCGGCAAGCTCTTGAATTTATATAAATAAAACCCTTCGACCTTCTCGCGCGCCCAATCCGTTTTCTTCAAGAACTTCACGCTGGACTCGATGCTTGGATTGGCTTTGAAACAATTGATATTCAAATAGGCAAACAGGATTTCAAACCCGTAGTAGTCGACAATTTCAGTGACCAATTGCTTTAAACCAAGGCCGTGCAAGGGGTTGTTTTTATAATTTACTTCAACATTCATGGGAATTCGCCCAGACAGGTGGCTAACCGAGCATTATACCCGTCCACCAGCGGCCCGCCGGATGCAGCCCTGCCAGTAGCCTATCCACCGCTCAGGGCCTGGACGATGATCACCTCATCGGTGGGCTGCATCGCCTGCGACAGCGCAGACGCGGAAACACCATTGACGAAGAGGCGAATGTGACGGCGCACCCGCCTTTGCTCGTCGATGACCCGAAAGCGTAGGCCGGGGTACTGCCGATCCAGATCGAATAGCACTTCATCGAGCGTCGCTCCGCAGGCCTCGACCTGGCCACTCCGAGTATACGAATGCAAGGCGCTCGGAATCAGGACTCGCATGACTCGGAATTACAGGACAACCGCTTCCACGGCATAGATTTCCGGCAGATGCCTGGCAATGCAGGCCCAGTTGTCGCCCTCGTCACGACTCATCCACAATTCGCCGCTCGTCGTGCCAAAGTAAAGCCCCAGCGGATCATGGCTGTCGCAGCACATCGCCTGCCGCTTGACCGTCCACCATGCCTGCTCCGTCGGCATGCCCGCATCCTGGCGCTGCCAGCTTTCGCCACCGTCACGGGTCGCGTAGACCGCCGGCCGGCCGTCGGGACTAGTGCGCGGCCACACCTGGAAACCCAGGCCGTGTCGTCGTCGCGCGGGTGCACCGTCATTGGAAAACCGATGTCGCCGACTTCTTTGGGCATGTTGCGGCCAATGCGAATCCAGGTCTCCGACGGCCGGTCGAGGCGATAGATGCCGCAATGATTTTGCTGGTAGAGACGATCGGAATTGCTTGGGCAGAGGCGCAGGCAGTGCGGGTCGTGAAAAGCCGGGTTGGCGGCATCGAAACCGTAGCCGTCCACCACTTCCATGCCGGCGATCAGCACCCGCCACGTCTTGCCGCCGTCCACTGACTCGTGCACACCACCGCCCGACATGCCGAAATACAGATGGGCCGGATCGCGCGGATCGACGATGATCGAATGCAGCTTGGGGCCATCGGGCGTGCCGTCCTTTTCGCTGCCCATCCACTCGCGATAGCGCAGGTCGTCATTGATGCTCGAAAACGGCGCCCAGCTCACCCCGCCATCGGCCGAACGGAACAGGCCCTGCGGCGAGGTGCCCGCGTACCAGACACCGGGCTCATTGCGATGGGCGGGAGTCAACCAGAAAATGTGATCCACCGCCCGGCCCGTTTCCCCCTCGGGCGCTTGGGCAAAGGCCGGTGGCTGCGCCGCCTCCTGCCAGGAAACGCCCCAGTCGGTGGAGCGGAAAATGGTCGGCCCCAGATGGCCCGTTTTGGCGGCGGCCAGCAAGGTAGTCTGGTCACGTGGATCGAGCACCAGATGACTGATGATGTGGCCGAGAAAAAGCGGGCCATCGACAGTCCAGTTCGTTCGCCTCGCATCAGCCCGGAATATCCAGGCGCCTTTGCGGGTAGCCACCAACAGTGCGGTCGTTGTCATATTGTTACCCAAAGTTCGGACACTATCTCACTTAAAGAAATTTACAGCTGCCAACTTATACTCCGAGAACGACCTTGGTTCCCGCGTTAAATGCGACGAAAAAAGGGGCAGAGAGATTTTGAGGTGCCCCCCAAAAACAGTGCCACTGGGAATTTAGTAAAGTCCGTTTTCGAGAAGGAGAATGGACTTGAAGAAGCGGTTTTCAGAAGAGCAGAT
>JAGTRX010000014.1 GCA_018262285.1 Pseudomonadota bacterium | reverse complement strand
TTTTTCCTCAGCTTCCTTGCGAGCCTTCTCTTCTGCTTCCTTCTTCGCCCTGGTTTCGGCCTCCTGACGTGCCTTTTCTTCAGCGGCTTTACGGGCTTTGTCTTCGGCGTCGCGCTTGGCTTTTTCCTCAGCTTCTTTCTTTTCGTCTTCGGCTGACTCGTCGGCCGCCAGTGACGTAAAGTCGAGATCTATCCCGTCATCGTCTCCGCTACTGCTCGCTGATGAAGGGGCAATCATCACCTTGGGCGTTTCTGCCTCGGTAATGTATTTCTCGTTAATGAAACGCTTGATGGTATTTTGAAATTCGGCTTCGGGCATTCCGAGCTTGATGCACACCTCACCCAGGGGCATCTTGCCGTCAATTTCCTTCAAGACATTGCGCAGGTTTTCCGGGAGGTCGTTAGCGCTCCCGCTGGTTTCACGAAGTCCCCGGAGGGTTTTGAGAAATACTCTTCTGTCGAACATGCCAAGCGCCTTCCCGAATACTTCTTTTAACAAGGAATAGTTTAATGTTAACAGGTTTTCACGTTGATGGTGGCCGGTCTTGGCGACAACAAATTCTGTGCCTGAAAAACAGCGAAATCTCCAGGCCTGACAAACCTCCTTTGCTCGGCCGCAGCGTAATCACCAAGCCATAAAAAACCGGGCACTTGCCCGGTTTTTGTTCAGCGCCTGGAAAAATTGTGCAGCTTCAGTTATTGCCTGTATCCAGAAAGCTTTTCAGCTTGTCGGAACGTGATGGGTGGCGCAGTTTCCGGAGCGCCTTGGCTTCGATCTGGCGAATGCGCTCACGGGTGACATCGAACTGCTTGCCAACTTCTTCCAGCGTGTGGTCGGTATTCATTTCGATACCGAAGCGCATGCGCAGCACTTTGGCTTCCCTGGCTGTCAGGGTATCGAGAATTTCCTTGGTCACACCGCGCAGATTGGAGAACATGGCAGCGTCGGCCGGTAGCAAGGTCGCCTGATCCTCAATGAAATCGCCCAGGTGGGAGTCGTCATCGTCGCCAATCGGCGTCTCCATGGAAATGGGCTCTTTGGAGATTTTCATGATCTTGCGAATCTTCTCCTCGGGCATTTCCATTTTCTTGGCCAGCGTTGCCGGATCGGGCTCGAGGCCGGTTTCCTGTAGAATCTGGCGGCTGATGCGGTTCATCTTGTTGATGGTTTCGATCATGTGCACCGGGATGCGGATAGTGCGCGCCTGATCGGCAATCGAACGGGTAATGGCCTGACGAATCCACCAGGTCGCATAGGTCGAGAACTTGTAGCCGCGACGATATTCGAACTTGTCCACTGCCTTCATTAGGCCGATGTTGCCTTCCTGAATCAAATCAAGGAATTGCAGGCCGCGATTGGTGTATTTCTTGGCAATCGAAATCACCAGCCGCAGGTTGGCCTCAGTCATTTCGCGCTTGGCACGGCGCGCCTTGGCTTCGCCGGTAGACATCTGTTTGTTGATTTCCTTGAGATCTTTCAAGGGAATGCAGATGCGATCCTGCAGCGCCAGCAGTTTCTTTTGTTCTTCCTTCACAGCCGGCGCATTGCGGGTCAGAATGGCAGTGTAATTCTTGGCGGAAATTTCAATTTCACCGTCCACCCAGTCCACATTCACTTCATTGCCGGGGAAAGACTTGATGAAGTGCGGACGTGGCATTTTGACCTTGTCGACACAGATGTGCTGAATTTTGCGCTCTGAGGCGCGCACCATTTCGACCATGCCGCGCACCGAATCGCACAGCTTTTCGATGGTGCGTGAGGTAAAGCGGATGCCCATCAGTTCTTCGGTGACCTGTTGCTGCATTTTGAGATAATTTTTGTCGTGCGAACCCTTGGAAACCAGAGCCTTGTGCATCTTGGCATGCAAGGCCTTGATCCTGCCAAAACGTTCAAGCGCATCGATTTTCAACTGCAGCAAAGAGGCTGAAATGGCAGCGGCGCCGTCATCGGCATCCCCCTCGTCATCCTCGTCATCGTCGTCAATTTCAGCCTCTTCGACAGCTGCTGCCGGCGGGGCGGTTTCTGCATTGGGATCAATCAGGCCATCAACCACCTCGTCGATGCGCAACTCTTCGGTCTCAACCTTGTGCGCCAGATCAAGAATCTCGTCAATGGTGGTCGGGCAGGCAGAAATCGCCTGGATCATGTGCTTGAGACCATCCTCGATGCGCTTGGCGATTTCAATTTCGCCTTCCCGTGTCAGCAGTTCGACCGAACCCATTTCGCGCATGTACATGCGTACCGGGTCGGTTGTGCGGCCAAATTCGGAATCGACGGTAGAGAGCGCCTGTTCGGCTTCTTCCTCAACTTCCTCGTCGTCAGCCACGGCCGGAGGTGAATCCGACATGAGCAAATCTTCGGCCGCCGGCGCTTCGTCGTAAACCTTGATTCCCATGTCGTTGAACGTGGAAATGATGGTGTCGATCTGCTCGGCATCAACGACTTCATCGGGCAGATGGTCGTTGATTTCGGCATAAGTCAGATAGCCGCGCTCCTTGCCGAGCTTGATCAGGCTCTTGAGTCTGGTCTTGCGTACCTCGGCGTCAACCGGTGCGGGCGCATCGCCTTTGGGGTTCTCGAGCAGAGCCTTTTCGGCGGCCTTTTCCTTGGCCTTGCTGCTGCGCACCTTCGTAGCGGCCTTCGAGGTATCTTTCGAGGTGTCTTTCGCCTTAACCATGAGCACGACCCTTTGAATAAATTGAGAAAACCTTGAATTCTAGCACAATTTCACCCCTCTTTCCCACGCGTTGAAAGCAAGCGCAGATATTCCTGCTTTTCTTCCAGTGTTAGCCCTGCGACACCAAGTCGGCGTACCCGCGATTGCAATTCAGCAAAATCACGTTTCTGGCCGCCTTCGTGCAGACGCAGCAAAATACCGCTAAATTCCGCCTCGATTTCAGTTGGATCAAGGGGCGAAGCCAGAAATTCGACAGCCGCCGCCTCGATCGCTGCTTCTTCCGGCCGATTGCGCAGTTGTTCGCGCAAACCGGCATAGCTCGCCGCGCCACCCTGGCTGACGATTTGATGCACCAAGAGCAAGGCTCCACGCTCAGGTGTATCAGGCAATTCCTGTACCGGCAGCCGCAAAGCCAGTTCGGGCAATTGCAAGACCAGACGCAGCAGCACCTTGCTCAGAGAAGGCGCCCGTCGTGGCGCCCTCGGCAACGCTGAACCGGCAAAAGATTTCAACTCGCACAGGCGCTCGACTTCGGCCTGGGCAAAACCGCTCACTTCCGCTGCCCGCTTGACCAGCTGCAGACGCAAGAGCGGCGTTGGCAATTTCTGCAATAAGGGCTTGGCCTCGTAAATCAGTCTGGCCTTGCCCTCGGAAGTCGAAAGGTCGCAGCGTAAAGCGAGTTCGCGCAGTAGAAAATCGGAAAGTGGCATCGCCTCTTCAACCAGCTTCTGAAAGGCTTCTGCGCCATTGGCACGGACAAAACTGTCTGGATCTTCCGGATCGGGCAGAAAGACAAAACCAATGCGCTTATTGTCCGAAAGCGCTTCCAGCGCATTTTCAAGTGCCCGCCATGCCGCCTTGCGCCCGGCAGCGTCGCCATCGAAACAAAAAACGATGCGGTCGACCTGGCGCAGCAATTTCTGCACGTGTGTTGTCGTCGTCGCCGTGCCCAAGGTCGCCAGTGCGTTGCCAACGCCGTGCTGCGCCAGCGCCACCACATCCATGTAACCTTCGACGACAATGGCTGTATCGGTTTCACGCAGGGCGGCGCGCGCCTGCGGCAATCCGAAGAGCTCGCGGCCTTTCTCGAACAACGGCGTTTCCGGCGAATTGAGGTACTTGGGCTCACCGGTTCCCATCACCCGGCCACCAAAGGCAATCACTTCACCCTTCTGGTTGATGATGGGGAACATGACCCGGTCACGGAAGCGGTCGTAGCGCCGCCCGGCATCATTTTCGATGACCAGACCTGCGGCCAGCAATTCGGGCGCGTTGTAATCGGGAAAAACCGCTTCCAGATTCTGCCAGCCTTCCGGTGCATAGCCGATGCCGAATTTGGCGGCGATCTCGCCGGTCAAACCGCGTTTTTTCAGGTATTCGATGGCCTGTGGCGAGCTTTTCAGTTGCTCACGATAATAGTGCATGGCACGGGTCATGGTTTCGACCAGGCCACGCATCGTGCCATGATCGCTCACTGGTGCACCGGGCTTGAAATCGTCCTGCGGCACCTGCATGCCGGCACGACCCGCCAGTTCCTTGATGGTATCGACAAAACCGATGCCCTGATATTCCATCAGGAAGCCAATCGCGGTGCCATGCGCCCCGCAGCCGAAGCAATGATAGAACTGCTTGGCTGGGCTGACCGTAAAGGAAGGCGACTTCTCGTTATGGAACGGACAACAGGCGGCGTAATTTGCCCCTGCTTTTTTCAGCGGCACATAGCTGTCGATCAGGTCGACAATATCGACCCGCGCCAGCAAATCCTGAATGAAGGATTCGGGGATCACGCCATCAACCGGCGAGCTTCGCTTTGACCAGCTTCGAGACTTCCGCCATATCGGCCTTGCCGGCCAGACGCGGCTTTAACACCGCCATCAGCTTGCCCATGTCGGACGGAACAGCCGCACCGGTTTCGGCAATCGCTGCATCGACTGCTACCGCCAGTTCGGCGGCGCCCATTTTTTCCGGCAGATAGGCTGCCAGCACGGTAATCTCGAATTTCTCTGCTTCCGCCAGATCAGTGCGCCCGGCCGCTTCGTACTGGGTGACACTGTCACGGCGCTGCTTGGTCAGTTTTTCGACGACGGCAATCACGGCGGCGTCATCGAGCGTAATGCGTTCATCCACCTCTTTTTGCTTGACGGCCGACAACAGCAGGCGAATGGCTGACAATTTTGCCGTTTCCCTGGCCTTCATGGCCGCTTTCATGTCCTCGTTGATGCGTTCTCTCAGATTCATATTTTTCCCTCAAAGGCAAAAAGCCGCCGGCGGTTAGGCGGGCGGCTTTTCCTGCAGCAAGGCTGAATTAGAACAGCTTGGGCGGCAGGGTCATGCTGCGGATACGCTTGTGGTGGCGCTTAACGGCGGCGGCCAGCTTGCGCTTGCGCTCGGAAGTGGGCTTCTCATAAAACTCGCGGGCGCGCAGCTCGGTCAGGAGACCAGTCTTTTCGACGGTGCGCTTGAAACGACGAATTGCAACTTCAAACGGCTCATTTTCCTTGACACGAATGCTTGGCATAAAAATCACCCCCTTCCGGAACAGGCCGGCCGTCAAGAAGGCACGACCCGTTAAATTTTGAACTCCGCCAATAGCGAAGAGGCGGCATTGTACGCGGTAAACCCTTGACAATTCAAGTGGCAATCCCCAAACAGCGCTGTCTATAGTCAAAGTGGCGGTTCGTCGTTAGACTGGCGAAACGGCAACATTGAAGCGAGGGATACTGGGCATGAACAGCGCGATTATCATCAATCTCGACTATGAGCGCTATGGCTCCAAGGTCTGCAGCCGTGTCTGGCAGGAGATCGAAAGCCGCATGCTGCATGCTGGTTTTGTGAAAAACAAGCGGCTTTTTTTGACCAATCTCGCCAAGGATGACGCTTGTCAGCAGGCCAAAGGGATCGTTGCGGTGGTCGAGGAATTATTCGCGCCGGAAAGCATTCAGGTCATCGACCTGATCCGCGAGTTCTACGGTCTCGACTACCAGAATATCCACGATCTGCTGACGCCTTCGAGCGAGAGCATCGAGGTCAACTTTCTCGACACCGGCACCTTCCGGGCTTATTTCAAGAAAGCCTGAGCCGGTCAGAGCGCTGCTGAAATCACCCGGTTGCGGCCGCTGCGCTTGGCCTCAAGCAGGGCATTGTCTGCCGCTTCGATCAGGGCGCTACCAGAGGAATAATCCGCCAGCGAGGACACGCCACAGCTGAACGAGCAGCGCAGGGTGCCGTGCGCGTGGGCGTGCGGCAGAGCAGAAAAGTCCTCACGGATGCGGTTGAGCATGGCGACACCCTTTTCAATGTCAACCCCGGACAGGGCGACCAGAAATTCCTCGCCACCATAACGGCCGATCAGGTCGGAACTACGCAGACGACCGCGCAAGAGCCAGGCCAGACTACGAATGACCTGATCGCCAACCGGATGCCCCCACGTGTCGTTTACCGACTTGAAGCGGTCAATATCGATCATCGCCACCGCCAGCAACCCGGTCGGCTCGGCGGACTTGATCATGACTTCAAGCCTGTTTTTGGCGGCAGTATGGTTAAGCAGGCCGGTCAGGCTATCGAGACGACCAGAACGCATCATGTCGCGATAGCGGTCGATCTTGGTCTTGACCACCGCTGCCAAGACAATGGGGTTAACCGGTTTGGTCAGAAACTGGTCGCCGCCCAGGCGCAGGGCTTCGACCTGCTGGGCAATATCGGTTTCACTGGAAAGGTAAACCACAGGAACCGACTGGTATTCCGGCAACTGGCGCAAGGCTCGCGTTACTTCGACCCCCGTGCAGAAGGGCATGTACATGTCCATCAGAATGACGTCGGGGCGATAATCAACCGCCGCTTCCAGCATGAAACGCGGGTCGCCAATGGCGCGGCTGTCAATGCCATGCTGCGAAAGCGAGCGCCGGATGTGCGCCACGGCGGTGGCCGAATCTTCTACCACCAGCACGCGCGGCACCGTCTGTTCCTTGGTCTGCACCAGATCGAGAATGCGCGAAAGCACATCGCTGACTTTGTCGCTGACCGGCACACAGGCGTCGGCGCCTGCGCGCTGCAGATGGACAATAGATTCCAGAATGGAGGGAACAGAAAGGCAGTAGAAAAAACTGGCCGAAAATTCCTTGCGCAGCTTGCTGATGTAAGCAATCGCTTCGTTCGGATAGTGCAGCCCTTCCTGGTCTGGCACAAAAATTACGGCCAGTGGCATGATTTCAGCTTCCAGTTCCTGCTCCCAGCGCACTTCATGTGGATGGAAACCGAAAAACTGCAATTGCTCGAATAGCGAGGCTGTCCAGGGATGTGCCGGGCGCGAGACGATCAGCACATCGCGCGGGCGGTTCCAGCCTTCTGCCTGTGGCTCTTCCTGATCGGTTTGGCGCAGCGCCACAGCCGGTGTCTCGTGCCGGTGCAGTTCGCGCAGGATGACTGTTAACTGGCGCTGGATGGCATCGGAGTCTTCCGGGCCAATGGGATGGGTGTTGTCGCCACCAAACAGTGTCAGCGCCAGATTTTCCAGCTCCTGACAGGCGCGCACCAGACCGGGCAGGGAAAGGCGATCGAGTTGCTCTGTCAGGCCATTGAGCGAGAGGGTAAATTCGACAAACGCGTCAAAATTACCGCTGTGCAGATACTGCTTCCAGCGGCGCTCCAGTGTCTCGGCAAGCGCGATGACGGCATGAGGAATAGCGGACATAAACGATTTCCAACGGTCTAGCTGTGATTATGAGGCTAGTAAGCTGTGGCTGCAACAAAAGAAGGCCGGGCTTCTTCCTCTGCGCCCTTCCACCTTGCTGCTTGTGCAGTTACCATTGCCTCCTGCTTTTTGGCGCACTTTTCCTCGAATGAATTCAAGCATCCTTCAAAAACTCGACCGCCTGACCGATCGTCTCGGCGAAATTGATTTACTGCTTTCGGCAGGTGATGCCGCCAGCGATCTCGACCAGTTCAGAAAACTGTCACGCGAACGCGCCGAGATTGAGCCGGTCGTCGTGCTGTTTGGCGAATACCGCCAGATCGAAAGCGACATCCGCGAGGCGGAGAGCATGCGCACCGACCCGGAAATGCGGGAATTTGCCGAGGAAGAACTCAGCAAAGCGCAAACACGACAAGCCGAACTCGAACTTGAATTGCAAAAACAGCTGCTGCCACGCGACCCCAACGACGACAAGAACGTCATTCTCGAAATTCGTGCTGGCACCGGCGGCGATGAATCGGCCATTTTTTCCGGCGATCTGTTTCGCATGTACAACCGCTATGCCGAACGCAACCGCTGGCAGGTTGAAATCATGTCGGCCAGCGAATCCGAACTCGGCGGCTATCGCGAAATTATCTGCCGCCTGGTTGGCAACAACGTTTATTCACGTCTCAAATTCGAGTCGGGCGCGCATCGCGTCCAGCGCGTGCCAGAAACCGAAGCGCAGGGGCGCATTCACACCTCCGCCTGCACCGTTGCGATCATGCCGGAAGCTGACGAAATTATCGATGTCGACATCAATCCGGCCGATCTCAGGATCGACACTTTTCGCGCCTCCGGCGCCGGCGGCCAGCATATCCAGAAAACCGAATCTGCCGTGCGCATCACCCATCTGCCGACCGGGATTGTGGCCGAATGTCAGGATGGTCGCTCGCAACACGCCAACAAAGCTTCTGCCATGCGCGTTCTGGCGGCGCGTATCAAGGACGGGCAAATGCGCGAGCAACAAAGCCATATCGCTTCCACCCGCAAGAGCCTGATCGGCTCAGGCGACCGCTCCGAGCGCATCCGTACCTACAATTTCCCCCAGGGTCGCGTCACCGACCACCGCATCAACCTCACCCTCTACAAAATCGGCGCCATCATGGACGGTGACATGGACGAACTGCTCAGTGCTCTGGCAACGGAACATCAGATGGAATTGCTCGCTTCGCTTTCTAGTGAGGCGTAAGTTGAAAACAGCGGCCGGATTTCTGGCGCTAGCGCGAGGAAAAATTGATCGGCTCGATGCGCGGCTTTTGCTTCAGGAAATATGTGGCCTGACCCACGCGTTATTGATCGCTGAACCAGAAACCACGCTTTCTCCCGAGCATTGGCATCAACTGGAAGATCTGCTCGAACGCCGCGCTGCTGGCGAACCTTTGGCCTATCTGCTTGGCCACGCCGAATTTCGTGGCCGTAATTTCAGGGTCACGCCCGATGTTCTGATTCCCAGACCGGAAACGGAAGAACTGCTTAGCCTCGCACTTTCTTTCCTCGCTGCAACAAGCACACCGCGTTGCGTCGATCTGGGAACAGGCTCTGGCATCATCGCTATCAGCTTGAAGCTGGAATATCCACAGGCCGAAATTCATGCTGTCGATGTTTCATTCGCAGCGCTGGCCGTGGCAAAGGAAAATGCCCGCCAATCGGGCGCGGATATCACGTTTCACCAAGGAAGTTGGTATGCGCCATTGGCTGGCCAGCGATTCGATCTGATCGTCGCCAACCCGCCATACGTTGCGGCTGGCGACCCGCATTTGGTATTGAACGGCCTGCCACATGAACCGCAAATGGCGCTCACCGATGGTGCTGACGGTTTGGAGTGCATTCGCGCCATCGTTTCTGGCGCTGCGCGGCATCTGCTTTCTGGTGGCTGGCTGTTTTTCGAGCACGGCTACGACCAGGCTGAAGCAGCCAGTGACCTACTGGCAACGGCAGGTTTTCAGGCCGTTTTTACCAAAACCGACCTGGCCGGAATTGATCGCATCAGTGGCGGGCGGCTGCCATAAAAAAAGGCGACCTCGGTCGCCTTTTGGTTTGTTGCCGGTCAGGTTCAGTCCTTCTTGGCAGGAACGTTCTCGACCACCTCCTTGGTGTCGCGGGCAATAACCAGTTCCTCGTTGGTAGGAACGACCATGACCTTGATCGGGGAGTCGGCGGTGGAGATGATGGCTTCCTTGCCGCGCACGTTGTTGGCGGCCTCGTCGAGTTTGATGCCCAGCGTGGACAGGCGCTCGACGACGGAGCCGCGGAAGTCGATGGCGTTTTCACCAATGCCGCCGGTAAAGATGATGGCGTCAACACGACCGAGTTCAATGGCGTAAGCACCGATGTACTTCAGCGCCCGATGGCGTAGCACGTCGATAGCCAGCTGGGCGCGCTTGTTGCCTTCCTTAGCGGCATTTTCGATGTCGCGCATATCGGAGGAGACACCGGAAATACCGAGCAGACCGGACTTCTTGTTAAAGGCGGTGTCCATGTCGGCTACCGACATCTTGAGGTTGTTGGCCAGGAAGCTCAGCAGACCCGGATCGATGTCGCCGCAACGCGTGCCCATGACCATGCCTTCGAGCGGGGTCAGACCCATCGAGGTGTCGTAGGACTTGCCGCCCTTGACGGCGGTATAGGAAGAGCCGTTGCCCATGTGACAGGTGATGCAGTTGAAACGCACCTTGGGAATATTGAGCATCTGGGCGGCGCGTTCGGCCACGAAGCGGTGTGATGTGCCATGGAAGCCGTAGCGGCGAACGTGGTGCTGCTCGTACCATTCATAGGGAACAGCGTAGGTATAGGACTCCGGGGGCATCGAGGCGTGGAAGGCGGTGTCGAAAACGGCGACGTTGGGCACGCCGGGGAGAGCTTTCTGCATGGCCTGGATGCCGGTGATGTTGGCCGGATTGTGCAGTGGCGCCATCGGCACGCATTCTTCAAGTGCGGCCATGACCTTGTCACATATCATGACGGAGCCGGAGAACTTCTCGGCGCCATGCACAACGCGGTGGCCGACGGCGGTAATGTCAGACAGCGACTTGATGACGCCAACATTGGCGTCAACCAGCTTGTCGAGCACCATCCTGATGGCAACGGCGTGATCGGCGATGTCGCAGGTTTCCTTGATCTTTTCGCCGCCTGTCGGCTCATAAGCGATGATGGAATCCTTCATGCCGATACGTTCGACCAGGCCGGTCGCAACACGGTGCTCGTTGGACATATCGAGCAACTGGTACTTGAAGGAGGAACTGCCGCAATTCAAAACAAAAACAAACATGATCTAGTCCTTAGTGTGATGGCTACGCCAGCAACACCCGTTGTTCGGGCGCTGCCCGGCACCCTTGCGCCCGCAAGGGCGCGCCGAAATGGCACATGCGTGCCAGCAACGCGATCACAGGCCGGCACACCGGGCCGTGATCAGTCGGGGCAGAATTTTACCCCAAAATCCTTTCAGTCACGGAGATCACGGAGTACACGGATAAAAAACGAAAGGTGGCGCTGGTCTGTTTTTCCGTTGATCCTGAGAGTCATGTGTTTGCGTGATTGCATTTTGTGGTTCTGGTGCCACAGAGCCCGTCTATTGGCACACCCCATACAGAATGCCGCCTGTTTCCTCCACTTCGATCATGCCCTTGCATTTCAGTAAATCGAAATAACCGATCACCTCGGACACTGCCAGGAAGAGATTGAAATCGTTGAGTTCCTTGAAGATCGACCGTGCTACATCAACTGCCGTCGCTCGTCGCAAGCGTTGCAAGGCAGTCAAAATCTGATTTTCCCGGCCTTCCCAACTCTTTTGGTAGAAGTCATAAACCGGCAGGAACTCGGCAAACGCATCGCCGTGCCCGGGAATGATTTTTGAGTACGGCAATGGTTTCAGTTTATCGATCGACTTTTTGAATTCGACGAGCGAATGAAAGACTTGTCCGTTTTCAACGAACTCGACGATCGGATTGGGCGTGATTTTCTTGATGACCGTATCGCCGCTGATCAAAACTTGCGATTTCCTGTCGTAAAAAACCACACTTCCCCAGGTGTGCCCCGGTGTTTCGATCACTTCCAGTTCGCAGTGCTCGAAAGCAATCCTGTGCGGGAGTGGTTGTGGATCAACGAGGGGTGTCAGCAGGTTTTTTACGGCATCATTGAAGTCGTCGATAACGTGCAGCATTGACGATTCGCAGCCATGCCTGGCCAACAGGGCCTTGTAGGCGACCATCCTCTCGTCAATCTTGATGGTTTTTTCAAAGTCGCACGGATGCAGGAAAATCAAGGCGCCGGATTGTTGTCGCAGATCTTCGGCGATGCCGAAATGATCGACATGGCCATGCGTGAGCAAAATACGCTTCAGATCCTTGATCGACTTGCCCCGCTTTTGAAGCTCGGATGCAATGATCTCACTGTTTTTTTGTCCGCGCGGGCCAGGATCGATGATTGTCAAAGGGTCGTCGAAGATGACGGTTGTGTTGACCGACTGCAACGGCTTCGAAAAGGGAACAGGAAACGAATGGATCATGGCAAAGTCTCGGAATGGATTGACGCCTTGCGGCCGGAAGCACTGTTTTCAGAGCAAGGGTGTGGGCTTTTCAAGGCATAAAAAAGGCCGGGAAGCTAGTGTTTACGCTTATTCCCGGCCTATCTTGGACTTCGCTGGATTTGTATCTGGTGGCCGAATGTCTATCAAACAACCTGTGCAACGTATTGAGCAATAGGGGTTTTCGATTCCCGAAAATTTTATATACCCCCAAAAATACCCCCGTTCCATGATCGTCTAATGACTAAGTGTGTGCTTGTCAGGCACTGATTTTAAGTCATCAACGGCCGTTTGCTGAATCAAAGTCCGTATGTCTTCAACTCGCCATGCCGTGATGCGTTCCCCCAGCCCCCGCACGGGTTGAGGATAACGCCCGGATTTAACCCCAGCCCACCAAGTTGATTTTCCGACTGGAATAAGAGCAGGCACTGGGGGAATGGATTTCCGGTCCCCAATGATCTGCTTTAGACGCAGATAGCCAGTTTCGGGTAATTGGCTCATATGGACTTTACCCCCTAGTCAGCAGGGGGGTAATTTCATCATGTGTCGCACTTTTTTCCATGTTTGATCCTTTCGCCAGTATTTCTGGTTCATCTTTTATCGCGTGCCAATAAGGTTCAATCCGATTCGGGATACCTTCCCGCCGGAGTTGCTCTACTACTTCTGCGCAATCTCCTTGGTAGACCTCAAGTGCAAGGTTGACCAACTTGCCAGCCAAATGTCGCCCGTTACTCATGGCCTTTTCAAAACTCACCTTGGCAGAACGTTGTTCCGTCTGAATGCGCGATTGCTCTTTGTCCAAAAAATGCAGGCATTCGTAAGCGCCAGCTAAGAACCGACCAGGATTTGAAATGGCCTCATAGGGAATTTTGCGCGATTCGTTGTGCCACTCCACTTCAATTCGCACCCACGGATTGAGGGGCTCGCCAAGTTGTTTCCCTTTTTCGTAGATACGGGCGAGCTTTCCTCCCGCACGACTGCCGATTTCCAAGGTTCTTCCAGTTTGTGACTGGTCTCCAAGCAACCAATCCCCGTGGAGTTTGTGTGCGGGCATTCGACCGCCTGCGCCAAATCCTCCGGTCATGTACCACTCAACGGCCTGGCGAATTGAAACTCGATCAGCGGTAAAGTCGTCATAAGCCAGATCGAGGCGCGTAATTGTTGCCGAATGCAGCTCCAGCCAAGCGCGAACTTCTTCCCACTTCTTGATACGGGCGCAGCCGTGGCCAGGAAAGGAGACGTAGACAGTTGATGCTTGATTTTTGCCGCCCCAAGCAATCAGGCATAACTTAATCTTGTCATCCTGATATTTTGCTTTGTGGGTATAGCCAGCGTATCCGCCAACCATTTCGTCAACGGTGCCGACAAGATCAAGCCGTTGCAACTCTTGGATGGCCCATTTGTGGGAATCTTTTTGCGTTGGTCTGACTGTAAATGCAATCCAGTCTATCAAGGCAGCATTGCTGATACCTGGGACGTAGGGAAGCGGCGTGCGGGCGAGATATGTATGTCGTCCCTTCGTCAGTAACTCTACCCATTCGGAATCAAGCTCAAATCCAGGCGGGGCTAGAGGATTTTCCTTCGCTATGAAAATCGTTTCATCGCCAAATGTCGGTTTTTTAGTTTTAATCTTTTGTCCCGTTTTACTAAACGGGACGCCTGTGGCCTCACTGCGGCCGTCAGTCCGCATAGCGGTTTGAGCGGGCACGTGTATAGCCATTGTTAGAAAGGTGTTCTTATTGAGCACGGTAGAAGGCATTCTCAAGTGAATGCGGCCGCAATTTGGCGCGCGCACCGCAGTGCGGGCGGGCGGCGCGCTGCGCACCCGTCCGTCCGCCCACGGTGCTACGGCGCAGCTCAGATTGAGCAAATCCATGCGAACTTGACCGTTCTGGAGGGTGTTTTCGCACATGACTTGGACGCGGTGTTTGGCAGGGCGAATCTCGCCGGTTTCCTTGTCAGTGGATGCGGGCGTATCAAAAACATTTAGCACAGTCCCGTTGAGTAATAGCATGCTCATGCTTCTTCTCCCTTGTTTTTTCTGCGTGCGCTAGTCCGTTCTTCTAGATGCTCGTGCACCCCTTCGGTTTCCATGATGGCATTTGCCCTATCCACTGCTTCAATAAATGCAGCCTCCAAAAACTTGCGTTTGGAAATGCCAAGAAAACTGCATATGTTGTCGATTTCATCTGATAGTTGAACGGATACTTTGGCACAAACGTTTTTTACTTGTGAGGCGACTTCGGGAGATTCAAGCAATTGGTCAGTCATGCTCTGCGGTAAACTGCCTTCGACCATAATACTAAGCGTGGCATGAGTGACGAGTAGATCAAGTGGGCTGCGGGCTGCCATTTTCAATTCTCCATATAATACATGCGATATAGCATGAAATGGAGCATATCGTGGACAAATTGGAATGTAAAGCGCTGTTTTGGCATGGGCATGGGCGCTTTGTGGCACCCATGCCCATGCCTGAGCTTACTCTCGGTTGCCCGTAAAGGGCTTTCGCGGCATAAACGAAAAGCCCCCGACTGGCGGGGGCTTTTCATTTATTCCACGGTCCCTTGACGGAATGGAGGGTGTTTGAGCATTAGCTTCTCGTGTGTCGTTTGTCGACCCTGGGCGGAAGTGCCTGGGATGGGAAAGTGGACGGTCAATGTGAAGTTAAGCGGTGGCGCGGAAGAGGTTGAAGAGGGCGCCCCGCCTACATGACGCCCGCTTGTACGTAGTGTTAGGCTTGTTCATGTGCAAGCCGTTTAAGAAAGTTACCAAATACCCTCTTCGCATGCTCAATGTTCTTATTAAAGATATCCAAGTATGCATCATTGGATATAGTGAGATTTAGCTCTTCTCTAACTGCGAGTACTGCATCAGGAAGCAATGCAGATGTCTCGAAAAATCTATCCATAGACTTCTGTGTAAACTCTAGATGTTCTTTGTTTTGGATTTTCCACAGGTCACTAATTTCTTGCGCGTTTTTTTCGCGCTGCTGAGTCTTAAATTGAACATTGTTGTTTATGGTATCCCACAAGCGTTTATCTTGATTTCCTTCCAAATTTAGGTTCTTCATTATCGAAATATAACGATCAATTTCGTCCTGCGCTTTTGAGCAATACACTTCTAGTAATTCGATCTTATTTTTTCTCTTGACCAAGACGCCTCTTTCCAGCATGAGCTCCATAATGGCAGTGCCAATCGAGGCCATGACTGTCGTTACTGCCTTGACCGTTTTTTCCGAACCAACGATCTGAACTTTTGCTATTAATCCTGAGTCACTAACCATATCAGAGGTTATTTTTTGTGCATCAGTGTTCAAATTAGACAAACTGCTAACGACGTTCTGAGTTCTCGTTAATGCTTCTACGGCCTGCAAATAGACTTCTTTCTTAATACTCCTCTGACGCTCTATTTCCGCAAGCTTCAGTTGATTGTTAGCTCTTAGTTCTTCTATGACCTTTGCGTAGTCAGTCCTAACCGATTCGACTTTATCTGTGATTGATGCGACATCTTCTTTTGTCGCGAGATTTTTGCCCTTTTCAGATAGATATGAGGGCAGGAATGATTTAAGAAGAAGATATACGGCGCATCCTCCTATTACCGCTCCGAAACCAATGCTTCCAAGGAGCGACGTGATTTTTTCAATTTGTGCTAAATCCACCTATTTCTCCTTAAGCTTAACGTTGGAGGTAACCGGCCTTGCGCGGCTCTTCGCGCAAGTTCCGGTTGAACGAGAGGCCATGCCAAATGGACATTGTCATGAGAGCCACCCTGCTACTAGTCTTTCGACATCCTCGATCATGGACCGCACGTCTTTGTCATCGAAGTCGGCGAGCTTTCCGTGCGCCGCACTATTTCGTATGGCGGCCAGCACAGTAATGCGCTTCTGGACAAGCGAGTTGTATTGCCCAGCCTTAGCCAAATCTGCGTTCATCTTGTCGAGCTTACCAACGTCCAAGCCACGCGCTTCACACAGACTGCGCAGATTAGTCTCTAGAACGACGCCACAAATGACTGCCGCTGGCATTCGATAGCCAGCGGCAAGAAGCTCATTTGCCTGTTCAAGTTCTGTTGAGAACACTTCTGCTTGAACCAGATTGCGGACAGACGAGAGGTGGCCGCCCTCAAAATCTTCTTGTGCAGCGAGAAACACCGCTCGGAGGCGACTAAGCCGTACCGGATTCTCCTCATAAGGCCCCGGTTTCTCAGCCTCCACGAATGACTTGAAATGCTCTGACTCTCGACCGCAGGCACTAACAAGCAAATTGCGTGCTTTGACGCACCAACCAAGCAAGAGGTCCGGCTCAACGTATTCATAAGAACCAAAGGCCTCACTGTGCTTTCTTTGTTTGGTTGCCGCTACTGCATTGGCTTGGGAAAGCAACTCGTCAAAACGCTTCTTCAAATGCTCGGTCATCAAGCGGCTCCGAATAATAAGGCATAACGTAGAAGTGAGCGGCCTGCGCGGCTTTTCGCGCAGGTCCGCTCGACTGCCGGGTTAGAAGGGAAAATTAACGAGAGTTGCTTGTCATTTACTTTTCTTTGGATTGCTAGATTTGCTAGGTTTGAGGGACGGTGTATTCCCTGGTGTTGTCTTGTTATCACGGCGGCGCTGATCCGGTTTCCCTGTTGATTTGGCTATTGGTTTTGGTCCTGGTTTAAGTGTCATGAATGTCCTCCTTTGTGGTTTAACAACTACAGTGTGTGCGTACCTTCTAACGTTGGAGGTAAGGGGCGCGGAGCCGGCTCGCCGGCGAAGCGTCCCTCTTGGCCGCAGTGTTAGGCATTACTCTGCCTCCACCATCAAAGGAGTTTGGGACTTATAAAGCACAGATGGAGCGACCCGTTGCTTGTATTGCAGTTTCTCCACGAAGTAGAACGCAAAGGCAGCGGCTAACTCTTTCGGAGCGCGAGGGTCGAGCAAAATGTTGTCTATTAGTTTGTGTGGATTAACTTTGATTTTAACTCCATCACGTATCTCTTCTTCCGATGCGTTGGGGACGTGAATTACTGCCCTGTACTCCGCTTCGTGGTCGAAAGCCTCTCGTTTAAGAAATAGAGCATCCATAGCGCGGTCTGTGCTGAACTTAACTTGAAGTTCAGATTGAATTGCCCGCATTTCAAGGTTGATGTCATGTTGGTTCTTGTAATCAACATTACCCAAACGCAGAATGCCGCCCATGGACTTGGTGCCAGCGGCTAATGCCGCTTTGAGTTTCCTTGTGCTGGTAGAAATTCGGACGCCCAAGTGATTTGGGGAGTAAATCCTCCACATCGCGTCTGAAACCCCTCTGGTACACCAGCACTGTCCAAATAATTTATTACTTGCTTCGTGTTGCAAACGCACCTCATATGGGTCTTCCCAAGTTGATGGATGTGCGAGGTGAAGCTCTTCGCTTTCGAATATTTGAACAGCTTGATCAAAGCGAAGAATTCGATAAAGTCGTCCGGCAGAAGATGAGCTCATTTAATGCCTAACAGTTAATAGACGGACCCGTGTCTGTCAGTATTATTAAGAATCTTGCGCAGTCACTGGTTTCTATAAGAGATTGATTCATAGTGGTTATATTACTAGCGCCTGTCAGCGTATGCAATAATAATACTGACAGGAGGGGAAGGCTGCTTTCGGCGAAAAAAGTGACCGGCAGCTCCTGGTCGAACTCAGTCTCCTACGCGGCCTCGCCATTTAGCTGAATCACGTCTGCGCCAGATTTAATTTTGTCGAGATAGTCCGCCCAAGTTTGCATCATGACTCTCCTGTCCTTGAGAAATTTTGTTCGATTGTAGGCCGTACCTAGAGCATCGGGCACGCGGTGCGCCAATTGATGCTCGATGATCTCCGGTGCAATCCCTAATTCCTGGTGCAGTATCGTCCTTGCCATTGCCCGGAAGCCATGTCCCGTTTGTTCCTCGCGGGTGTTGTAGCCGGCGCGTCGCAAAGCCACATTTACCGCCATGCCGCTCATGGGGCTATTTCTAGAGCGTGCCCCAGGGAAAACATATTCTCCTTGGCCGGTCAAAGGGTATAGCTCTTTAAGAATTGCTATAGCTTGCGATGAGAGAGGGACCAAATGATCGGTTTTCGTCTTGCTTACGAAATATTGCCACTCCGCTTTTTCCATGTTGATGTCTGCCCAACGCGCAGTCCTTAATTCACCTGGGCGAACGAACAGCAGAGGGGAGAGTTTAAGGGCGGATTTAACCACTAGGCCAGCGGGAACATCATCGATGGCTCGTAACAGTTCAGCAATTTTTAGGGGTTCCGTAATTGCTGCAAAATGCCCTGGCCTTGCCGGAGGTAAAGCACCGCGAAGATCGCCACAAGGATCACGTGTGACCCTTCCAGTAGCGACAGCATACCGAAACACCTGTCCGCAGTTTTGTAAGGCACGATGCGCTGTATCTAGTGCTCCTCGACTCTCAATACGGCGAAGGGCGGCCAGGATATCTGGCGCAGTAATTTCAGCGATTGGCTTTCCGCCGAGCCAGGGGAATATGTCGTTTTCCAAACGCGCAATGATCTTGTCCGCATGGGAGATGGCCCAGTTTGGTTTGTGCTTTGCAAACCATTCGCGGGCTATGACCTCAAAGGAATTTGCGGACCTTTCCAGTTTTGCGGCCTTCTGCACCTTTTTGTTTTCGCCAGGGTCAATGTCATTCGCCAGCAACTTGCGGGCAGCGTCTCGGCGTTCTCTGGCTTCTTTCAGACTAATATCGGGATAAACACCATGAGCGAGCATTTTCTCCTTGCCGCCATAGCGATATTTCTGTCGCCAGTATTTCGAGCCACTTGGGCACACCAGCAAGAACAAACCTTTCTCGTCGGGCAGCTTATATGGCTTCTCTGTAGGCTTTGCCGCGCGGATTGGCGTATCACTAAGGGGCATTGGGGGTATCTCCCATAAAGCTATATCGATGTACCCCCGTTTTATACCCCCATGTACCCCCGGATTGCAATAGGCTTTTTTGTACTGCATTGGACACAAAAAAGGCCTGAATCCCCGTGTTTATTGGGTTTTCAGGCCTATCTTGGACTTCGCTGGATTTGTATCTGGTGGACCGAATGAGGATCGAACTCACGACCTCTGCATTGCGAACGCAGCGCTCTCCCAGCTGAGCTATCGGCCCAGTAGTGCTAGATTGTACCAACTAGCACAAGTTTCGCAAAACGGCTTCTCTCTGCATGTCAATTTGCTGTAAACCCGGGAGGCATAAATGGCGAGCGGTCGTCAAAAGCCAAACGCTTTCAGCGTATGGGCAAACACCTGGGCGTCCTCTGCTACTCAAGACTTCCAACTTTAGATAGGACGCCCAGAAGCCCATGCGGCGACAAGAAAGGCTGGAGCATATTCATGGCTGTTTGCGTGACCCGGATGGGCTGATTTTTACCAGCAAGGGTCGGTGGTCGGAGCCGAGATTGGGGCCGAGTCCAGATTCCAGTACAGACCAGTGCGCCGAAACGAGGGCATGGTCGATCGGAATGCCGATGATTCCCTGACCAATGGCCGGCCAGGTTGGGCGTAGGCCGCTGGCACGCCACAGTCCAAGTTTGTCGAGGCTGTGAAAGGCTGAGGACCAAGGGCTGGCGTTGAGGTCGCCGGCCACGATCATTGGCTGCTTCGATTGGCTGGCTCTTATGGCAAAGCTTTGCAATTCCTGGTTGCGGGTGGCGTGATGCTGTGGCGTGATTGGCGGCATCGGGTGATAGCCGATTATGTTGATGCTTTTGCCTTGCCAATCGATTTCGGCTTCGATGCGTGGAATGCCGTCGGCGTTCCGGAGGGCGGCAATCTGGCGCAAGGGATGGCGGGATAGCAAGGCGATGCCGAATGGATCTGGCTGGGGGGCGAGATGCCGATGCGGGTAACCTGGAAGTTTTTTGAGCGCGGCAGCGTATTCAGGCGAAATTTCGATAAGCACGACGATGTCAGGCTGGGTTTTTGCCAGCCATTGAATGAGTGGTGCCGGATCTTGGTTGCCAAAATGGACATTGGCAGAGGCGACCAGAAATGCCTTGTCGGCTTGGGATGCTGCTGGCGCTAGGGGTGAGACGGTCAGCCAGGGCAGGGGTAGGGCAAGAAGCGCCAGTGCCCACCTTTTTTGTTTACAGGCGGCGATGCCTGAGCCGATGACGAGGCCGATGACGAAAAGCCATTGCCAGTGGCTGGTCAGGTCGATGATCCATGCGATGCGGCCGGCGCTGTCAGCGAGAAATGCATTTGCAAGCGGCGTCAGCAGTCCTGCGAAGCAGCTGAACGTCATCAGCCTCGCGTAGATGGAGAGGCGAGACCTGACAGACATTTCAAAGAATGATCTTGTGTGCGCTTACTCTTGCGGCGCGGTGTCGGCAAATGCAGGGCGTTGCATCAATTTTTCGTACAGGCGCTCAAGGTTGGGATAATCTGTTTTCCAGTCGATGTCGGGAAAGCGAAACAAAAGATAGCCGAGTGCCGTGCCGACGGCGATGTCAGCAAGGGAAAAATGGGTGCCAACGCAGTAGGACTTGTCGGCCAGTTCGCGCGACATGAAAGTTACGGTGCGGGTGACTTTTTCGCGCTGGCGGTTGATCCAGGTAGCGCTTTGCTCTTTCTTCAGGCGGCGGCTTTCGTAAACGGCGCTGGTAGCGGCGTCGAGCAGGCCGTCACCCAAGGCTTCCCAGCGTTTGACTTCAGTGCGTTCCCGATTGGTGGCAGGCAATAGCTTGTTGTTGGGAGTGACTTTGTCGAGATATTCGACAATGACCGGCGAGTCGAAAAGCGCTGTTTCGTCGTCCAGAATCAGAACAGGAACTTTGCCCAGCGGATTGACCAACGCAACCTTGCTCTTGGCGTCCGAAGGCGAGTCGATTTCGAAATCGTATTCGATTTTCTTTTCCGCCAGGACAATACGAACCTTGCGGACGTAAGGGCTGGTCAGGGTGCCGATCAACTTCATGAATATTCCGGAGTCAGTTTGGAGTGGGGGTGCATTATAGCGCACAAGGGCTTTTTTGCCGTTTTGGGGCGACACTTGGAGGAGGCCGGGATAAAATGGCGCCTTTTCCTGGAACACTACTGCCATGATCCATGATCCACTGACGGCGCTTTCGCCCCTCGACGGCCGCTACGCTGCCAAGCTGGACGCCCTGCGGCCGCATTTTTCTGAATACGGCCTGATCTGGCGGCGTTTGCAGGTCGAAATTGCCTGGCTCAAGGCTTTGGCGGCGGAAAAACATTTCAAGGAAATTCCGGCCTTTTCCAAGGCGACGATTGCCGAGCTTGATGCACTGGCCGCCAATTTCTCGGTAAAAGATGCTGAGGCCGTGAAAAAAGAAGAGGCCATCACCAATCACGACGTCAAGGCGCTCGAATACTGGATCAAGAAAAAGCTGAAGAAGAACGAAGAAGTCATGCGGGTGAGTGAATTCGTCCATTTCGCCTGTACATCGGAGGATATCAACAACCTTTCGCATGCGCTGATGTGTCAGCATGCCCGCGACGAGGTGATGCTGCCGGGGCTGGACAAGTTGATCTCCCGTCTGCGTGAGTTTGCGCACACTTACGCCGAAATTCCCATGATGAGCCGTACACATGGTCAGCCGGCGACACCAACGACGATGGGCAAGGAACTGGCTAATGTCGTTTATCGCCTTGAACGCGCCCGTGCCCGTATTGCCGGAGTCAGTCTGCTGGGCAAGATCAACGGTGCGGTCGGCAATTACAACGCTCACTTGGCGGCTTATCCCGGTTTTGATTGGGAGGGCTTTGCCCAAAAGTTTGTCGAAAAGCTGGGGCTGGAATTTAACCCTTACACCATCCAGATCGAGCCGCACGATGCACTGGCCGAGCTTTTCGACGCCTTTGCCCGCGCCAATAGCATCCTCATCGACCTTGACCGAGACCTCTGGGGCTACATTTCCCTCGGCTACTTCAAGCAGAAGGTCAAGGCGGGCGAAGTGGGCTCTTCGACCATGCCGCACAAGGTCAATCCCATCGATTTTGAGAATTCAGAAGGCAATTTCGGGCTGGCTAGTGCGGTGTTGCGTCATCTGGCCGAAAAGTTGCCCATTTCACGCTGGCAGCGTGATCTTTCCGATTCAACCGTTCTGCGCAACATGGGGGTTGGGCTAGGCTACACCCTGCTTGGTTACGAGGCACTGCAAAAGGGCTTGGGCAAACTCGAAATCAACGCCGATTGCATGCTGGCCGACCTCGACGCCAATTGGGAATTGCTGGCCGAGCCCATTCAGACCGTCATGCGCCGTTACGGCATCGAGAAGCCCTACGAAAAATTGAAGGAACTCACACGCGGCCAGCGGGTCTCAAGGCAGCAATTCCAGACTTTTATCGAAAAACTGGCCATTCCTGCCAAAGCCAAGGCGGAGCTTCTGAAACTGACGCCGTGGGAGTACACCGGCAAGGCGGCGGAACTGGCAAAAAGAATCTGAGGTTTATGAGTCGCTTTACTGACAACTTGAAAAAACTGCCTGGAGTGAGCCATTTGCTCGCCCTGCACCTGTTTGATGAAGAGGGCAGGTTGGCGGCCGTGATCGAAAATCGACCTGGCAGCCAGGGTTCGGTGGTGATTTACAATCATCTGGCACAGACTTTTGGCGCCATCACGCCGGAAGCGGCGGAGCATGGCTTGCAGCTCTATGCCGAGCATGTCGATGAAGCGCTCAGCAATCCTGGCAAGCACCCTAATATCGACCGCCTGCTGGCGCTGATTCCCGATGGCTCGGCCTTGCAGGTCAAACCTGTTGTGGCCTGCTGGTAATATCAGACTGATTTTGCTTCTCAATTCGTCTTGCCGAAATCGGCAGGATAAGAAACGGATATCACCATGACGCAAACAAGTGAAGCTGCAGCGGCGCTGCCCTGGCATGCCGAATCAACAGAAGCGGTGGCGACGCGTCTCGAAGCAGATGCCAGCAAAGGTCTTGAGGCATCCGAAGCGGTGGTGCGACTCGAAAAATTCGGTCGCAACCATTTGACGGAAAAACCACCGGTGCCGGCCTGGCAACGTTTTGTCGATCAGTTCAAGAGCGCCCTGATCGGTGTATTGGTTGTGGCTGCTGTGGTGGCTTCTTTCGTTGGCGATATCAAGGACTCCATCGTCATCCTCGTCGTTGTGTTTTTCAATGCCGTTCTCGGTTACTTCCAGGAACAGCGTGCCGAAAAGAGTCTGGCCGCACTGAAGAAAATGCTGGCGCAGAAGGCACGGGTACGGCGCGATGGTCACAAGCTCGAGCTTGCTGCCGAGGAACTGGTTCCCGGCGATCTGGTGCTGCTCGAAGCCGGTGACAAGGTGCCGGCCGACGGCCGCCTGATCGCAGCGCACAGTCTGGAGATCGACGAATCGACGCTGACCGGAGAATCGCACGCGGTCGCCAAAACGTCCGAAGCCATGAAGGATAGTGCGGCGCCGCTGGCCGAACGCGCCAATATGGCCTTCATGAATACGGTGGTGACGCGCGGAAGGGCCGAAATGCTGGTGACGGCGACCGGCATGCAGACCGAAATGGGGCGTATTGCCGGCATGATGCAGGAGGAAGAGGAAGGCGCGACACCCCTGCAGGTGCAACTCGATGGTTTGGGCAAGCGTCTGGCCGCTATCGCCGGGATTGTCGTGGTGCTCATTTTTATTCTGGCGCTGTCACGCGGAGAAGCGCTGGCAAGTGCGGCGTTGACGGCGATCACTCTGGCCGTGGCAGCGATTCCGGAGGGCTTGCCGGCCGTGGTGACGGTGACGCTGGCGCTGGGCATGCGCCGCATGGCGGGGCAGCGCGCTATCGTCAAGCGGCTGGCGGCGGTCGAAACCCTGGGCTGTACGACGGTGATTTGTTCCGACAAGACGGGAACGCTGACCCTGAACCAGATGACGGCGCGGGCTTTCTTTTATCAGGGTCGCCGTTTTGCAGTCGAGGGCGAGGGTTATGAAGCCGAAGGCAAGATTCTGGCCGAAGATGGCGCGACGCTGCCCGAATTGGCCGTGCTATTGCGATCGGCGGCGCTGTGCAACGACAGCCGTATTCGCGGCGGTCAATTGATCGGTGATCCCACCGAGGGTGCGCTGGCAGCGCTGGCGGCCAAAGGCGGAGTCGAGATGGATGCGGTGGTACACAAATGCCCGCGCATTGCCGAAATCCCCTTCGATTCCGCCAACAAGTTCATGGCCACCTTCCACCACGTTGGCGAGCAGGTCATGATGTACGTCAAGGGCGCGCCGGATGTGTTGCTGGAACGCACCGCCGCGTTGCTGGAGGAAAGCGGGGAAACGGCGCTGGACACGGCCAAGCGCGAACGTCTGTTGGCGGAAAACGAGTCCATGGCCGGGCGCGGTTTGCGCGTGCTGATGCTGGCCTCGCGTAGTTTTGCCGCACGTGATTTCGATCCGGACGGCGATTTGATGCGGCATGTCGAAGGACTCTGCCTGCTTGGACTGGTTGGCATCATGGATCCGCCGCGCCCGGAAGCGCGTGACGCCATTGCGCTGTGCCGGACGGCCGGCATTGAAGTCAAGATGATTACCGGTGACCATCGCGCCACAGCCGTTGCCATTGCACGGGAACTGGGTTTGAAAGGCGAGGCGCTCACCGGCGCCGATCTCGATGCCATGAGCGAAGAGGAACTGGCCGCCTGCATTGAGCGGATTTCTGTTTTTGCCCGCGTTGCGCCGGAACACAAGGTCAAACTGGTGCAGGCATTGCAGCGTGCCGGCCACGTTGTCGCCATGACTGGCGACGGCGTCAATGACGCGCCGGCCTTGAAGCGCGCTGACATCGGTATCGCCATGGGCATCACCGGCACTGAAGTGACCAAGGAAGCCGCCAGCATGGTGCTGACCGACGATAATTTCGCCAGCATTGTCCGCGCAGTCAAGGAAGGGCGCACCATTTACGACAATCTGGTCAAATTCGTGCGTTTCCAGCTGTCGACCAATATGGGGGCGCTGGGAACGGTGCTCGGCGCTTCGTTGTTGGCGCTACCGGTACCACTCAATCCGGTCCAGATTCTGTGGATCAATATCATCATGGATGGCCCGCCAGCCATGGCGCTGGGTGTCGACCCCGAAAGAAAGGGCATCATGTCCGATCCGCCGCGCCGACCGGGAAGCGAAATCCTGAACTGGCCACGTTTGGCCAAGCTGGCCTTTTTTGGCCTCGTCATGACTCTCGGAACGCTGGGAATGCTGTGGCACGGCCTGCAAATTGGCAGCAAGGAACACGCGCTGACCATGGCCTTCACTACTTTTGTCCTCTTCCAGTTTTTCAATAGCTTCAATGCACGCGCCGAATTCGGCTCGACCTTCACCCGCAATTTTTTCCGCAATCGTTACCTGTGGGGGGCGCTGCTTTGCGTACTGGCGTTGCAGGTGCTGGCGGTGCACTGGGCACCGGCGCAGATCTTGTTCCGCACCACTGACCTTTCGCTGGCCGAATGGGGTCTTGTGGCGGCAGTCGCCTCTTCTTCGTTGGTGCTGGAGGAGATCTACAAGTTGATCCGGCGTTACACCAGATCTGCGTGAACGACGACCACAGTGCCAAAGACATCTTCGTCGGCGTAAATGGCGCGGGCGCGGAAGGCAATGGAAGTGGCAAAATCGTTGGCGGGCAGATTCTTTTCCTCAACGGTTTCTGGTAGCGCCATGACCATCACCAAGTCATTGGCAAGCGGTTTGACATCGAGCAAACCGCCGACCAGTTGTTGCAAAAGCGCCAGTCGTTCGGCGTCATTGTCCGGCAGCAGTATTTCCGAAACAATGCCATCCGGCGGAATCAACTTGGCTTTATGGGGCATCGCAGCAACGTCCAAAGCAATCAAGGTTTAATAGTCGCCACTTTACAGCGACTGTGTCAAGCTGACCAGAACAGAAAGAGGCGACACAATGCCTTTTCTCGATTCTTTCGCAACGCGGATGCGCCTTATTTCTCTTTGTTGATAAATTCACCCAAGGCCAGGTCGTGCAGCAGGATGTGGTCGGTCAACCAGTTTTTGAGGAAGGCAATGGTTTCGCGTTCGAGCGGCCTCGGATCCTTATGTAGTCGGCTGTTGAGCGCGTAAATGGTCTCATAGAGTTTTTCGTGCAGATGGTGATGCTCTTCCAGACCAGGGTAGTTGTGGGCTGCCATGATCAGTTCCTCACGCTGGAAGTGCTCTTCGGAATAAGCCACCAATTCGTTGAGGATGTGCAGCAATTCACGGCGCAACTTTGATTCCTGAAAGGCATCGTAAAACGCGTTGATGAGTTTGAACAGCGCTTGGTGATCGTGGTCGATAATCTCGTTGCCGACCCGATATTCTTCCTTCCAGGCAATCCAGCTCATTTTTTGACCTCCTGTGGTTCCTCTGCGAAAAAGTGCAGCATTCGGGTCGCGGCTTCTTGTGGATACTGGATGTGCGGGCCGTGATCGCCGTCGGGGAAAAACATCAGTTCGGCATTCGGCAGGGTTTTCAGCATCCAGTCAGCCAGCGGTTTTCCGTAGAACTGACTGGCGCCGCCGTAAATAAGCAGGGTCGGGATTGCCAGCGTGGACAGGAAATTGCGAAAGTCGTAGGTGAGCAGATCCTGCCAGATCGAAATCAACGCGTTGGCATCAAGGCCGCGCAGGAATTGCCGATAAGGCGCCAGAGCAGGATCGTTGGTCTCGTATTGCGCCCGGGTCTGCGTGTTGCGGCCATAGGCACGCAGGCGAAGGACAGCTTCAACCATGTCAGACTGCATTTCGGACAGGAACCACTGCTGGCGCTCGGGCGGAAAATCGAAATAAACGCCAAGCTGCCAGCTTTCATCAGTCGTCAGTTTGGGCGTCATGTCGATGATGACGGTCTGCTTGACGCGGTCGTTGCCATATTTGCGCAGATAGGCCCAGATGATGGCGCCGCCCATGGAGTGGCCGACCAGCCGGACTTGATCGCTCCCTATGGTGTCAATGAGTTCCTTGAGGTCGTCGACTAAATGATCAATGGTCGGCGGCGTTGTCTGATGGTAAGCGTGATGTCCATGGCCACGGGCATCCCAGGCAATGGCGTGATACTTGACGCCGATGAGTTTCAGCAGCGGTTTGGTCAGATCGTGGGCGGCGCTCCAGCCGTGCAGGAAGATGACTGGTTCGCCGCTGCCGGTTTCGTAAGTATGAATATTTTCCCGGTCACGCATCTGCAGTTCGCTGTGGCGCATGGGGTACTCCTTTGGGATGGTGCGTGATTTTACCTTGCTCCAGAGGAATGTGGGCGGGATGCTTTGGGATGATTCTGGCGCGACAATGTTCATGCCATTGCGGTTGTCAGGGTTTCCCCTCTGTAGCTTGGTGTGTCAAAAAATAACCATCTGTCGCTTTCGTGCTATTCTGGATTTGACGGGTGTCAGCAGCAATGAGTCATGACCTTATGCTGTCCTGTCAAGCGGAGGCGCGAGATGCAGTTTGTCTTTAACAGCTATGTCTTTCTCCTGATCCTGGCTTCGGCAGTGACTCTGTCGCTCGCCGTTTTTTCTTGGTTTCGCCACGATTCGACTGAGGCCAGGGCATTTTTTTATGCCTTGCTGTCGATCACCATTATCTCGCTCAGTGCAGTTTTTTCGGTGCTGAGCACCTCTCCTGAAGCGGCGGATTTCTGGCTGTCCAAAATGCGCTTCATTGGCGTGGTGTGCGCACCGATTGCCTTCCTGGTCTTCATTCTTGCCTATGACCATCGTCTGTATCTACTCTCTGCGCGTCGGCGATGGCTGTTGCTGGCCTTGCCCTGCATCACCCTCATTGTGGTGTTTACCAATGATATGCATGGCCTGTTCATTGAACGCATCAGCTACCAACAGTATGGTGATTTTATCTTCAGAAATGCCTGGAAGCCGGGCAAATGGTTCTGGGTTCACACGCTTTATTGTTATGCCTTACTGACCTACATCGCCTATTTCCTGTTCCGGAAAATCCAGAACACGCAATATCCGTGGCGTGGTCAGGCGATCCTGATGTTTATTGGTTCGCTCTTTCCGGTGCTGACCAATCTGATTTCGCTATTGCAGATCATCCCCGGCCCGGCGCTTGACCTGACCTCATTTGGGTTGACCGCAACCTCCCTTACCTTTTTCTGGGCTTTGTATCACTACCGTTTGTTGCACATTTTGCCTATCGCCGGCGAGCGTATTCTTGAGGACATGCGCGATGCCGTCATTGTCCTCGACAGTCAGGACAGAATCATTCACCTCAATCCTGCCTTGCTGTCTCTTCTGAAGGAAGAATCGATGACCGGGCTGGTCGGGCGGTTAATGCATGAAGCCTTGCCAGACTGGTTGCAGGGTATGAACCGCTTGGCTTGCGGTAATCCGGCCAATCTTTTCCTTGTTGATGGCGAACGGGGTAAACATTTTCAGGTCAATTCCGCGCCGCTTTTCTGGAAGCATCAGAAGAACACCATAGGCAGAATTGTTGTTTTGCACGATATCACCACATTGACACAAACGATGCAGGATAAGGAAAAGCTGATCGACGCCCTGAAAAAGACACAAACCGAACTGGAGATACTGGCAACGACCGATCCCTTGACCGGGCTGTATAACCGCCGCTACTTTTTCCAGAGCGCCCAACAGGAGTTCAATCGCTCACTGCGTTATCAGCGCCCCTTGTCGATGCTCATGGCGGACATCGACCATTTCAAACGCATTAACGACATTTTTGGCCATGCAGTTGGAGATCGCGTTCTGGCGATGGTGGCTGAAGTGATGAAGCGCGATGTGCGGCATGTCGATATCCTGGCGCGTTTTGGCGGCGAGGAATTCATCATTCTGTTGCCGGAGACGGAGGAAACGGCCGCTCTCTGTCTGGCCGAACGTATCCGTCTCGAGGTTGCCAACAGTGAAGTCATGCATCAAGCGCAGCGCATTACAACAACAGTCAGTATCGGGCTTGCCAGCCTGGAGAGCAGGGCGGACAGCCTGGAGGCATTGACCAAAATGGCCGACGATGCGCTCTATCAGGCCAAGGCAAACGGACGTGACCGGATTTGTGTTTACGAAGCGCAGCCGCATTGAAACAGCCGATTGGTAATGCTCAGTAAGCCTTGCCCGGAGCACTTTCAAAAGGGGTGGAGCGGCCAACCAGACTTTCCAGCAAGGCAAGTTCGGCATCGCTGTGGTTGATCATCGGCGCTTTGCTGATGGGCTGGGCGTGATTCTCGCCGGAAATCCACACTGGCGATTCGTGATGCAGGGTGACGATGCGCGCCGCCTTTTCCGGGGCAATGGCCGGGGTGAAATCAGCTTCGCCATAGCACAGACAAATGTACATGCGACTGGTCGCGGCTTCGATGTAGCAGCCAGTGCCGCGAATGCCGATGGTGGCGACGCTGGTGTAGATTGTCTTTTTCTGCTTGCCGAAAACGGCAAGCAGTTTGCCGGAGACGATGCGCAGTCCGCCAACGAAGGTTTCGCCCATGAAATTGACGGTGGAGTTGGCGCGTTGCAGGAAGGCGTCCTGGCCAATGACATAAACCGTTTCCGTGTCCAAACCCGTGCTGATGGAATCGCCCGGCCGGATCAGCATTCCCTGACTGGCGGTCTGGCTGTTGACCGTGACCTTGCCATTCATGCGAACGATGCCTTGCGGCAAGGGTTTGTCGCTGGCAGCCAGCGCCGAACCAATGGCGCCGGGAAGGCTGTTGGCAAAACCGGCAGCGAGAAGGCGCTGGAGAAAATGGCGTCGATTGGTCATCAACTGGCGTTCAATTTTTCGAGGGCTTCCCTTAGCTTGGTCGGATCATCCAGACGCAGCATGCGGCGCACTTGCGGCGCCAGCTCGTTGATGTCCGCCTTCATGACCCGGCTTTTGATTTCGAGGATTTGCGAGGAGTGCATGGAAAAACGGTGCAGTCCCATGCCGAGCAGCAAGCGGGTCATTTCTGGGTCGCCGGCAATTTCTCCACATACCGAGACGGGTGCGTGCACCTTTTCGGCACTGACGATGACGTGTGCCAGCAGCATCAGAATGGCCGGGTGGAGCGGGTCGTAGAGGTTGGCGACTTCTTCGTCCATGCGGTCGATGGCAAGGCTGTACTGAATCAGGTCGTTGGTGCCGATGGAAAGAAAATCGAGGCGGCGCAGGAACATGTTCACAGCGAGCGCTGCCGCCGGAATTTCGATCATGGCGCCGACTTCGATCGCTTCGTTGAATTTGATCTGTTCGGCGCGCAGGCTGGCCTTGGCATGATCAATGGCATTCAGGGTTTGCTCGACCTCATGGGCATGCGCCAACATGGGGATCAGAATTTTCAGGTTGCCGTATTTGGAAGCGCGCAGCATGGCGCGCAACTGCTTCTGGAACATTTTGGGTTCTGACAGCGACAAGCGGATGGCGCGCCGCCCCAGCGCAGGGTTGATCTGGGTGCGTTTCTGGTCGATCGCCTTGTCGCCGCCGAGGTCGAAAGTACGGATGATGACCGGTCGCCCTTCCATGCCTTTGACCACTTTGCGGTAAGCCTCGAATTGCTCGTCCTCGCTTGGCATGTCACCACGACCGAGAAAGAGGAATTCGGTGCGGAAAAGCCCGATGCCGTTGGCGCCGGATTCGAGCACGGCTGCCAGGTCGTTGGGCAATTCGATGTTGGCCAGCAAGGAGACTTCGGCACCATCAAGGGTTTGCGATTTGGCGGTCTTGAGGCGCTTGAGCTTGTTGCGCTCGATTTCGAGCTGTTCCTTGCGTAGCCGGTATTCTTCCAGCACGCGCTCGTCGGGATTGACGATGACGACGCCGCGTTGGCCATCAACAATGAGCAGTTCCTGGTCGCGAATGAGGGCACGCGCGTTGGACAAACCGACAATGGCGGGAATGGCCATGCTGCGCGCCAGAATGGCGGTGTGCGAGGTGGCGCCGCCGACATCGGTGACGAAAGAGGCGAAACGCTGTTCCTTGAAATTGATGGTGTCGGCCGGGGACAAATCGTGGGCGACGACGATCTGCAATTCCTCGGTGACCCCCTTGCGCAGGCCGCCGCGGCCGGGATGTCCCAACAATTCCTTGACGACGCGCTCGACGACCTGAACAACGTCATACTTGCGCTCGCGCAGGTAAAGGTCTTCGAATTTCTCGAATTGCTCGACCAGGTGTTCCATTTGCTGCACCAGCGCCCATTCGGCGTTGCAGCGGCGCTCGCGGATGATTTTTTTGGGCATTTCCGACAACTCGGGGTCGGAAAGAAAACTGACGTGTAGATCGATAAAGGCGGTGAGTTCAGCCGGGGCATTGCCGGCCTGCCCCTTGACGGCCTTGAGTTCGTCGCGCACCTGGCTCAAGGCTTTTTCCAGTCGCTCGACTTCCTTGTCGACCATGCGCGGTGAAATGGTCAGGTGCGCCACTTCCAGAGTGGCGTGCGACATCAGCGTGGCGCGGCCGATGGCAATGCCACCGGAAACACCCAGACCATGCAGCGTGAAGCTCATGTTGGGTGGTGGAACGGCACGCGACGTGGCTGCAGGCATTACTCGGTCTCGTTGAACTTGTTGGCGATGAGCGCCAATAGGGCTTCCATGGCTTCGTTTTCGTCAGGGCCGTCAGTTTCGACAGTGACCTTGGTGCCGGTGCCGGCCGCCAGCATCATGACCCCCATGATGCTTTTGGCATTGACACGGCGGCTACCTTTGGACATCCAGATATCGCTGCGGAACTTGCCGGATAGTTGCGTGAATTTGGCCGAGGCTCGGGCATGCAACCCCAGTTTGTTGATGATTTCGGCTTCCCTGGATAGCATCAGATGTCCTTCAGCAGGTTGAGTGTGCCGTCGCGAGCCCCGCTCACGGCTTTGGCGAGTAAAGTTTCCATTCCTTTTTCCCGGTAAGTGAGGGCGCGCATCAGCATCGGCAGGCTGACGCCGGCCAGACCTTCGACGCGACCGGGTTCGAGAAGTTTCAGAGTCAGATTGGACGGCGTCGCGCCATAAATGTCGGTCATTACCAGCACGCCTTTGCCGGAATCGACCAATTGCACCATTTGCTGCGCCAGCGGCAGCAAATCGAGCGGGTCATCCTGCGCCGAAACGCCGAGCTGATTGAGCTGCGGCGGACGCTTGTTGAGGACATGGCAGGCGTTTTGCACCAGCGCTTCGCCAAAACTGCCATGCGTGATGAGGAGAATTCCGATCATGCAGTAATTCTAACCTAGCAGGCTGTTGAATGCCCCTCCGGGAATTACGTTTGGGGCGAAAATTTCGCAGTTACGACATGCTGGCCTTGAGCGTGGCCGCCAGGAATTTTCGGTGCTAGGATTAAAGTCGCCACAACCAGACTATTGCCGGAATATGTGTGACAAGGATCATCAATGACTGAAATGCTTTTTTACCAGAGGGTTATCCCTCTTGATTCGAATGCTCACCGCAACCTTAGAATCAAGCCGGAAAGCGGTTTTGGTTTTGCGGCAAAAACCAATTCGGTTCCCCTAGTGAGTGTCGAGTTTGCCGAAGCTGCCAAGGAATATCCTATTATTTTCGTAAAGGGCAGTGATGATGCCTTCATGCCTGTTGCGTTGACGGGGTTGCGCGAGAACGAAAATCTTTTTGTCGATGCAGCCGGAAAATGGCAGGCAAACTACGTTCCGGCCTTTGTTCGGCGCTATCCGTTCGTTACATCAGTTGCTGCGGAAAAGCAGCTCATGGTTTGTGTCGATGAGGTTGCCGATTGTCTTAAACGGCCTGACGGCATGGCGCTTTTTGTCAACGGCAAACCCTCGCCTTATCTGGCTCAGGCTCTGGCGTTGCTGCAGGAGTACCAGAATCACATCCCGGCGACTCAGGAACTGTCGAATCGGCTGGCTCAGTTTGGTTTGCTCATGCAGACCAACATTGAAGCAAAAATGGCAACAGGCGGTAATTTTGGTTTGGTTGGCGGCTATATCGTCGACGAAAAACGCTTGCGCGCCCTCAACAAGGTCAAAGCACTGCAATTGTTCAACAGCGGTTTGCTGGCGCTGATTTACGCGCATCTGATTTCCCTCGGAAATTTTCAGAAACTGCTCGATCGGCTGGCAATGCGCGAGGCTGGCTAAGATGGGAGGTTTCCCCGGCAGGCGGTGCTTGGGCTACAATTGGTGCAACATCTTCCATCTGGCGCAAAGGTAAGTATGGGTTTTTTCGATAAACGTCGTGCCTTGCTGCTCGAAGTCATCCGGCTTTGTACGCACACCCAGACCATTGACGACCTCGACGAAATTTTTGAAGGGCCGCTCAAGGAAATGCTCGGTTATGAGTGTTTCGTATGCGGCACCGGCTTTTATTCCGAAACGGGTTGCTACGGCTACAAGTACTATTCGCGCAATTTCCCGATGGAATATTTTTTCGAGCTGCGCAATACGCACGGCGGCGTCGATAGCCCCCTCATGGAGCGCTGGCGCGAATCCCGCAAGCCAGCATGCTTCGAAAGCGGGCGGGATGATGCCAATTTTCCGGCCGACTGGGTTGAAGTCTTCAACAAGTACAACCTGCGCAATACCGTTGGCCATGCCACACTTGATCGCCACGGGGTGGTGGGTCAGTACTTCATTTTTGCCCGTCTCGACGAAGAAGTTGGTGACGATCATCTGGAAATTCTCGAGTTGGTTACTCCCAGCCTGAGTTTGGCGCTGACGCAGGCGCTGGGCACCGAAAAGAACGAAGAAGATTTCGTCGGTACCGTACAGATACTGATCAGCAAGCGTCAGCGCGAGATTTTGCAATGGATTTATCAGGGCAAAACTAATTGGGAAATTTCCAAGATTCTCGATATCAATGAGGAAACCGTCAAATACCACGTCGATCACGCCATGACCAAGCTCAACGCCAAAACCCGCGCCCAGGCCATTGGCCGGGCGCTCGAAATCGGCGCCATTTCGGCCGTCAAGCTGGCGGTCAATACCGAACCCCACCTCAAAAAAGCGGGCAAAGCACCAGCTAAAAAGAAAGAGTGAAAAATGTTCTGTGGCGGCGTCGTAACGTGGTTTCCATGCGACGGTTTCAAGAGGTATCTTTTGATTTTCGACTAGACTCAACAAGGTGTTGCGCGGTACGCTAGCGCAGGCGCTGGAGAGCAACTGCCTCTTGCCAATCTCGAAAGCTGACGCCAGGTATGAGTGAAAAAGAAACTGCCCTCAAGTTCCAAGGCAAATGGAACGGCAAATGGGCGATAAACGACTATGGTGGTGATTTTGTTCTTGTCATCACCGAGGTAAAAGGCTGCAAAGTCAGCGGCGAGGCGTTCTGGTACAACACTGCCTCGCTCACCCCCAATGAACCGCTTCTCAAGGCCGTTGTGACGGATGGCGTGCTCAACGCCGAACACCCGAGTGGTGTCAAGATCAGGCTGGAATTCCAGGGCGACCAGTTGGTCGGCACCTGGAAAATCAGCCGCTACAAAGGCACGCTGCAGGTCGCGCGAGAAAACACGTAACCTGCATTCAGCGCCGCCCTCCACCGAACAAAGAACCGAGTACTCCACGAATCACCCGGCGGCCGACTTCCGAGCCGATACTACGAGCGGCGCTTTTGGCCAGCGCCTCACCGACGGATTGACGGCGGGAATTGCCGCCGCCCAACATATCCCCAATGCTGCTGAAAAAGCCGCCGGATTCTTCGGCCTGTGCTGGCGCGGGTGTTGCGGTGCTGCGTCCGGATGGCAGCGGTGGCGATGGGCGAGTTGCGGCGGGAGCCGCGTTTGGCGTTGCGCTGCTTTGCGCTGCCCGTTGCTTGAGTTTTTCGTAAGCCGATTCTTGGTCGATGGCTTGTTCGTAGTGGCCATAAACGAGCGAAGCCTCGATCGTGGTGCGTCGTTCATCGGCGGATAATGGCCCGATACGCGAAGCTGGCGGCAGGATAAAAGCACGTTCAACGATATTTGGTGATCCCTTCTCGTCGAGGCAGGAAATCAGCGCTTCGCCGACTCCCAGTTCGGTGATGGCCGTTTCGGCCGAGAAATTCGGGTTGGGACGCAGGGTTTCGGCCGCCGTCTTGACGGCCTTCTGGTCGCGTGGCGTAAAGGCACGCAGAGCGTGCTGGACGCGGTTGCCAAGCTGGCCGAGGACGGTTTCGGGGATGTCGAGCGGGTTCTGGGTGACGAAATAGACGCCAACTCCCTTGGAACGGATGAGCCGCACCACTTGCTCGATTTTCTCCAGCAATGCCTTGGGCGCTTCGTTGAACAGCAGATGCGCCTCGTCAAAGAAAAAGACGAGTTTGGGTTTTTCCAGGTCGCCGGCTTCCGGCAGTTGCTCAAATAGTTCGGAGAGCAGCCAGAGCAGGAAGGTGGTGTACAGGCGCGGGGCGTTGAGCAGGCGGTCGGCGGCGAGGATATTGATGTTGCCCCGCCCGTCGCTGTCGGTCTGCATGAGGTCGGTAATGTCGAGCATGGGTTCGCCAAAAAAGACGTCGCCGCCCTGTTCTTCCAGCGCCAGCAGATTGCGCTGGATGGCGCCGACGGAGGCGACCGAAACATTGCCGTATTCGGTGGTGAATTCACGGGCATTTTCGCCGATGAACTGCACCATGGCGCGCAGGTCTTTCAGGTCGAGTAGCAGCAGGCCATTGTCGTCGGCGATGCGGAAAATCAGCTGCAATACGCCGGCCTGCGTGTCGTTCAGGTTCAAGAGACGCGACAGCAGTAACGGCCCCATGTCGGAAACAGTGGCGCGCACCGGATGTCCCTGTTCGCCGAAGACATCCCAGAACACGGTTGAAAAGGCCTTGCCCTGCCAGTCGGTGATCCCCAGTTGTTTGAGGCGGGCATCAAATTTGGTTGAAGATTTGCCAGTGGCACCCAGGCCGGAAAGGTCGCCCTTGACATCAGCCATGAAGACCGGAACGCCGATGCTGGAAAAACGCTCGGCCAACACCTGCAGGGTAACCGTCTTGCCAGTGCCGGTGGCGCCGGTGATCAGACCGTGGCGATTGGCGAAGGCGGGCAGCAGGGCAAGTTCTTGCTGCTTGCAGCGGGCAATAACAAGGGGGGCGGGCATATTGGCACTCCGGATGTGGATGTTTCAGACAAAAAGAGTATCACAACCTGCCTCGATACTTGCTTACTCCCGAGGCCTGCGTCATCATGCCTGACCCCCGGCAGTCGGGGCAATTTGTATGGATATCGGGGTTTGCGCGGATCGTGAAGGAACTTCAGTTTATTGCCAAGCGTCAGGCCGAATGGGTCGCCTGGGATCGCTATCTGGATTCCTTGCGCAAAAGCAGACGGCGACGTCAGCAGGAAGGCGAGGAAAAATTGGCGCTGGCGCAGGTTTCGGCCGGATTCCGCCGTCTGTCGCGCGATCTGGCACTGGCGCGTGACCGGCAATACTCGGCGCCGCTGATCGAAGCCCTGCACCAGCGCGTGCTGTTGGCGCACCAGAGCATTTACGGCGCCGGCAAAGCCGGCGGCGCTTCGCTTTTTGCCTTCATCGGCCATGATTTTCCGGCGTTGGTGCGGCAGGAATGGCGCTGCATGCTGGTCGCCAGTCTGCTCTTTTTGCTGCCCATGCTGCTGGCCATCATTGGTCTGCAACTCTATCCGGATGCCGTCTTCTACCTGCTCTCGCCCGATCAGGTCGACCAGTATCAGCAAATGTATTCGCCGCAGGCGCCGCATATTGGCCGGCCGCGCTCGGCCGACAGTCAATGGATGATGTGGGGCTATTACATCGCCAATAACGTGCGTATTGACTTCCAGTGTTTTGCCGGTGGCATCGCTTTTGGTGTCGGCGCGGTATTTTTCATGGTCTACAACGGCCTGATGATCGGTGCCGTCGCCGGTCATCTGACCCAGATGGGGTTTGTCGAGACTTTTTGGGGCTTTGTTGCCGGGCACAGCGCTTTTGAATTGACCGGCGCCATTATTTCCGGCGCCGCCGGCCTAAAAATTGGCCATGCCCTGATTGCGCCGGGGCGGCGCAGTCGCCTGACGGCGCTCAAGGAAAATGCCAAGATAGCCATCGGCCTGGTTTACGGCGCGGCCGCCATGACCTTCATGGCGGCTTTTATCGAAGCCTTCTGGTCGCCACTGCGCGGTTTACCGTTCAGTCTCAAAATTGGTGTTGGCATCGCTCTTGTCGTTCTGACCTGGGCCTATCTGCTCCTGGGCGGACGCGGAGGGCACCGTGCGTCTTGAGGAAATTACGGTCAAGCTGCGCCGGCGTACCGCCTGGGAAGCGCTCGATCTTGGCCATGCCTTGCTGCGCGCCTGGGCGGGACCGGCCTATCGCGCCTGGTTTGCCACTTACTGGGTCGCCGGACTGCTGTTGATCGCCCTTTTCCGGCTGCTCGACTGGCCGCCGGGCGCCATGCTGGTGTTGTGGTGGCTCAAGCCCGTTTTCGACCGGGTGCTGCTCTTTACCTACAGTCGGGCTCTTTTTGGCCAGCCGGTGACGGTGATGGAAGTTTGGCGCGCGCTACCCGGCATCTTGCGCCAGCCTGGTATCCTGTCGGGGCTGACCATTCGTCGTTTTAGTCCATCGCGCGCTTTTTTGCTGCCGGTCTGGCAACTTGAGGCACAAAAGGGCGCTGAAGCCAGAGGGCGTTTCCGTGTCCTCGGACGTCGTGCCAGTGGCAGTGCTGCCTGGCTGATTTTTGTCTGCGCCAATCTGGTGATGATTCTTTGGATTTCGCTCATTTTGCTGGTCGAATTCATGATGCCGCAGGGCAGCGAGGGGCTCTTCTCCTGGAACGATTTTTTCGGTGGCACAGAAATGCCATTGTGGCAGGAGGTTCTGATCAATCTGCTGTCGATGGCGGCGGAAACCTTGGTCGAACCGTTCTACGTCGCCAGTGGTTTTTCGCTCTATCTCAACCGGCGCAGCGAACTGGAAGGTTGGGATATTGACTTGGCTTTCCGGCGTTTGGCGGCACGTTTGAGCGAAGCAGGCGGAGCTGCGGTCCGGGGCGGTCTGCTGGCGCTGCTTTTGTGCGCTGGACTGCTGGCCACACCTGAGCCGGTTTGGGCTCAGGCCGAGAATGTGGCAATAACGGTTCCAGAAACGACGGCGCTCAGTCGCCCCAAACAGGTCATCAAGGAAATCCTTGCCGATCCGGTATTCGGCAAGGAGGCCGAGGAAAAACAATGGAAAGCGAAAAAGGACAAAGCGGAAAAAAAGGAAAAGGAACCCTCCCGCCTTGATCCCTATTTTGAAATGCTGGCGCGTCTGATTGAATCGCTGGTTGGCGGGCTGCGGGTGGTGGCCTGGATCGTCGCCGGGATCGTGGTGGCCTTTCTGGTCTATCTGGTTATCCGTTATCGCGACTACTGGTTGCCGGGCGGGCGCGAAAAGCCGCTGCCGCCGGAATTCTTATTTGGCCTGGATGTGCGACCGGAGTCGCTGCCTGATGATGTCGTCGCGGCTGCCCGGGCGGCGCTGGCCGCCGAACGGGTGGAAGAGGCGCTGAGTCTGCTTTATCGCGGTGCATTGGTAGTGCTCATACACCGCGTTCAGGTCGAATTTCGTGCCGGCGATACTGAAAACGATTGTCTGCATCGTGTGCATGGCCGGCTGGAAAAATTGGCTGAGGATTACTTTGGCCGACTGTTGGAAAACTGGCGCAGCGTGGCCTACGCCCGGCGGGTTCCGCCCATGCCGGATCTGGAGAGCCTGTGTTCCGGCTGGGAACAGCACTTCGGCAGCAGAGCGAGGGTGGCATGAGGCGGCGTGTTGTGGTTATTTCGCTCATTGTTGCGGTGTTGGCTGGCTTGGCCGTCACCTGGTTTTATCTCAATTTTGAAGAAGTGACGGTCAAGACCCGCACACGGCCCGAGGCCGAAGCTCGCCGCAACCCCTATCTGGCGCTGGAGCGCTTTTTTGTTCGTATGGGGCGTCCTGTCGAGCGCCGCACTGATGCACGCTTTCTCGATGCGCTGCCGGCGGGTGGCGTGCTTATCCTGGATGCCGGCCGGCGCGCCCACCTGACGCCGGAACGCCTGACCAAACTGTTGGCCTGGGTCGAGCAGGGGGGCTACCTGATTGTCAGTCCTGATCTTCCCGGCAATGATCTGGTACTGGCGCATTTTGGCGTCAGCCGTTTTGTAGGCGGCAACATCACCGCCGACGATGATGAAGAAGTTGTCAACGAAAATGCCGCCGCTGATCCGGCATCGACAAGTTGTCCAGCGAAGGATAATCGTGCGCAAGTGCTTATCCCCGGCACAAACCGCCCTTTGTTCGCCGCTCACCAATATCAAAGGCTGCAGGCCGAAAAAAGCAAGCCGATCTGGCAGGCAGGCACTGCGGAATCTGGCGCACAGTATCTGCATTTTGCCCACGGCGGCGGCCAGGTCACCATCATTGCCGCGCTTTCCCGGCAATTCAACAACACCAACATCGGCGCGCACGATCATGCCGAAATTTTGTGGACTCTGGTGCAGACCTATCAGCCGCAATTGACCGGGCCGATCAGCCTGATGACCCGGCTGGAAATTCCCACCCTCTGGCAATGGCTGGCGGAATCGGCGTGGACGGCAGTGATTGCCGGCCTTGCCTTGTTGCTGCTCTGGTTGTGGCGGGTAGTGCCGCGATTTGGTGCGCCCTTGCCCGATCCGGAACCGGATCGCCGCCAGTTGCGCGAGCATCTGACCGCTATTGGCCGCCACATCTGGCGTTCGGGCGGCCTGGATTACTGGTTGTCGGTGGCGCGCGAAGCCTTTCTGGCGCGCCTTGCCCTGCGCCATCCGGCATTGGCGGTACTGCCGCCCGTTGAGCAGGCGGAAGCGCTGGCGCGCCTGACTCTCCGCCCCGCCGCCATGATTGCCGATGCCCTGTACAAACCGGCCGGCTCGATTTCTTCCTTTACCAGCGCCATGCGCACCCTGCAAAATCTTGAACGTTCTCTCTGAGACCCTACCATGACCCAAATTCTCCTTTCCGAAGAAAAAATTTCCCAGGCCAACCAGGCGCTCGGCGCCTTGGCCGCCGAACTGACCAAGGCCATTGTTGGCCAGCCGCGCGTCATCAACGAAGTGCTCATCGGTTTGTTGTGTGAGGCGCACGTTTTGATCGAGGGGGTTCCCGGTCTGGGCAAAACCCTGCTGGTGAAAGCGCTCGGCAAGACCTTCGACGGCCTGATGCGGCGCATCCAGTTCACGCCCGACCTGATGCCGTCGGACGTCATCGGCAACACCTTTTTCGACGCTGCCACCAGCAAGTTCGTCACTCGGCAGGGGCCGGTATTCGCCAATCTGCTGCTGGCGGACGAAATCAACCGGGCACCGGCCAAGACCCAGGCGGCGCTGCTGGAGGCGATGCAGGAACGGCAGGTGACGCTGGAAGGCAATTCGATTGCCTTGCCGCATCCCTTCATGGTGCTGGCGACACAGAATCCGATTGAACAGGAAGGCACTTACCCACTACCGGAGGCTCAACTCGACCGCTTCCTGCTCAAGATTCGCATCGATTATCCGAGCGCCGCCGAGGAAGCGGCGATGACCCGGCAGGTGACCGATCGCAGCACTGGCGCCGACCTCCAGGTGAGTCAGGTCAACACCGTGATGCGACCCGAAACCATTGTCGCCCTGCAAAATTGCGTGGCTCACGTTGCCGTCGATGAGCGTGTACTCGAATACGCCGTCGCCATTGTCCGCGCTACCCGCGATACGCCGGGGCTGACCTGCGGCGCCGGCCCGCGCGGCAGCATTGCCCTGATCCGGGCTGGTCGGGCGCTGGCGCTGAAGGAAGGACGCGGCTACGTCATTCCGGACGACATCAAGGCTGTGGCCCTACCGGCGCTGCGCCACCGTGTCACGCCGGCAGCCGAGGCCGAAATCGAAGGTCTGACTGCCGATCACTTGCTGACGGCGCTGCTGGACAAGGTTCCGGCGCCGAGAACCTGAAGCGCGGCTGAAACGGCAATGCCCATCCCCAATAAACCCCTGCTCTGGTTCTGCGCCGTTTGGTTTGCGCTCGGGCTGGCGGCGGTCATCGTTCCGGATCTTGCCTACACTTGGCAGATTTGCGGCGCTGCTTTGCTGGTGGTGGGGCTGGCCGACCTCTTTGCCGGGCGGCAGCGGCGGGGCAGTGTCAGTGTTAGCCGCGAAGTGCCACATGCGCTACCGGTGGGAACCTGGCAAACGGTTTATCTGCGCTTGACGGCCAAAGTGCGTATCTGTGGCTGGCTTTCGGACCGTCATCCGCCGGAGTTTGGCGATACCGGCCTGCCGCTTTTTTTTCGCCTTGAGCTGGGGCGCTGGCTGAAAGCGGGCTACCGCATTCTGGTCACCGAGCGCGGTCGCCAGGAATTCTCCGCCGTTGATCTGCGTTTGTGCTCACCCCTGCGGCTGTGGCTGATTGCCGAAACGCTGCCGGTGACGAGTTCCGTGCGCGTTTATCCCGACTTCGCCCGCATCACCCAGTACACCCTGCTCGCCACTGACAACCGTCTGTCGCAAATCGGCGTCCTGCAGCGCCGCCGCCGAGGCGAGGGTATGGAATTCCACCAGTTGCGCGATTATCGGCAAGAAGATTCACCGCGCCAGATCGACTGGAAGGCCAGTTCGCGCATGGGAAGACTGATTTCACGCGAATATCAGGATGAGCGCGACCAGCAAATCGTCTTTCTGCTCGATTGTGGCAGCCGCATGCGGGCGCGTGATGGCGAGTTGTCGCATTTCGATCACACCCTTAACGCCATGCTGCTGCTTTCCTATGTGGCGCTGGGGCAGGGCGACGCCGTCGGTTTGTCCACGTTCGGCCATGAGCACCCGCGTTACTTGCCGCCAAAGAAATCAGTGGCGACAGTCAATCGTCTGCTCAACACCGTCTATGATTTGCAGCCAACCTTGCAGACGCCAGATTATCTGGTCGCTGCCGAGTCTTTGCTGAAACACCTGAGCAAGCGCACACTGATTATTCTGGTCACCAATGTTCGTGACGAGGACGACGATACACTGAGCCCGGCCATGACCTTGCTGCGTCGCCGTCACGCCGTGACCTTGGCCAGTCTGAAGGAGACGGTGCTCGACGAATTGATTGAGGCGCCGGTCACTGATTTCGATACTGCCCTGACCCGGGCGGCCTCGCTCGAATATCTGCACTCGCGCCGTCGTCAGACGGCCATACTGCGCCATGGAGGCGTGCAAATCGTGGATGTGAGTCCACACCAACTGCCGGTGGCGCTAATCAACCACTACTGGGAACGCAAGCGTGCCGGAGCCATTTGATGAGGGAGATTTACGATGAGTTTTGATGACAATCCTTTCCGGGTGCCCGAGGCACGCGTCGCCGATCCGGGCTATGCGCTGAGCGGCAATTTTGTCCTGGAGGGGCGTAAAGTGCCCGCTGGCAATGGCTGGCTGTGGATCGTGCAGGCTTGGGAATTGTTCAAGCAAACGCCAGGCATGTGGATTGGTCTGTGTTTGCTCTATATGGTCATGGTGATGGTCTTGAGCATTTTGCCCATTGTCAGTATGGCTGTCAGCCTGTTCATGCCGGTATTGATCGGCGGCATCATGATCGGCTGCAAGACGGTCGATGAAGGTGGTGAACTGGAAATTGGCCATCTGTTCGCCGGGTTTTCCAATCAATTGGGCAACCTCGTTCTCGTCGGCCTGTTTTATCTGGTCGGCGTCTTCGCCATTGCCATCGTTATCGGCATCCTTTCCGTTGGCCTGATTGCCGTCAGCGGTGGCAATAACCATCCCGAACTCATGTTCGTCATTATTGCCATTATGGTGCTGATTGGCCTTGCCCTCGTTTTGCCGCTGGTCATGGCCATCTGGTATGCGCCACCGCTGCTGGTGTTTCACGCGGTGCCGCCGTTTGATGCGATGAAGGCCAGCATCATGATCTCCATCAAGAATTTCGTTCCCTTCCTGGTCTACGGGTTGGTGTTTCTGGGGCTGGGGATTGTTGCGAGCCTGCCCTGTTTTCTGGGCTGGCTCGTCTTGAGTCCGATCATGTTCTGTTCGATCTACACCAGTTACCGCGATATGTTCATACAGGAATGAAACGTCCGCTCGTCATCGACACCCTGCATCGGGTGGCAACGCCCGAAGGTTGCGAGATCACCCTGCGCATCGCCGGACCGATGACGCGCGCCCGTGCCTGGTTACTCGATTTTCTCATCCGGGTGGCGCTGTGGATCGCCATGGCCTTTGTCGCAGGATTTGCCGGCAGGTTCGGCTTTGGCCTTTTCATGGTTGCGGCCTTCCTGCTGGAATGGTTTTATCCCGTTCTGTTCGAGGTCTACATGCACGGCCAGACGCCGGGCAAGCGCGCTTGCAAACTGGTTGTTCTGCACGACGACGGCCGGCCGGTGGGATGGGGGGCGTCTTTTGTGCGCAACACCCTGCGCTTTATCGATTTTTTTCCCATTTTTTACGCGGCCGGTTTTGTCACCAGTTTGCTCAATCGTGATGGCAAGCGGTTGGGGGATCTGGCGGCCGGAACCGTGGTGGCACATTTTGAGAGCGGCAATACGGCACTGCCGGGCGAGCACAACGTTGTCGTGACAGGCGCCGAGCCACCACCCGTTCCACTCAGCATTGAGGAGCAGCAAGCCTTGATCGAATACCGCAGTCGAGCCGCGCAATTGACCGAGGAGCGTTCTTTCGAACTGGCCGAACTGCTGGTGCCGCTCACCGGTAATCTGCGCCCGCAGGAAGCGCGGTTGAAGCTGCTGAAAATGGCTAATTTTCTGCTGGGCGAACGATAAACTTCAGTATGGCGCCAGCAGGTTAAACGGATACTGTGGAATATTCCTGATCACGGTAAACGCAATGGCCAGAATCAGATAGCCGTAGGCCATCAAACTGTGGGTGCGGGCCGAGAAAATTAGCCTGCCTTGCATCATTTCCAGGCCGAGAGCAGCCAACAAGGGCAGACCCACCAAAATGAACAGCGCGTTCATGTGGGCAGCGCGGGCGAAATCAAAATGCAGCAGGGCATGCAGGGCGCGGGTGGTACCGCAACCGGGGCAATGCAGATTGGTGAGTTGGTAAAACACACAGGGTGGAAAAAATTGCCGGTAGTTGGTGTATAGCCAAGCAAAACAAAGCAGGAGGGCGGAGCCTCCTGCCAGCAGTTGGAATTTTTTTCTTTGCAGCAGCATGCAGGGTTTAAGTGTTTGCTGCCATGACTCCCGCAACCTGGACAATCACGACAATTATATTGACGACGATACCGACCCCAAGGCCGATCCAGCACCACATTTTGGCGGAGTTGGAGGAGTTGGTGGCGCCGGCGATATCACCTGCGGCCAGTTTGCCATTGACCTGGGCGGCATAAACGATGGCAACAATACCGAAGGGCAGGCAGCAGCACAGGGTGATCAGGATGGACTGCACCAGATAGTTCGGGACACTGACGTTGGAAGTGGGCGTGCCGCAGGACGGGCAGGACATGGCGTTATCAGAGATATCTTTGCCGCAGTTATTACAAAACATGAGAGGCTCCCCGGAGGTTGGTTGGTTCAAATGGGCGTTGTTTGCAGCATGATACAGGGCATGATTGCCCGCTGGCAAAGGTGAATCGCATTCGCTATGCAGTGTGTTGCGAAAACGCAGCCAGACTTATTCCAAAGTGCGCGCAACCCGAAAGCCGCTGCAGCGATCACGGTTGGAAGGATCGTCGCGCAGACGACTGGCCGAGCGGCAACGCTCGGCACGAACGATCCAGGCGCCGCCGCGCAAAACGCGGCGCGACACGTCACCGCCAGTCAACCAGGCGCTGCCATTGCCCGGCGAGCCCATGTAATTGCGGTGCCAGACATCCTCCACCCATTCCCAGACATTGCCGTTCATGTCGAACAGGCCAAAGGGGTTGGGTTTTTTTACGCCCACCGGGTGGGTTTGTTTGCCGCTGTTGTCGAAATACCAAGCATATTCGCGCAACTGGAACTCCATATCGCCGAAGGGCCATTGACCCTGGTTGCGGGCGCGACAGGCAAATTCCCATTCGGCTTCGCTCAATAAACGGTAGCGACGGGGATCTTCCTCCTGGAAACCAGCTTTTCGGTTGAGCCAGCGCAGATAGGTTTGCGCGTCATACCAACTGACATTGATCACCGGCCGCTGGCCTCTGCCCCAGCCTTCATCGCCTGGGGTGAAATCGCTGCCGCCATCGCGCACGCAGGCATCCCATTCGTCGAAGGTGATCGGGTATTTGCCTACGGCCAGCAGGTAGCCAATGGTCACCCGGCGTTGCGGACGCTCGTCGTCGCCGCCGACCTTGCCGATGCCAAGCACGCCCTCGGGCGAGCCCATCGTGAAAGCACCGCGCGGCAATACCACCAGTTCTGGTCCGTCAGCAAGGTCACAAATGAACTCTCCGGGAGTATTTTGCGCGGGTTGGATAAGTGCCGGTTTCGTTGGCGGCAATTCCTGGGGTGTCGTCGTAATCGGCAAGGGGGGGGGATGACTTTTGCCGGAGTGGATGGCGTCGATTTGGCGGCTGCCGGGAAAGGCGGTTTGAGAATGGGGAGCGTTTTTACCCCCTGAACCAGCCGTTCGGTATGCACTTTGAAATCGCGGCCGGTATCGATTTGCGCTGCATTGAGATAAGCCAGTTTGCCGATGGAAGCGGGGAGCTCGTTTTCGTCCGGCATGTTGGCGTCGCCCGCCAGAACCGGAATGACAATGAGTCCCGCCTCCAGCGCTGACTCGATCTCGATACGGACGAAATCGCGCGCTTCGTCGATACGTCGTTTGCCCTTTTCGTCCGCTGTTAACCAGTCCTTGCCGATGACGGCGAGCAAAACATCACACTGCCGGATGACAGCCGATATGTGGTCGCGGAAATCGACACCGAACGGAATTGAATCGATGTCATGAAACACCGCCTGCTCGCCAAAATGACCGCGTAGGTGATCGGCTAGACGGCCGGTAAATAACTCGCTGTCGCCGCGTCGATAAGAAATGAAAATTCGCGTCATTTCAAATGTGTATTGAAATTACTAAGTTCATAATAGTACAGAAAAAGACACGCCCAATGTGGCTCGAACCCCGCTTTGGCGGTTGTGTTCCGTATCGGTCGCGTTAGGTGTATCTTCCTGAATTGTTTCGATAACGATCAAAATGGAGGGATGGGCATGTTTTGTTCAAGTTGCGGTCAGCAGAATCAGGATGGAGCGGCTTTTTGCAGCAAGTGCGGCGCTGCGCTTGAGGGAGCAACGTCAGCGGGGGGCGGTGTGCGGGGCGCGCAGCCAGCCAAGAAGTCGGGCGGTTTTCCGGTCTGGCTTATTGTCCTGCTGGTGTTGATGGTCTGCGCGGTGCCTGTGCTTGGCATACTGGCAGCTATTGCCCTTCCGGCTTACCAGGACTATACGGTCAAGGCCAAAATGGCGCAGGCGCATTCGGTCGGGATGGAGGCGCGTATGTCCGTCGACAAGTACGTTCTGGAGCGCAACAAATTGCCGGCCACGCTTGAAGAGGCCGGTTTCTCCGCCAATGCGCCGCTGGTGGTGCAGTCGGCGAGCATTAATAGCGAGGATGGCGCTATTTCTGTTGTACTGGGATTTTCGCCACACCGGGGCAAGACCTTGAAGTTCGTGCCGCAATCGGAAGATGGCAAGACGATTTCGTCCTGGAAATGTGGTAGCGACGATATTCCGCCCCGGCATTTGCCTTCGGCCTGTCGCTAAAAGCGTTTAGCGTAGTCATGGTGGCTGCGCTAAAATCCGCGCTTTTGTAATTTCAAGGGTTTGTATCATGGCAGGACATTCCAAATGGGCCAATATCCAGCACCGCAAGGGGCGGCAGGACGAAATTCGTGGTCGCATCTTTTCACGCCTGGCCAAGGAGATCACTGTCGCCGCCCGCATGGGTGGCGGTGATGCCAGCTTTAACCCGCGTTTGCGCATGGCGGTTGATAAGGGCAAGGCCGTCAATATGCCGGCTGACAATATTGACCGCGCTATCAAGAAGGGTACGGGCGAACTCGAAGGCGTCGAATACATCGAGGTGCGCTACGAGGGTTATGGTATCAATGGCGCAGCGGTGATGGTCGATTGTCTGACCGATAACAAAACCAGAACTGTAGCCGAAGTACGCCATGCCTTTGCCAAACATGGTGGCAATATGGGGACAGACGGCTGTGTGGCCTTCCAGTTCAAGCATTGCGGCCAGATGTTGTTTGCACCGGGAACCGATGAGGCGGCCTTGATGGATGCGGCTATCGAGGCCGGTGCCGAGGATGTCGCCAGCAACGACGATGGTTCCATTGAGATACTTACGCCACCAAACGACTTTATTCAGGTGAAAGAAGCCCTCGAAAAAGCTGGTTTCAAACCCGAATTTGGCGAAGTGACAATGAAACCGGAAAATGAAACTGAACTTTCCGGCGAAGAAGCGATTAAAATGCAGAAATTGCTCGATGCTCTGGAAAATCTTGACGATGTTCAGGAAATCTATACAACGGCGATAATGGAAGAGTAGTCAAAAGGTGTAATCCCTAAAACTCAAGTAAAGGAGATCTTCGATGGACAATGAAGCGCCTGTAGCAAGTAGCCCCGATTCAAAGAACATGGCTTTGCTGGTCTGGGTATTGACCATTTTTGCTGGCTTTATCCCGGGTCTCATTTTCTTCCTGGTCAAGAAAGACGATCCCTATATCTATGAGCAGGCCAAGGAAGCCCTCAATTGGTCGATCACGGCGATTATCGGCTATGTTGCCGGTATGATCCTGTCGCTGATTCTGATTGGCGTGATTGTCATTCTCGCTGTTGGTATTATGCACTTGGTTTTCTGTATCATGGGTGCGATCGCCTGCTCCAATGGCAAGGCTTTTCGCTGCCCGTTTGCACTGCGCCTGATCAAGTAAGCTTGCTCGGATGGCCGGCAGCATGGCCATCGGCGCGTTGATACTTATTCTGCCCCGGCTCCAGGGTAAGCCCTTGGCCGG
>JAGTRX010000174.1 GCA_018262285.1 Pseudomonadota bacterium | reverse complement strand
TTGCCAATTTCCTGCTCGAACGCGGCTTGCAAAGAGGGCACAAGGTCGGGATTCTGCTGATGAACTGTCTCGAATGGCTGCCCATCTATTTCGGCATCCTCAAAACCGGCGCCATCGCGGTGCCGCTCAACTACCGCTATACCGAAAACGAGATTAAGTACTGCCTGGAACTCGCCGAGTGCGATGTGTTGATTTTCGGGCCGGAATTTACCGAACGCGTCGCCGCCATCCGCGAACAGATTCCCAAGGTCAAAATCCGGCTGTTTCTGGGGCATGGGCGTCCGGCCTTTGCCGAAAGCTATTACGCGCTGACCGCTTGCTGTTCCTCTTTGCCGCCCAAAATCACGCTGGCCGATGACGAGGATGCGGCGATTTACTTCTCCTCCGGCACCACCGGCTTCCCCAAAGCCATTCTGCACACGCACCGCAGTCTGGTGACGGCGGCGGAAGTTGAGCTGGCGCATCATCAGCAGACGCGCGACGACAATTTCCTCTGTATTCCGCCGCTCTATCACACCGGCGCCAAGATGCACTGGTTCGGCAGCCTGCTGGCTGGCAGCAAGGCGGTCCTGCTGCGCGGCGTCAAACCGGAATGGATTCTGAAAGCGGTCTCAGAAGAAAAGATCACAATCGTCTGGCTGCTGGTGCCCTGGGCGCAGGATATTCTGGACGCCATCGAACGCGGCGAGTTCAAACCGGAAGATTACCAACTCGGGCAATGGCGGCTGATGCACATTGGCGCCCAGCCGGTGCCGCACAGCCTGATCCTGCGCTGGAAAAAACATTTTCCGCACCACGAATACGACACCAACTATGGCCTGTCAGAAGCGATTGGCCCCGGTTGCGTCCATCTCGGCATTGAAAACATCCACAAGGTGGGCACCATCGGCAAGGCGGGAACACATTGGGAATTGCAGATCGCCGATGAAAGCGGCCAGCCGGTCAAGGCGGGCCAGGTGGGCGAACTGTGCGTGCGCGGCCCCGGACTGATGAAGTGTTATTTCAACAATCCGGAAGCCACCGCCGAAGTGCTCAAGGGCGGCTGGCTATTCACCGGCGACATGGCGCGCGAGGATGAAGACGGCTTCGTTCATCTGGTTGATCGTAAAAAGGACGTCATCATTTGCGGCGGCGAAAATCTCTATCCGGTGCAGATCGAGGATTTTCTGCGCACGCACCAGGCGATCAAGGATGTGGCGGTCATCGGCCTGCCCGATCACCGTTTGGGCGAAATCGTTGCAGCAGTCATCGAACTGAAGCCGGGCATTGCCTGTTCCGAAGCCGAAATGACGGAGTTTTGCGCTGCACTGCCTCGCTACAAGCGGCCGCGCCGGATTTTCTTTGAAGCGGTGCCGCGTAATCCCACCGGCAAGATCGAAAAGCCGCGCCTGCGCGAAAAGTATTGTCACGGCAGTTTGATTGAGGCACAAACCGAGAGTTGAGGCTTCATTGATTGGGAAAGAAGAAAATGCGAAATGCCTCTGACCATTTTTGGTTATGACTCCCGAGGAGAAACAAGCTAAAGACATGCTGTTCATCGCTCCTTACGACTACGAGGGGCTGGAGGGTTGGCTTGTGAAAATTTCTTGGTATCCGAACGAGAAGTACGAAAATCGAAAGTGGCATAGCAAGCTCTTCGCGTTCCGCGATTTTGCGTCGCCAGAAGAAACATTGGATGCCGCGCGCCACTATCGGGACGAGTGGATCGAAACCAATAAGGAAAAGCGATACCTCCGCAGTCTTGGCGCGCGATTCAGCCCTATCCTTCCGCGCAACAATACAAGTGGAATCGTCGGCGTAAATCGTTCCGACAAAAGACGAAAAAGCGGCCCGCTGTGGCAGACGACGTTTGCGCTCCCGCAGGGTGGCGTAGTTAATCGCAAGTTTCCAATTAGCACGAATGGGGAGGTCGGTGCCCTTCGAATGGCTATTGAAGCAAGACGCACTGGTCTTCTAGCGGTTTTCGAGAGTAGGGGCGTTGGTGTCGACGAGGTAGCCTACGAGGTAATCAAGTTCTACGACGATATTTTAGAAAATATCAAGGATTTCAGCGATCCAACTCCCGGCCCTTCTGTAATTGAAATCGTGCGAAACCCTGATGTGTCCGCCACGTCGAAGCTTGAGCAACTTCAAGTCCGCATCGGACAGCAGCGTTTCAGGCGTGAAGTTCTGGAGTTCTTTGATTACAGGTGCGCTATCACAGGTTCAAGTCTGCTTATTCGTGCATCACACATCAAGCCGTGGCGGGCTGCAACAAATGAGGAACGGCTAAACCCGGCGAACGGCTTAGCTCTATCGCCCGTCTATGATGCGGCGTTCGATCTTGGTTTAATTACGTTCCGTCCAGACGGAGAAATTATGCTTTCGGAGAAAATTACCATTGACGGCTCAGCATTGGGAATTACTGGGAGAGAACGCATTCTGTCTCTCACTGCCGAGCACCAAGCATTCCTGGACTGGCATCGAAAACATATTTTTGCCCAATAATTGGGTTCAGACCATGGTTTCCGCGGGGCCGAAATGGCATGTCTATGCTCAATAAATGGAGGACGCAATGAAACGACTGCTCATGCTTGCAAGCTTATTTCTGGCGCTCGCGATGGCCAATGTATCGGTACAGGCCGATTGTTGCCCCGGCGGGCTATGCGACGACGGATCGGATTCCAGCACCTGCTGCGGTATCGGAAAATGCAATGTCTTCTGCTGCAACTGCGATAAAGGGTGTAGGAAGCAGAAGCCCGGAAATTGCAAAGACGTCTGCCAGCAGAAATACTCGAAATGTGCTCGCGGATGCGCCGATGCCTGCAGCGATTCCGAATCGTGCCGGATCATGTGCACGAATCAGTGCGCGAAGGAAAAGGATCAATGCGACAAAGGCTGTAATAATGCCAGCACAACCGGGGGCTGTCTGGGCGGGGACATCCATTCCTTTAACAAATTCAACGCGCACGACCTGGATCGCGACGGCCATCTTTCTGTGGGCGAAGTCGCCACCATGCTGAAGACGAACAGTCAGGACTCCAATGTGAAAAAAGAATTCAAGGCGCTCGACAAAAATGGGGACGGGCGTATCAGCTTGGGAGAAGCCGGAATCAAATTGCCTCCGAACCTTCTGGAAAAGTTCAGAATGAGGAAATAACCGGAGTGCAAAATGGTCCGGGTAGAGTTCTCGGCACGAAATGTCCCTGACCCTTTTTGGCTCTCTATCCTCCTATTCTTACAAGGAGTCTTCCATGCTCATCCGTACCTTCTTCTGCGCACTCGCTCTGCATGTTGGTACCACCCATGCCCTACAGACCGACACCCTGCCGGCCGCCCGCCTGTACGAACTCTCCGCCGAGCTGGCCAGATCCGCCGGTAGCAGCCAGTGGCAACAGCTGTGGAAGCGCACCCGCGATGCCGGGTACTTCCAGTCCAGCGGCGAGCAAGCTCGCTTTACCCTGCCGATGGCGGTAATTCCCGAGATGGTGCGCGACACCCTAGGCAGGGCCGACAGCGCCACAGCGCAAAGGTCTACCATGGTGCTGTACCGGCGCGACTTCGCCCCGCGCGTCACCGGTGTCGAAACGCAGAAGAACCTCACGGCCATCTGTCTGCAAGTGGACTGGCGCAGCGTGCCGGACAATCCGCAAGCCGAGCAGATGGTTGGTGCAATCCTGCTACTTAGCTACCCCTGCCGCTGAGCATCAGCAGAGGCCATGCGGTAAAAGGTTAGGGGGCGCCTTCAACCGTAAATGCTGCTGCACCATGGGTGTTATGGCTGGACAGGTTGACCAGAAAAGAGGCAATTAGATAGCGACAGGCAAACAGGCAAGAGGGTAGCAGGCGAACCCGTTCATACCTCATACACCCCGTAATCCCGGCACGCAAAAATGCGCTGTTCGGCCTCTTGCTGCGTCATCCCGTGTTTTCCCACATAAGCCTGTGCCTCTGCCAGACGGGCATGAATATCGGCATCACAAGCCAACGGATCATGGTGGGTCAGCCCCAGCTTGCTGGCATTGGCTCGTAAAAACAACTCGGCACAGTATTGCGGCGTACCGTGGCCAAAACCGGAGGTCATGTTCAGGTAACGCTCCTCCGAATATTGCGCGTCGGCAATCAGCATGTCAGCGTTGCTGACATGGCCCAGCAAGTCCTTGGGAAAACCTTCGGTATTTTCATGGTCGGTCAGAAAAACGAAAACTTTGCCAGTCGGATGCTCCGTTATCCGGTAGCTGATGGTGTATTCAGGATGTCGGGTCTTGTACATCGAAATTTCCAGGCACTCCGACAGATCGACACGTTTCTTGCCGATGGGAATCTGCCGCCCTTCAGCCCGCAGTTCCTCCAGTTTGTAGACCGGAAGCAATGTCCGCCCGGCTTTGGGGTGCTGCAGAAAAACTTCGGTGCCAATATGTTCGATCGGATAAAACTCGAAACGATGCTGGACACGGGCGGAATGAACCGGAAAATGCGGCTCCTTCATGATGTCGCGTAGTAGTTCACGCGGTCCGCAGCCATGCTCCTTGACGCCGTATAAACGGATCAGCGATTTTGGAATATACACATGCGGCGCCATCTTGATGCCTTCGGTGTGATCCGTGTGGCCGTGGGTCAGCAGAATGGTGATGGTGAATATGCCATCATTCACCAGGTTTCTTGAACATTGATAAAACCCGGTGCCCATGTCGAGGATCAGCGCCTCGCCAGCCGGAATACAGTCGGAGTGAATACGCAGGCAAGTGGTATTGCCGCCAAACTCCAGATAGGCCGAACCGGCCACCGCAATGGAGCCGCGTGTTCCATAGGTTTCGACTTTCAGGCCATTGCTCATGTCATCCTCCTGTGCGCGTTTTGTTCATGCCACCATTTAGCTCGTAACGGAGGTTTAGGGGCAATACCGCTTGTCGGTC
>JAGTRX010000074.1 GCA_018262285.1 Pseudomonadota bacterium | reverse complement strand
AGAAACGATGGACATCAGCTTGACCAGGATGTTCATGGCCGGGCCAGAAGTGTCCTTGAACGGGTCGCCAACGGTGTCGCCAGTAACGGCGGCCTTGTGCACGTTGCCGCCCTTGGATTCGCCGGGAACGTGACCGCCCTCGACCAGTTTCTTGGCGTTGTCCCAGGCACCGCCGGCATTGGCCATGAACAGGGCCAGCAGGACGCCGGTAACGGTAGCCCCAGCCAGCATACCGCCAAGGGCTTCCTTGCCGAGCAGAAGACCAACCACGACCGGCGCGGCGACCGCGACGATACCAGGGGCGATCATTTCACGCAGGGCGCCAGTGGTGGCGATCTCGACGCATTTGGCAGCATCGGGTTCGGCGGTGCCTTCCATCAGACCCTTGATTTCGCGGAACTGACGGCGCACTTCCTCGACCATCTTCTGAGCAGCGCGGCCAACGGCACTCATGGTGTTGGCCGCGACGAAGAAGGGGATGGTGCCGCCGATGAAGAGGCCGACGACGACGTTCGGGTCGGTCAGGTCGATGCCTTTCATCTTGACAGCGGAAGAGAAGGCCGCGAAGAGCGCCAGCGCGGTCAGCGCAGCGGAACCGATGGCGAAACCCTTGCCGATGGCGGCAGTGGTGTTGCCCAGGGAATCGAGACCGTCGGTGATCTTGCGCACTTCCGGACCCATTTCGCCCATTTCGGCAATACCGCCAGCGTTGTCCGAAATCGGGCCGTAAGCATCAACCGTCATGGTCACGCCGGTGGTGGCCAGCATCCCGACCGCCGCCAGGGCGATACCGTAGAGCCCGGCCATCTTGTAGGAAACCAGGATGGCAGCGCAGATGACGATGATCGGCGCGATGGTGGAGTACATACCGACCGAGAGACCCGCGATGATGTTGGTGGCAGCGCCGGTTCTGCTGGCATCGACGACGCGCTTGACCGAGCCGAAATCGCCTGAAGTGTAGATTTCGGTGATGAAGCCGATGGCGAAGCCGGAAACGGCACCCGCGACCATGGCCCAGAACGGCCCCATTGCAGAGTTGATGCCATCGATGCCGGGCTTGAAGCCCAGTGCGTCGGTCAGGAACCAGGCAGCAATAAAGAGAACGACCAGCGCAATCACCGGCGTCCAGCGCAAGGCAGCCGCCGGGGCGGAATTCTTCATCACATTCATGCCGATGATGGCGGCGGCGGAGGCGATCAGGCCAACAGCGACCACCAGGATCGGCAGCACCATGGCGGCATCCTTGTTGGCGGTGAAGCCAAGGCCGATGACGATGGTAGCGACGATGGCGCCGACGTAGGATTCGAAAATGTCAGCACCCATGCCGGCGGTGTCGCCGACGTTGTCGCCAACGAGGTCGGCAATAACGGCGGGGTTGCGTGGATCATCTTCCGGAATGCCGGCTTCGACCTTACCCACCAGGTCGGCGCCAACGTCAGCCGCCTTGGTGTAAATGCCACCACCGACGCGGGCGAACAGGGCAATCGATGAAGCACCCATGGCGTAGCCGGACAATGCGTTGATATCAACACCCAACTTGACCAGGACAATGAAGCCGAGCGCGGTGCCGAGCAGGCCGATGGAACCAACCGACATGCCCATGACCGAGCCGCCGAAGAAGGCAACGGCCAGTGCAGCGCCCTGACCCTTGTCCTTGGCGGCCTGAGCCGTGCGGACATTGGCCTTGGTGGCGGCGCACATGCCGACATAGCCGCAGAGCATCGATGAGAAGGCGCCGAAGACATAGCAGACGGCGGTGTTGTGGTCGATAACAAACCACAGCAGGGCTGTGACAATGACCAGGAAGACGGCGAGGATGGAGTATTCCTTTTTCAGGAAACTCATGGCACCGACTTCGATGAGGCCGGCAACCTTGTTCATGCGTTCGGTGCCGGTGGGCTGTTTGTTGATCCAGCCCAGCGTAATCAAGGCAAAAATGAACCCGAGCACCGCAACGACCGGCGATAGGTTCAGGAGGGTTTGCATATTTTCCATTGCTGAGTTCACCTCTGGAAGATTGAAAAAAACTGAACCTGGAATTTTCCAGGCCGGACAAAAGGCCAGTATTATAAAGACAAAGGCCGAAAAATGCACTATTTTGTGCGCTGCCGCATCTGGCGGGACGCCAAAGAGCACGGTGTCTGCCAAGTTGAGAGTAAGGCCGGTTTGCGGCGCATGCGATCCGATTTTTCGAGCTTGCAAGTTGCTGATTTGCACGAAATCGTTAGCGGGGAGCTTTTCATTGCACGATGCGCTGTCCAAACGCTTGATCAGGGCTTGCACCGATTCGTTACTTCGGTTGCGTACCCAGGCAGAGACACCCAGGTGAAGGGCTTACGCTGCTCAAGAAGCAGCGCAAGCCAACGCCCTGAACCTGGCTTTGAATTTTTTGCGTCATGGAGATTGTCTTGTGACCACGATCAGGAGTTTTGCTCCGTTGGCCGAGCCGAAAGCACGCTTGCTCATTCTCGGCAGTATGCCGGGAGAGGCTTCGCTGCGAGCCGGCCAGTACTACGCGCATCCGCGCAACCTGTTTTGGCGCTTGCTCGGCGATGTGCTGGCCGAGCCCTTGGCGGAACTACCTTATGAACGACGTTCGGTAGTGCTTGCGGCGCATGGTGTTGCGGTCTGGGATGTGCTGGCCAGTTGCCAGCGTTCGGGCAGCCTCGATACCGCGATTCTTGGCAATTCCATGCAGGTCAACGATTTTGTCTCGTTTCTGGCCGAGCACCCGGAGATTCGCCATATTTTCTTCAATGGCACGATGGCTGCCCGGACATTTCGCCGATTTGTCCTGCCGCAACTGGCTGTTTATGATCTGCACCTGCAAGGCTTGCCGTCGTCGAGTCCGGCTCATGCGGCGCTCGATTATGTGCAAAAACTGGAGCGCTGGCGTCAGGCGCTATTGCCGATTCTGCACGCGTTGAATCTGGCCTGAGCGGGTGGCTGTCCTTGTCATTTTCAGCATAGGGCGGTCGGCGTAGAATGAAGCGCCGGATGCCTCGTTTGCGGAAGCATCGTTTCGGAGATCTAGTATGAAAAAATTGTTTCTGCTGGCCTTGTTGCTTCTAGCCTCGCTGCAGCTGCAGGCCGGCACGGTTTATAAATCTGTCGGGCCGGATGGTCGGCCGATCTATTCCGACCAGGAACCGCCGAAAAAAGTCAGGGTACAAGTACTTTCCTTTGAGGATGCACCGGCGACGCCTTTGCCGCCGGAGCTGCAGCGTTATCGCGATGAATTGCAAAAACGTTCATCGCAGGTGGTCAAGGTGGACGATAGCAAGCAAGCTGTTCTATTTTCGGCGCAATGGTGCGGTTATTGCCGGAAGGCCAAGGCTTATCTGGCGAGCAAGGGGATTGCTTACAAGGAATACGACATCGACACCGAGGATGGCATGCGGGCAATGGTGTCCGTAGGCGGGGGCAAGGGCGTGCCGGTGTTGCTGTGGAAAGGCCAGCGTCAGGGCGGATTTTCGCCCGAGGGCTATGATGCTTTTTTTGCCAGGGCGCGATGATAACGAACGTGTGCGCTAACAGGCACTGTTTGCGAGTGTGGCATGTCTCTTTGGCCTCCTCGGCGGGAATCGAACCCACATCTGGCGCTTAGGAGGCGCCTGTTCTATCCATTGAACTACGAAGAGAGTGGTGCGCATTGTAGCGGTTGGTGGCGCCTACCGCTAGCGCGTTGGCGCGGGTGAAGCGCTTGTGTCCGCCATTCGCCGGTTGGCGGCGACCATCTGTCGTTTGTCAATGGAGCCTGACAGGCTTATTCTCTATCCTGCCAAGATTAAGTTAGTTGCCCGCAAAATGCCCAGCGATCCCGGTAGTGAACATTCGGAGCTTGAGACCAGACCCATTGTCGAATGGCTGGCGGCCTCGCATGACAATACCAGGCCAGAAGATGTTCCGGCGCTGCGCAAGCATCTGGAAACCTTGCGCAATGCGCAATTGTCGGCAGCGCGCCGGGTGCAGCTTCTTGATTTTCTCTACGAGCATTCGGTCAAGGTTGTTTCCTCAATCCTGCCTGATCTGCGCAACATTCCCTTGCCTGTCTCCCGCAAGTCGCGCCAGGATATCCGCAGTGCCCAGGATTTGCTGGAGAGTCTGAGTCAGGACTACCTTAGCCTGATTGATTCCACCTTCGAATCGGAAGAAAGCGAGAAGTTGCGCTCGCCGGAGGTTGCGATATGGCGCGCGGTGAAATGTCTGGCCTTGCACCTGATGATGAGTCATCTGGCATCGGCGCCGCCCGAAGTGGGGATTTGGCGCATGTTGCACGATGCCCATGGTTCGGCCAGGCATTATGATTTGACCGACCGCCGAATTCCGCGCCAGGAAAGAACACTGGAGGAGCTTTATTTATCTTCCATGCTGCTGGCCTGTTGCCAGCCATCCTCTTTTTCTGCGGTCGAGCTCGAGTTTATTGCCGATTACATCCAGATTTGCGTCGATTCCGTGTCGCTGCTCGAAGAGGTGCCTCCGGGTCAGGAGGGCTTGTTTTGGATCGATCCGCATCGGGATGCGCCGGTGTATGCCTTGTCGCGGCGCAATCCGCCACCGGATACGTCGGTGCTTTTTCTGGCTTGTGACGCGGCGGCGCGTTGTGCCAGGGATCACCTGGATGCACTGGAAAAGGGATATCCCGCCAACCAGCTTGATTTGCCCGACTACGCCGAAACTCCGGCTGGCCATGGCGTTTTGCGCCGCCTGATTGCCCGTTGGGGGCGTCCGCCCAAACGCAAGTATCCGCGTCGCCGGCATTCATACCGGGCTACGCTTTGTGCCGGCCTGGAAGAGCTTTGGTGCCTGCTCGATAAGCCCGACAGCGACCCGCCGGATGCCAGCGAATGGATGATTTTGAATGAAAGCGCCGAAGGCTGGGCGATGATGCATCTGTCCGGCAAGACGGAACATCTGCACGTTGGTGATCTGGTTGCTGTTCGGCCAGAGGCCGAAAACGGGGCGCCGGCGCCGGCCTGGACGGTCTGTATCGTGCGCTGGGCGTTGTCGGAAAATCCCGAACATATTGAAATGGGTTTGCAGGTTCTGGCGCCGACGGCCTTGCCGGCGGTTCTGGCGGTATGCAGGAACGGATCCGGCCTGGAACAGGGCGAAGCGCTCCTGTTGCCGCGCATACCGCCCTTGCGCCCGACCGAGGCGCTGGTCGTGCCGACGGGTCTTCTCGATGGCCAGCCTGAAAAGTTCACCATCGTCATTGGCAATGACAATATCGTGATCAGGGAATTGCGCACGATCGCAATTTGCGATCAGACAGCCAGTGTCGAAGTGTTCAGCGTCGAGGCCGAGAAAAAAGCGTAGCGGCAATCAAGCCGCCGATCAGCACCAGCGCCCAAGACAAGTAAAGCCAAAGCAAAAATATTGGTACGGCCGAAAAAGCGCCATAAATGCTTTTGTAGGAACCGGCGTTGGCCAGGTAAATCTCGAACCCCTTTTGCATGAGCGAGAACATCAGCGCGGCGAATAATCCACCGGTCAAAGCCGCCAGTTTTCTGACCCGGAAATTGGGCACGGCATAGTAAAGGAACGAGAAGAACAGGCCGAGCAGGGTGGTGGAAAGCCCCTTGTAGATGGGTCGATAATCCCATCCGGTGTCGCCGATAAAGCCGAGGGAAACCGTGATGGCATGGGTGCTGACCAGGGCGATGGCGCCGAGCAGGATGGGAAAAACGATGATTACAAAAGCGTAGAGACGCAAACGTTGCAAGTAGGGTCGGGGCTTGACCAGCCACAGATGGTTGAAGGTCTGTTCGATGGTATGCAGCAGCAGGATCGCGGTGACGGCCAGCATGGCGATACCAGGAGCGGCCAGTGAGCGGGCTTTGTCGGTAAATTTGCCGATGTGGGCGACAATCACCCCGGCTGAGCCGGAAGGCAGCAGGGACTCGACCAGCAAGGCATCGAGACGCTTGATGAGAATATCCACGAAGGGCAGGGTGGAACTCATCGACATGACAATGGTGAATAGCGGTACCAGTGCCAGCAGGGTTGTAAAAGCTAGTGCTGCACTGGTTTCCAGCATTTTTTCCGCGAAAAAACGGCGGATGATGGTTGGTATCGGGCTGGAAGCAAAGCGGGAACGATTAGCCATGCTGTCGCTTGCGGGAGGATGAGAAAATCATTTTCAGGGTTGCCGTGCGATATTTTCTCCCGAAATGATACCCGAGCCGGGTCGGTGCTTGGCAAGCGCGTCGTTATAATGCGAGAAGTCGGCACAGGAGGGGTGGTTTGAGAAACGCATTGAAAAAGATTGGACTGCTATGTCTGCTTGTCCTTGCTGGTTGTGGCGGAGTCTGGAACGACCCCTACCCGGCGATTGAGGCCGGGCGCAATATCCTGTACACCGCTTTTATCGAGCGTCCCAAGCATCTCGATCCGGTGCAGTCTTACACCGAGGACGAAATCACCTTCACGGCGCAGATTTACGAGCCGCCACTGCAGTATCACTACCTGAAACGGCCGTATGAACTTGAAGCGCTGACTTTGCGCGAGGTCCCGATGCCGCGTTTTCTGGATGCCAAAGGACGCCTGCTGCCCGCCGATGCGCCAGCCGAACAGGTGGCCGAAAGTATTTATGAACTCAAAATCAAGCCCGGCATCCGCTATCAGCCACACCCCGCCTTTGCTCTCGATGAAGCGGGTCAGCCGCTTTATTTGGGCGCACAGACGGCGGAAAAACGCCAGGTGATTGCCGATTTTCCGCAGACCGCTACGCGTGAGTTGAAGGCCGACGACTACATCTACCAGATCAAGCGTCTGGCGCACCCGCGCCTGCATTCGCCCATTTTCGGCATGATGGGCGAGAAAATCGTCGGCCTCAAGGAGCTAGGCGCAAACTTGCAAAAGGCTGCCAAGACAATACCCGCCGATGCCTGGATCGATCTGGATACCTATCCGCTTTCCGGCGTCGACAAGATCGATCAGTACACCTTTCGCATTCGTCTCAAAGGCAAATATCCACAATTTCTCTACTGGCTGGCCATGCCTTTTTTCGCGCCGGTGCCGCGCGAGGTTGATCGTTTTTTCGCCCAGCCGGGGATGCAGGAAAAAAATCTGAGCCTGGATTGGTGGCCTGTAGGAACGGGAGCCTACATGATGGCCGAGAACGATCCCAACCGACGCATGGTGCTGACCAAGAACCCCGAATATCGTGGCGAGAGCTACCCCTGCACTGGTGCAGCCGGTGATCGTGAAGCTGGCCTGCTGGCCGATTGCGGCAAGAAAATGCCCTTCATCGAGCAGGTGGTGTTTACCCGCGAAAAGGAAGCCATTCCCTACTGGAACAAGTTTTTGCAGGGTTATTACGATGCTTCCGGCATTTCATCCGACAGTTTTGATCAGGCGGTGCGGGTCAATGTCGGCGGCGAAACGGCGCTGACGGATGAAATGGAGAAAAAGGGCATCCGTTTGCGCACTTCGGTCAGAGCCTCGGTGTTTTATACCGGATTCAATCTGCAAGACCCAGTCGTTGGCGGCACGAGCGCGCAGGCCGCAAAACTGCGGCAGGCCATTTCCATTGCCATCGACCAGGAAGAATACATTTCAATTTTCATGAATGGTCGCGGCCTGGTGGCGCAAAGCCCTTTGCCGCCGGGAATATTCGGCTATGAAGATGGGCGGGCTGGCATCAATCCTTACGTCTATGACTGGGTGGCAGGCAAGCCGCAGCGCAAGTCGGTTGAAGAGGCTAAAAAGTTGCTGGCGGAAGCTGGTTATCCGAATGGCCGGGATGTCAAAACCGGGGAGCCGCTTGTCATCAATCTCGATACCACCAGCGGTGGCATGGGCGAAAAGTCGCGGCTGGACTGGCTGACTCGGCAATTCAACAAGATCAATGTGCAACTGGTAGTGCGTGCCACCGACTTCAACCGTTTTCAGGAAAAAATTCGCAAAGGCAACGTGCAACTCTATTTTCTGGGCTGGAATGCCGATTATCCCGACCCGGAAAATTTCCTTTTCCTGCTCGACGGCAGGGAAAGCAAGGTGAAAAGCAGTGGCGAAAATACCTCGAATTACATCAATCCGGAGTATGACCGGCTTTTTGAGCGTATGAAGAGCATGGACAATACGCCGGCGCGTCTGCAGATCATCCGTCGCATGCTGCGCACCCTGCAGCACGATGCGCCTTGGGTATTTGGCTTTTTTCCGAAGAGCTATACACTGGATCATGTTTGGCTGGGCAATCGCAAGCCCATCGATGTCGGCCACAACACCCTCAAATACCAGCGTGTTAACGTAGCGGAACGGGCGCGGCTACGGGCGGAATGGAACCGGCCGGTGTGGTGGCCGCTTGTTTTGGCCGCAGTGGCTCTGGTTCTAGTGCTATTACCGGCGGTGCTGGGCTATCGCCGACGTGAGAAAAAAGCGGCGCTGTCCTGACAGCGACACTGATTGTTATTCGAAGTATTTGAAAGGCAGGGAACGAAAATGGCCTCCATCGAAATCGCAAAAAGCGTGCGTCGTCCCCTGACACTCAAGATATTTGGCATTGCGGTCATCCTGCAGGTGCTGATGATCTGTGTGACGGTGGTTTCGTCGTTCAGCCTGGGAGAAGTCGAGCAGCAGGTGTCGAATCTGTCGCGTTATTACATCGAAATTGAGCAAAAGACGAGCGAAGTCCATGTTCACGGCCTGACCGAACGCATTCTGCTCGAAAGAATGATTCTCGATCGACCCAAACTCTCTTTTGCCGATGCCCAGAAACTGGCGACGGAGGAGCGCAGCAAAATCGCCAGCTGTGGTTCGGATGAAATGCGCAAGGCCAATGCCGAAATCAGAAAAATCCATACGGCCAGGCCGGATCGTTATCTGGCGCGCTATGAGTTGATCCGGCTCTGCGCTGCCGAGAAACTCGGGCGCGTCGAGCAACTGGTCGGCGAAGCGCTGGCGCTGGAAGAAAGCAACAACGATGTTGGCAAGGTCAAGTTGCTGGCCGGGCTGCTTCAGGAAATCAAATACATCGGGGCCGCCCGCCTCAAGCAGCACGCCGCTTTCGAGCAATACATCAAGGAACTGAAATCGGACAAGCCGGCCTCGGTCGATGTCGTGCGCGACAAATTCGAGGAAAACCGGCTTGAGGTCAGCCGCAAGGTTTCTGGCGTGACCCGCATGATCAACGAGGGCACCCGGACTTCCATCAAGAGCGCGTTTGCCCTTGTGCAGCGGGCACAGTGGTTCGGGTGGGGTATCACCCTGACAGCCTGTGTCGTCGGGCTATTGCTGGCAGCCTATATTTCAAGGAATCTGGTGCGGCCGGTGCGCGACCTGTTGACCGGCACCACCCAGGTCGAAAAGGGCAACCTGGATGTGCGTATCAATGTCACGACATCGGATGAGATCCAGCAACTAGGCGATCATTTCAACCACATGGTCGGCGAATTGCGCCAGAAGGCAGCGATCAAGGAAATGTTCGGCAAGTATGTCGATCCGCAAGTGGTCGAAGGACTGCTTGCACGCAATAGCGTTTCTGATAGCGGCGAACGGCGTGTCATGACAGTTTTCTTTTCGGATATCGAGGGTTTTACCTCCTTCAGCGAAAACATGACGCCAGCCGCCCTGGTCAGGGTTTTGAACCAGTATCTGAGTTCTGTGACAGAGCCCATCCGGGCCAGTCAAGGCATTATCGACAAGTATGTCGGCGATGCCGTCATGGCCTTCTGGGGGCCTCCCTTCGTGCACGAAGGCAATCAGGCTGTGCTGGCCTGTAATGCCGCGCTTGAACAGCAGGCCAGGGTTGCCCTTCTTCAGGAGAAATTGCCGGACATTCTGGGTTTCAAGATTGGTATTCCCGTCATTCACGTCCGCATGGGACTAACCACCGGCGATGCCACGGTCGGCAGCATTGGTCCGGACGATGCGCGCAGCTACACAGTGATTGGTGATACCGTCAATCTGGCCTCACGGCTGGAAGGCGCCAACAAGGTGTACAAAACCCGCATCATCATCAACGACCAGACGCAAAGTATGGCCAAGGACGAAATCGAGACACGCGAACTCGATCTCCTGCGCGTAATGGGCAAGCAGCAAGCTGTGCGGATTTACGAATTGCTCGGCCGCAAGGGTGAAATGTCCGAAAATCTCGTCCGCTTGCGCGACCAGTTTGAAATGGCGCTCGGCCTCTACCGCCAGCAAAAATGGGAAGAAGCCATGGCCGGCTTCAATTATTGCCTGGAGATTGATGCTGACGATGGTCCATCACAAGTCTTCGTCGAACGGATTGCCAACTTCAAGGTTAATCCACCCGGCAAGGATTGGGATGGCACCTGGTCGTCTTCTTCAAAATAGATGACGCAGTCGGCGTAGGCCACAAAATGAGCCTGCTGCCCCGCTTGCTTGAACTGGAAGGGCTCCTTGCCGAGCATCGTGATTTATGGCATCCGCAGCCTTTTCGCGAGCCCCGTCCGGCCTGGTTTGCGGGCTGGCCGGCACTGGCGGACGAGTTGCTGGCTTTGCCGGACGATGCGGTGGAGCAGCTCAACGACGATGGCGCAGCAGCACGTCGATTGCTAACGCGGCATCTTCCGGAAATCGGCGCTTTTGAGGCTCTGCTGATTTTGCCGCAAGGAATTCCGGCGGTGAATCCGGTAACAAATATGCACTGGGCCTGGGGCATACCGGGGCGCAAGCGCGCCCAGATCGAAGCCTTCGTCGCCGCCAGTCAGGCGACCGGGCGGCCGGCGCTGGAATGGTGTGCCGGCAAGGGGCATCTGGGTCGCCTGTTCGCGCTCAAGCATGGAGTTGCTGTAAGCAGCCTCGAAATCAATGTCGTGATGTGTGCGGATGGCGAAATGCTGGCGCGGCGTGCTGGTATTGCTCAGGAATTCATTGTTGCCGACGCCCTGACCTCTGCTGTGCCGCAAGCTTGCCATGCCCTGGCTTTGCACGCCTGTGGCGAACTGCACCGGGCGCTACTGCAGCAGGCCGATCAATGCACGGCGCTGGATATTGCACCTTGCTGTTATCACCAGGGTGTTGAGGTGGTTTATCAGCCGATGTCCGCAAAGGCTAGCCTACAATTGACGCGTGATGATGTGCGTCTGGCCGTGACCGAAACGGTAACTGCCTCGCGCCAGCAGGCTTTGCAACGCGACCGCGACATGGCCTGGAAACTGGGTTTCGACTGCTGGCGTCGGCAGCAGGGAGCGGAAACATACGCCAGCTTCAAGCCGGTGCCACCAGCCTGGTTGCGCAACGACTTCGCTTATTTTTGCCGTCAAATGGCGCTGCGTGCTGGTTTGGAACTTGCCGCCGAAACGGATTTTGCTAATCTGGAAGCGCAGGGTTGGCAGCGTCAGCGCGAAGTGATGCAACTATCCATCGTCCGCCACGCCTTTCGTCGGCCGTTGGAACTCTGGTTGGCGCTGGATATGGCCGTTTTTCTTGAAGAAAAAGGCTGGCAGGTTGAAATAAATGAATTTTGTACCCGCAACCTGACGCCGCGCAATCTGATGATCTCGGCGCGGAAATGATTATTGCCTCAATGTGATTCCTCTTCGCCGATAACGCCGAACTGAACTGCAGATTTGACATAGAAAAGATGTATGCCTTCTGATTTTAAGCGATCAAACAACCGGTCTGCTTCTTCCTGTTTGACGGCCATGGTGACTTCTATTGGCTGGTCGGCAAGTTCAAAAAAGTGTGCAGAATGGATGCGACCTCTGTGGCCGAAACCTTCGCCACCCAAGATCAGTGTGGCTCCGCGAAGCCCCATCTCTTTGGCAAGCTGGACCAGCCAGTCGCCGACCGATTTTCCTTTGTGGCGGCGATCCTGATGGGTAAAAAAAGTGATTTGATAACCGCTATGCATGGCATGTTTCCTCAAACAAATTTCAACAGTTGCCAGGAAGCTATCCCGGCCAGTGTCATCAACAGAGAACCTAGAACATGGAGACTAATGGCTCCTATAGCCATGAGTGGGCGACCGGCTTGAAGTAGCGTAACCACTTCCGCTGAAAATGTCGAAAAAGTGGTCAGGCCGCCGCAAAAACCAGTGATGATGAGCAGTCGCCATTCGGAGGCGATTTGCGGGGTTTGGGCGAAAAAAGCAATGGCTAGTCCGATGACGTAGCCACCAAACAGATTGGCGGTCAGTGTGCCAAGTGGCAAGGCCGGGAAAAGAGCGTTTAATCGGGCGCCAAGCTGCCAGCGCATTAGTGCGCCAAGCGCTGCACCTGTCGAAATGGCAAAGATGGGTTTCAGCATGATCCTGTTCATTCTTGTTGTAGAACAGGCAGCAATCCCACGCAGCCCATTCGGGTTTCAGCGTAGGCGTCATCAGCCTTAACTAGGGCGGTTTTGAGCCGACAGGCTCACGGAGGGATGCCATCTCCGTCGTGATGAATCAGGTCCGGCGCGGAGCCGGACCTATCAGAAGAAAATTTTCTTACTTCTTCTTGGCGGCAGCTTTGGCAGCCGGCTTGGTGTTGACGGCAGCCTTGAGCTTGGTGCCGGCAGAGAACTTGGGAGTCTTGGAGGCGGCGATCTTGATCGCTTCGCCGGTCTTGGGGTTGCGGCCGGTGCGGGCGGCGCGCTGGCCAACGGCGAAAGTGCCGAAGCCGAGAATGCTGACATTATCGTCCTTGACGAGCGCTTCGGTAATGATCTCGGTCAGTCCGTCAACAGCGCGGCCAGCGGCAACTTTGGTGAAATCGCATTTGGCGGCAAGAGCTTCGATGAGTTCAGTCTTGTTCAT
>JAGTRX010000173.1 GCA_018262285.1 Pseudomonadota bacterium | reverse complement strand
AATTTTTTGTTGCAGGAAAGCTTCCATGCGTGGGTAGAGGGCAATGGCCTGATCCACTACCGGATCGGAGCCGCTGACATAAGCGCCCACGGCAATCAGGTCACGCGAACGCTGGTAGCGCGAGAACAAGGTTTTGAAGCGGCGGATGAGATCAAGGTGCTCTGGGCTGACCAGATTGACCATGGCGCGGCTGATCGATTGCTCTATGTCGACGGCGGGATAATGGCCGGCATCGGCCAGGGTGCGGGTCAGCACGATGTGACCATCGAGAATGGCGCGGGCGGCATCGGCAATGGGATCCTGTTGGTCGTCGCCTTCGGCTAGGACGGTGTAGAAGGCCGTGATGGAGCCACCGCCTTCCGGGCCGTTGCCGGTGCGCTCAACGAGTTGTGGCAGACGGGCGAAAACCGAGGGCGGGTAGCCGCGCGTAGCGGGCGGTTCGCCGATGGCTAGGGCAATTTCGCGCTGCGCCATGGCATAGCGGGTAAGCGAGTCCATGATGAGCAGAACGTGTTTGCCCTGGTCGCGAAAATATTCGGCAATGGTGTGGGCGTAGGCGGCGCCTTGCAGGCGAATAAGCGGGCCGGTATCGGCCGGGGCGGCCACGACGACAGAACGGCGCCGACCTTCAGCGCCAAGGATTTGTTCAATGAACTCCTTGACCTCGCGGCCGCGCTCACCGATGAGGCCGACGACAATGATTTCGGCGGCGGTATAACGCGCCATCATGCCGAGAAGCACCGATTTTCCGACGCCGGAACCAGCAAACAGCCCCATGCGCTGACCGCGGCCGACCGCGAGCAGGCCGTTGATGGAACGAATGCCGACATCGAGCGGCTGTTCAATGGCGGCACGCAACATGGGGTTGATCGGACGGCTTTGCAGAGGGCGTTGGTGCTGGTCGCTCAAGGGCTGCCCACCGTCGAGCGGACGGCCGACGCCATCGACTACGCGTCCGAGCAGCATGTCACCGACCGGCACCTGTTTGGCGCGGTCGATGGTGCGGCGCCGATGCGGCGGCGGATCGCCCAGGCGGATGGGCTGGCAGGGCGTTTCGAAGGCGACGACGCGGGCGCCGGGGGAAAGTCCGTAAATGTCGTCGGAAGGCATGAGAAAAAGCTTTTCGCCGGAAAAACCAACGACTTCCGCTTCAACCGCCGGGCCTGTGGCCGGAAAAATGCGGCAGGAGCTGCCCAGCGGCAGCTTGAGCCCCGAGGCTTCCATCACCAGGCCGTTGATACGGGTCAAGTGGCCGCTTGCCCAATAGGGGATGGCATTTTCAGCCAAGGTCTGGCAGCTGGTCAGGAATTGACGCCAGCGCTCGCTATGCTCTATGGGGTTCATGCCGGGTCAGCAGGTGGTTTGCCCAGGGCATCAAGTACCCGTCGCCAGCGCGTCTCGAACGTGCCGTCAATCTCGCTGCTACCAGCGCGAATGACGATTCCGCCGCGCGTGACGGTGGAATCGTCGATCAGGTGCCAACCTGACTGGGCGACCTGATTGCCGAGTTGTTCACGCAACAAACGGGCATCATCCGGGTGCAGGTGAATGTTGATATTGCCGTGATGCAGCGGCAGCGAAGTCAAGGCGCCGCGAATAACGCTGACAATGGACTCTGGATGTATTTCCAGTTGTTCTTGTACCACTTGGCGGGCAATAGCCAGTGCCAGTTCGAGAACAGCATCGGCAAGATCGTGTTCGATGGTGGCGATGGCATTCTGGAAATTGTTGACCAGGGTGGCGAGTCGTGTTGCTTCCTGGCGGGCAGCGGTTATTCCCGCCGCGTAACCTTCTTTTTTACCGCTTTCCAAACCCTCGCGCCGTGCCTCGTCGTGTATGCGTTCGACGCTTTCTGCAGTTGGCATGGCGACGCCGTTGACGCTTGGCGATTTAACGGTATTTGGAGTGGCAGGAGGCGGTTTTTTGCTTGGCTTGTTGCCGCCCGGCTTCTGGTCGAAAGAATCGATTTTCCAGACTTTGTAAGCGCCGGATTTTTCCTTGGGGATGACGGGCATGTCTGGGTACCTAAATCATCTGTTCGCTACCGGCGCCACCGAGCACGATTTGCCCTTCGTCCGCCAGACGGCGCACGGTCTTGAGAATTTCCTTCTGTTCGGCCTCAACTTCGGAAACGCGCACCGGGCCGCGGGCTTCAAGATCTTCGCGCAGCATTTCGGAAGCGCGTTGCGACATGTTTTTGAAAATCTTTTCGCGCAGAGGTTCTGAAGCGCCTTTCAAGGCCAGCACCAGCGAATCGGACTGCACTTCGCGCAGGATAAGCTGGATGGAACGGTCGTCGATATCCATCAGGTTTTCGAAAACGAACATTTCATCAAGGATCTTCTGTGCCAGATCGGGGTCGTATTCGCGCACTGCGTCGATGACCGAGGTTTCATTGGCGGTACCGATGAAATTGAGAATTTCCGCCACCGAGCGCACGCCACCCATGGCTGTTTTCTTGATGGCGGCCGAGCCGGAAAGGACACGCGCCAGAGCTTCGTTCAGTTCCATCAGGGCGGCCGGCTGGATGCCTTCGAGGGTGGCGATGCGCAACACCACGTCGTTCCTCAGGCGCTCGGTGAAATGGTTGAGAATTTCGCTGGCCTGGTCGTTTTCGAGGTGGACCAGGATGGTGGCAATGATTTGCGGGTGTTCGTTCTTGATGAGATCGGCCACGGTAGCGCCATCCATCCACTTCAAGCCTTCGATGCCGGCGGTTTCGCCGCCCTGCAGAATGCGCGAGATCAGATTGGCGGCCTTGTCGTCGCCAAGTGCCTTGGTCAGCACGTTGCGGATGTAGTTTTCGGTATCGACATTGAGCGAAACCTGGGTGGTGACGACTTTGTGAAAGTCGTCAAGGACGCCCTCGACCTTGGTGCGCGGCACCGATTTGAGAATGGCCATGGCATGCCCCAGTTTCTGCACCTCGCGCGGTCCCAAGTGCTTCAAGACCTCGGCAGCGTGATCCTCGCCCAAGGCGATGAGCAGGGTGGCGCTTTTTTCTATTCCGTCATCAGGCGGCATTGGGGCTTATCCAGTTTTTGATGACATTGGCCACGGTCTTGGGATCTTGCTGCGCTACGCTGCGGGCGCGATCGAGTTTGGCCGAGTAGTTGTTGAGTTCAGCCTGGTTGGCAGCGTCGGTCTCGTCGAACATGGCGGACTGTCGCGCAGACTGGGCGGCTTCGGCGGCGATCTGGGCGGCAGTGCGCGGTGGGAACATGGATTTGAACAGTGGCAGGATGACCTTGAACCAAAGATAGGCAATGATGGCGGCAATCAGCAGGTATTTGAGCGGATCTTTGCCGTAGTGAATCAGGGTTTCCGGGTCTTTCCAGGCCGAGAAGCCGGAACCGGGCTTTTCGCCGGCCGCGAACGGCGCGTTGGCGACTGACAGCGAATCGCCGCGTTCCTGGCTGAATCCCATGGCCTGCCGCACCAGGTCGTTGATCTGCTTCATTTCGGTATCGGCCAAGGGCTTGGTCGTGGTCTTGCCGGTTTCCTTGCGATGATTGACAACAACGGCGGCAGAAAGACGGCGAACGCTGCCCATCGCCTGTTTGGTATGGCGGATGGTCTTGTCGATCTCGTAATTGGTGGTGGCGTTTTTGGAAGTGCTGATGGGCTGGGCGGCACCGACCAGCGGGGCGCTGATGCCGGCCGCTTCGATGCTGCCGGGTTCGCCGGGGGCGCGTTTCGGTGGGGTGGCGCTGGAAGTGGTTCCAACCGCCGGACTGGTGATGGGCGCCGTGGCCGGTACTGGCGGCTGGTTGGTCAGGGCGCCGGGGATGCCACCGGCGGGGCCATTGACGCTGGCAGTTTCCGTACTCTGCTTGCTGCGGATGCTGGTGCTTTCTGGCGTGTTGTTGGGCTTGTAGGTTTCAGCGGTTTGCTCGGTCTGCGCGAAATCAATATCGGCAGCGACCTGTACCTTGTAATTTTCCGGGCCGAGCATGGGCTTGAGGATTTCTTCGATACGCTTGCCGATACTGTCCTCGATTTCACGCACATAGCGGATTTGCGCCGGATCAAGCCCGGCTTCGGTGAAGCGGCTCTTCAGTTGCGAAAGCAGGGCGCCGCTCTGGTCGATAATGGTGACGCTGCCGCTGCTCAATTGCGGCACACTGGAAGCCACCAGATGGGTGATGCCGGAAATCTGGGCCGGATCGAGAGTACGGCCGCCGTAAAGGTTGAGCAGAACCGAAGCGGTAGGCTTCTGATCGTCACGGACAAAAACGGAAGGCTTGGGAATGGCCAGATGGACACGCGCCGACTGCACGGCGCCGATGGAAGAGATGGTGCGCGCCAGTTCACCCTCCAGGGCGCGCTGGTAATTGACTTGTTCGGCAAACTGGGAGAGGCCGAACTTGGGGTTGTCCATGATCTCGAAGCCAATGGAGCCGCCGCGCGGCAATCCCTGCTGCGCCAGTTTGAGGCGAATTTCGTGCACCCGGCTGGAGGGAACGAGGATGGCGCCACTACCTGGGGAAAACTGATGCGGGATATTCTGTTGTTCGAGGGTAGCGACAATGGCGCCGCCATCCTTGTCTGACAGGTTGGAGAATAAAACCTTGTACTCGCCTTGCGTCAGCCACAGGTAGGCGGTGACCGCCAGCGCAATGACAGCGGCGACGGAGACCAGCAGTACCAGTTTTTTCTGCATTTCGAGGCGGCCAAAGCCACTAAGCAGGCGGCTCAGGCTGTTTTGCGGGGCAGTTTCAGGGCTGGTTGCCATTCAAAATCAAACTCATATCGGTCAAAAAGGAATAATAATCAGCTTGTAAGCGAAATTATCCGAGAATTATTCTACTATTACCCAGCCTTAAATTATCCTTTCTTTTTCAATGCCCACAGACATTGTTCCAATTAGCGCAGATCGCAAGGCCGAGGAACTGCAGCGCGCCTTCAATGCCTTCAACAAGGTTTCGGAGGA
>JAGTRX010000073.1 GCA_018262285.1 Pseudomonadota bacterium | reverse complement strand
AGATGATGCGATGACCATGCGCTTCGGCATTTTTCCAGGTATAAAGGGCAACCTCGCCGGCAGCCAGCGAGGTAAGCCGATAACGCCGATCCGCCACACAGAAGACCACACCGTGCGAGCGGTCGCCGTCAAAGAACGCGGCCAGCGCTTCGGCGCCACCAAGCGGGTGCGCCGTGAAGCCGTAAGGCTCGAAATGCTCGACGCCGTCCTTGACCTCGCCGGCCAGCAGGCGCACCTGCAGCCCCTGCATCTTGTTGGCGGCATTGACGCTGGCGATGCTGCCGCGTGCCAGCATGTTGCCGATGCGGCGCATCATGGGGCCAAGTGCTTTTCCGAGATCGCTCATACCACGTCTCCGCTCCAGGACTTGCCGCCGCCCTTTTGCGATTTGCTCTTTTTGAGCGTACCGGCTTTGGTGCGGTAGCCATCGGGTGGCCCCACCTTGATTTCAGTACGCAGACCATCGCGATCGAGAATCAGGTTGGTTTCGGCAATCACCATTTCGGTGTTGAAGCCAATGACCGGATCACGCACGCGCACCAGCAGATTGGGCAACCAGAGATCGCCATTGTCCTGACGCCAGCCGGCCACCGTGTAGGTGGTCTGCAGTGCCTTGGCGGCGCGGTGGGCGCGCTCGTAATCGGCGCGCTCCTGGCAGGTGCCTTGATCGGCCTGACCGCTTTGCTTGATGACCAGCACGCGGCGACGTGGCGCCCTGGCATCCGTCGTGGTGGCGGTTTCGCCCGTGGCTGTGGTCTCGGTTGATTCGCCCTGCTCTTCGGCCACAGCAGCGCCATGCTCTTCGTCGTTGCCGGCGCGCTGACCCTTGACAAGGTACTCGGAAAAGACGCCTTTGTAATCCAGCTCGGCACTGCCGGCGCGGATGTTCTTGCCCAGCTCCAGCGCGGTTTCGGCGCGACCGGTGCTGCCGACATTGATAAAGACCAGATCGCCCTGGGCGTTGTCGGTCGACAACACGTGGCGCAGACGCATCATGCGGTCAATGGATTCAAACACCGTCTCGCCCTGCTGCACCTGATGGTCCGGGATCGCCTTGCCGGTATCGACTTCGGCGATCACATTGACGTTGTAGGGCGCGGCCAGTGCAGCCGCGATCTTTTCCATTTTCATGTTGCGCCACTGGTTTGCAGTCTTGGCCGGCGCGGCGACGGGCTTGGGCTTGACGGGCTGGCTGGCCTTGCCGTTTTTGCCGATGACATCGCCCCAGGCGCCGCCATTGGCGCTGCCGGATTGCGCGGATTTTGTCGTTTGCCCGGATTCAATCGGGCAGCAATCCACCAGGTCGGCCGTCTTGCTGCGTCCGCGCACGGCGACGCTGACGGACTTGCCGTCATACTTGATCGGCGTCGCATCGACATAGCCGGTCAGCACCAGGTCATCGCCAACATAAACGAGGCAGGCATCGCCCGGTTTGATCCGGCGCGGAATATCGGTCTGCCCCGGCCAGCGGTCGGTGACTTCAAGGTCGAAGTCACGCGCCTGGCGTTCAATGCCGGCGCCAATGCGCACCGACTTCCAGCCGCCGTACTCGGCGCCGTTGACGACCAGGCGGACGATGCTGGCAGGATCGGGATACTGTTGCTCGGTCATCGCGTCAACACCTTGAGCGGATCGGCCGGCACAAAGCCGGGATGACGGATGCCGTTGCGGGTGACGATTTCGCTATCACGGCCGGCATCCTCATAATAGTCATAGGCCACGACCAGCGCCGGCAGGGTTTCCTTCGGCGTCAGGGTGGTCAGGCGGGCGCTATCGCGGGCGCGGGTGGTCAGGTCTTTCCAGACGGCAGCGCGGGCGGCGATCAGGGCGCCATAGACCGCATCGGATGCGGTCAGGGATTCGGCATCGAGGGCGGCGGTCAGTTCGTTGCGGACGGCGATGGTCTCTTCGTGCACCGTTGCCGGCATCAGGCTGGAGGCGCCAACGGCCTGAGCCAGCAGCGCCTGACGGGCAAAGGACTTGATGGCCAGAGTGTTTTGATAAGCCTGCTGGCGCGAGGGCGTGTAGACGACCGAGGCGACCGGATTGGCCAGCTTGTCGCTATCGACCAGGCGCACCAGTGAGCGCACCAGCGAAGCCCAGCGCAGGGCGCTGCCGGCGAATCCGGCGAGGCCGACATAGCCGAGCAGGGTTTCGCCGAGGGCGGACGGGTCGCTGATAAAATCAATCGCATCCTGCAGGGCGCCGGGCAGACGATCAACGAAGCCCAGCACATCGAGGCCGGGAATGCTGCCGCCGCCGATGAATTCAAAGACGCTGGAAATATCCAGGCTGGCCAGGTCGCTGACAAAATCCGGGAAGCCATCGATGCTGAAATTCTCGGTAAAGTCGGCCAGCGCATCCTCTTCCAGCGCCTCGGCCGCCAAGCAGGTTTGCGCTTCAGTGGAATCAGTGGCAGCCGGAAATTCAAGGTCTCCGGACTCGACGAAAGACATGCTGATGGCGGCTTCACCCAGGCCGCCGTCGAAAGAGACTTTTCCAAGTTCTTTCAGGCTGACCGTCATCGTGCCGAACCACGGGTGCACCAGCTCGGCAGGGCCGGCGGTTTCCAGCGCGCCGAGCAGGGTGTTGGCCTGCTCGACGTAATCGACGCCAACCAGGAAGCCGGTGAACTGCAGCTCGCGTGTAGCGCGGCCGAGGTCTTCGACGTAGGGCTTGTCGCGCTGCGGGTAGTCATGCACCTGCGTGCGGCGCCCTGCCCCAATGTCCGTACTGCGGACATGGAACGGCACGCCCCGGAAGCTGGCCGGGCGCAGGTCTTCTGAAAGTTTATCGGCCATATCAGTAAGGCATATTCATGGCGGCGGAACGATAGCCGACATCGGTATTGAGCGGGATGCTCCCACCCTGCTTGGTTTCAACGCGAACACCGGGCGGCAAGCCTTCAAATTTGACCTTGACCTCGCCACCGACTTTGGCTTGTTGAGGGGCACTGATATCACCAGGCGAGTATTCCATCGGCCGTTTGATCTCATTCGACTTCATGTTGACACCGAATAAATCACCGGCCGCCATAACGACGGAAGTCGTAATGCTGGCGACTTCCTTGATCATCTTGAGCCCATAGGTCAGCAGCGTCACAAAAACCCTGACCTGTTGAACAACAGCCAGAACAGCGCCCAGAATGATGACGCCGAACCCTTGACCCATTGCTTTCAAGTACGGCATTAACACCGGCCCAATCAGGTCGGCGAGATCCTGGCTCAGTATCATTAACTCGCCGAACGCGCCTTTGGCCGTCTCCCAGAATTCCTTGATGACCGGAAGAAGCGGGCCGAAGGTCTCCATGAACACCGGGCTGATTCTTTCCCAGTTTTCATAGACCCAATAGCCTGCCGCCCCCAACGCCATGACGGCGGCGATGACGGCCAGCACCGGCCAGGACAGGCCGGCGATAAACACACCGAGCGAGACCACAGCAGAAATCAGGCCACCGAAAGCCGCCAGCGCCGGGGCGGCCATGAATACCGCCAGCGCGATCAACGCGTTTCGGGCGCCGCCGATAAACTTGATAAAACTCTTGGCACCTTCGATCAGGCTTTTAATGCCTCTGCCGACTTCTTCCCAGTCCACTTCGCGCAGATAATCGGCAAACTCCTTGACGAATTTTGAAATCTCGGTGGCAACCAGTTGCTTGTTGACGACGATCCACTTGATGAGGCCGTTGAGCAACGGCGTCAGCGCCGGGATCAGACCAGCGGCGATGGTGTTCTGGAACCCCCTGGAGACAAAGCTGAGGTCATCCATCAGGTCGCCGAAGACACCGATCTCCTTGAGCGACTTGTCAAAAAGCTTGGCGTCCTTGACTTCCAGGCCAAGCTCCTTGAAGCGCGCCATGCGCTTGTTGATACCTTCCGCGCCATCGGCCAGCATGGGCATGATTTCCTGCCAGCTTTTGCCGAACAGCAACATGCCCATCTTGGCGCGCACTGCCGGATTTTCGTTGCGCTGCATGGCGTCGGCCAGCTCGGGCAGCAGATCGACGCCGGAGCGAATCTGGCCATTACTGTCGCGCATGCTGATACCGAGCTTTGACATCAGGCCGGACAGGTCTTTGTTTTTGCCGTTCGCAGCGTCAAAGAGCTGCTTGTTGAGCTTGCCAACACTGCCCGTCAAGCTCTCGAACGGTACATTAGAAAGCTTGGCGACATACTGCATTTTCCTGACTTCGGTGGCGGCAAGCCCGGTCGTGGCGACGATCTTGTTGACGGCATCTTCCATATCGGTCAGGCCGACCATCGCATTCTTGACGGCGGCGATGGAAAAGCCGCCGAGAAGGCTACCGAAAAGGCCAGACGACAGGCCGACCATGCCAACGATCCTACCGGCCGACCCGGCCATGTCGGTTAAATACTTGCGGGTTCCACGCGCCGTGACGCCGATGCCTTTCAGCACCGGCGACATTTTATCGGTGGCGGATATCACAGCCTTCAATTGCCAGTTATCGGCCATTATTTACTCCGCTTTCATAAGATCGGTCAGACGAACGGCCTGACACTCCCAGAGTTCAAACTCTTCGAGCGACAGGGCAAGGATTTCGGCAGGACTGACCTGCCAGAAGTGGGCGACGTCAAAGGCGCGATCGGTCAGCTCTTCGGTGTCTCGCCATCGCCCGAGCCGAAAAAACCCATCACCGCCGCCGTGCACAGGGAGAAGTCACTGATAGTCAGCGATTCGACACTGCTCATCGGGATGCCGGCCAGGCGCATGATGTAGCGCGCAATGACGGGTTGCCGGATCTCGATGCCGGTGCTTTCGCCGTCGGCGCCGGGGATGATCAGCGTCGGCAGACCCAGCTGGATGATGTCCTTGGTAATCGGCGGACGCAGGGTCAGTTCGCTGACTTCGTCGCCATGCGCCGTGATCGAATTCGACAGCTTGACGGTGGTCATTGCCATTGCCCCCGGATGCCGCCGAATTCCAGATCGACGGTGCCGTCATCGGCTTTGAGGGCGGGTTCACCCTTGATGTAGGCGCCGGACAGGGTGTAGACCATGCCGTTCGGTAGTTCGGCGGTGACGGTCATATCGGTGGCGGATTGCAGCGTTTCGATGGGAAACGAGGCGCCGACCACAGCGGAGAGTTTGATGAAGGGTTCGACTGCTGTTTCCTTGTATCCGGCGGGGCCGGTGACGGACATGACGGCTTCGCGCTTGACATCGATCAGCGGCACTTCGAGACCGCCGGAAACGTCGAATTGTTCGCCATCGGCCTTGACGTAGCAGATGCCTGCGACACGTTTGTTTGCCATGAGAAATTCCTTTCTTTGCGGGGGAGACTGGCTCCCCCGTGGGGTGGTTAAGCGGAGGCGCCGTACTGAAGACGGAACTGGTTGAGCAGCGCGAAGATGCGCAGCTGATTGACCAGATCAGGCGGCAGCAGGACATTGACGCGGTTGGGGTTGGTGGCATCGCGCTCGACGATCAGGTACTTGCGGAAGAGTGCGGCGTTTTCCACCAGGCCAAGCGTTTCCATGTCGGCATACTCGGCGATCAGTTCGCCGCGAATGACGTTCGGCGTGACGATGGCCTGACCGGCGCCGAACTGGGTGCCGTCGTTGGCCAGCTTATGGCGCGGGTACTTTTGCGTGATGCGCACGCGCAGACGACGGGTGATTTCGGCCAGCGTGTGCAGGGTCTCGCTATCCAGATAACTCGGGTCGGCCTGCCCCCAGGTGTTTTTCTGGTAGGTGGTGATGGCACGTTCGACCCGGAGCTGGCCGCCGGAGACGTAGCTGGTGGCGATACCGTAGTTGAGCAGCGACTGGCGCTCGGTGAGCAGGAAGCGCAGGCCGGCGCGCGGCGTGGTGATACCGGTGAGCGGCAGGGTCTGCGTCGGGCGGGCGACATCGACGTTCAGGCCGAGGGCGTTGGCGCCACCGTAGGCTGCCGCGTATTCCCAGCAGGGATTCGGGCAGTCGGCATCGATGCCGGCGATGGTGTGGTGCGGGTCGTTGCGCAACGCGCCGGCGGTGGTCAGGGCGTTGAGCGTGCCGCGCAAGGCGGTGTAGCAGTGGCCATAGACCTGGCGACTGTACGCCCAGCGCCCGACGGTATCGTTGAACTCGGTAGCGAAGGCATCGAGCGAGGTGCTGTCGGTGTAGGGATGGATGACGTAATCGTATTCCTCATCGCCCATGGCCGTGATGACGGCGCCGGCCAGAACGGGATTGCTGGCGCCGGTGGCCATGGCAACATAGGCCAGGGCGATGCCGGCAGGCAGTGTTTCACCGCCGGCATAGCCACGGAAGCTGTCCGAGACCATAATGTCATTGCCGGTGGCGCCCTTCCAGCGGCAGGTCAGCGTGACCACACCGGCATCGACGGTGCTGGTGACCGGCAGATCGGTGGCGGCATTGATGGCGGTATTGATGGCGGCAGCGACCGCCGTGGCGGCATCGCTGGCGGCAACACCCACCTGTACCCGCTGCCCGGCAATGTAGAGATTGATCGTGCCCGCTGCTGTGGCTGGCCCTGTCACCGTGATGGTGCCGACAGCCTGCACGCCGGCGCCGACATCGGCCACCGCGATACACCAGACTTCACCGAAGCTATCCTGCAGCCGATAGAGGGCGTGCATCCGGGCCAGCATGGAGCCAGTACCGAAAAGCGTTTTCGCCTGGTCAGTGGTGCTGACCAGAATCGGTGTGTTGACGGCAGCACTGCCGGTGGATAGCTTCTGACCCACCAGTAGTGTGCGCTTGTTCTGGGTAAAGTACCCCGCCTGGCTGTTGTCCATTTCCGCATAGAACAGCGGCACGCGGACATTAGCCGGAATGTAGTTGAAGGAAACGGCGCCGATGCCCATCAGGGCAAGACCGGCAGCGGGATGGTATTGCGTGGCGACCAGCGCGCAGAGAAGCGCAATGGCGGCGAAGAGAATCTGCCATTTGTGGCGGATCAGATAGGCATTGAGAGTCATGGCTCAGGCTTCCTTCTTTTTGCCGACAGGCGCCGGCTTGTTGGCGATCACAACGTCGGCATCATTGATGCGGCGCTGCCAGTACTGCGAGGCCTCGACTTCGCGGCCTTCCGGCGGCAAGACGTCGCCGCGCGCCGGGTCCGGCACGGTGCGGCCGGGAGTGGGTTTGATAAACATGGGCGGGCTCCTGTAACAAAAAAACCCGCCGGAGCGGGTCGGGTGAAAAACTTGGAATCGACGCTAGGGAAGATCGGCGTCGGGGTCTTGCGGCACGGAAAACTGCGCTTCGATTCGACCGTCCGGGCCGGGCGATTGAATGTTCGGGTCGGCTGGATCAATACAATCCAGATTGAAATGGGCGCCGTCAAAATGCGGCAGGCCGATCAGCTCGGTTTGCTGGTAGCCATCTTCGGGGCCGATTTCCATGGCGGCGGAAAACTCGAACTGCCACCACAGTCGGGCGCGATCCATAGCCAACAGCTGGCCGCCCTCGTAAATAATGCCGGTGTAACACTCTGCCGGACGCCAGCCCATCAGCGCCGCCCAGAGTGCAGCGCGGATGGTGTGAATGGTGGCGGCAGCGGTCTGACCGCGTTCGTCGGCTACGTTCGAGACGGCGACGATGATGCCAAAGCCATCGGTCAAATCCTGCCGCACCGTGTTCTGTGATTTCCGCTCACTGGCGTCATCGTCAAGCGGGATAACAAAAGCCGCCGGCACGCTGAGCGCAGCGCTTTCCTGCAATTGCTTGAATTCGGCGGCACCGGCGACGCGGTTTGAAAATACCGCCGAGCAGCGCGTGCGCAGGGCGGCAATAATGAGTGCGCAGTCCATGCTTTACCTCGGCACCAGTGAATTCTGCAGAGCGCTGCGCATGTGGGCGCGCACGCTATCGCGCCTGGCATCAAGCGCGGCAATAATATAGTTACCGCGCTTGGCGAGGTTTCTTTTGCGGCTGCCGTAGAACAGGAACGCCGGGTAAAAAGCCGTCATTTCCTTGCTCTTTTTGACGCCGACTTTGATCCAGCCGCCCTTGCTACCACGCGAGATAATGCCGATGGCGCGACGCATGGCGCCGGTTTGCATGCCAGGCATTTCGCCGGCGCCGGAAACGGCACGGCTGGAAATCATCCGGCGGGCTTCCTTGCGAACCATGGCAGCGCTCTGCACCAGCGCTTTGCGCATGGCGCGGCGGTCATAGTCGATGGTCTTGTGAAAGGCCAGACCGACATTGGCTTCAAAGGAGCCAAAATTCCCGGATTGACTGGTGGTTTCCATCAGATCGCCCCCAGGTCTTTGGTGGTGATACGAGTAAAACGTCCGGCGCCGCCGATGTCGATGCTGTCCATGATTCGGTAACGGCGGCCGTTGAAATCGATGATGTGATCTGCCGTCAGGTCTTGCGGCCGGGTGCCTTCGGCGTGGCGGACGAAGAACAGGTCGGTCGCTTCTTCGCCGGTCTGCATGCCGGCGCGTAGCGCCAGGCCATGGATCGGCTCATATTTTGCATAGACCACGCGCACGGTCGAGGCCGTTTGATCCAGGCCGAACGCGGCATTGGGTACGTCAGCGCGCAGGCGGATGACGATGCGCCGGTTGAGTTCGCCAGCGCCGGGAAGATTTGATGGCTGCATATCAGAACCGCGTCACCCGGTAGGCGTCGAGCAAGGCGGCGACGTAGGGCATTTCGGTGACGATGTTGCCGACGATGGCGCGGTTTTCATACCAGTCACCAATCTGCAGCTGCATCCATTGCCGGAGTGGCAACGGCACGGCAGCAGCGGTATTGCCAAAGCCGGCGATGTAGCGCACTTTGACAGCGCCCGGCTGCAGACGTGTGCACGGCCAGCTAGTGCCGTAGGCCGGCGCGATGATGCCGCGCTCGTGCGTGGCATCGACCTGGTATTGATCCGCTGCCAGGGTTTGCACCACGCCATCGGGGTCGGTGTAGGTGATGGCGACCACCTGTTGCAACGGTCCGCGCGGCACTTCAAGGACACCGCACGGGAAGGATTCCAGCGTCAGATCGAGGGTCTGCGTAATTAGGCAGCAGCCGATCTCGTTTTCGCAGCGCTGGCGGGCAGTGCCGATGAAGAAGGCCAGCATCGGGTCGGTGGTGGTATTCACCGAGGGTGCGCCGGCGCCGAGACTGGCGTCCGCGATGTTGTCGGTATAGACAGTGGTGCTGTTGTCGGCAAGCGTCGCCAGCAGCAGGTAGGCGCTGCCATTGGCGACGGTGCGATAAATCTCTCGCGCTGTCACGGCGCTGCCGCCGAGCGGAATATCGGTCAGCGCGACCTTGCCGTTGATGGTCTTGTTGACCACCGTGACAACAGCACTGGGCGTGCCGGCTTGCGTTTTGCCGGTGGCGGTGACGAATACCACCAGGTAGCGATGCGTGCCGTTATCGACATTGCCGGCAGCGGCAGGCGAGACGAGCGCGGCCAGCGGCGCTGGGGCGGGCGGCTCCTGATTGCCGGCATCAAGGCGCAGGTGCGCCATGACTTCGGCAATCGTGAGCGGCTCTACGGCCGGTGCGGCAAAGGTGACCAGGGAGGCCATGACGGATTAAACAGACTTGGCGGTTTTGCCACGACCCTTGGCCACGGCAATTTTCTGCAGGGCGGCAGCGGCGGTTTGCTCGGCGCTGACCGCCGTCTCCGGCGCACGCAGCGCGGCGGTTTCCGGGCGCTTGAGTTCGACGGCAAAGTTGCCGGCGACCAGGGCGCGGCCGATCTGGTCGGCAACCTCGCGCTCGGTGCCGGGCTGGAATGAACCTTCCGGCCCGGCGTAGAGGGTGACGTGCTTGATGTGCATGACTTACTCCAGAATGAAGTGGAAGGTGCCGGACTTGCTGTCGCCACCATCGGCGATCACGATCTTGATGCGGTCGTTGGCGAGCGCGATCTTGTCGTTGACGGCTGCGCCACCAGCGGCATAGAGCGCCGCAGCGCCGGCCGTCGTGTGGGTAGCCTGACGCGGGGCGCGGGTGGCGCTGGCATTGACCGCCGTTTCTGTCCACAGGGTTTCGCCGGTGGCCTCGGCCGTGATCGTGATGGTGGAGCCGTCGGCAAAGTCGGTCTTGACGTAGCGGATTTGCGACAGCAGGCCGGTCAGCACTGGCGAATAGGCCGTTGCCGACCCATCCGCCGCCGTTGTGACGGCAACCGCGTGACGTTGGGCGTACATGTCAGGCGATCCGGTAGGTGACGAAGGTGTCCGCCGCCGTCTTGCGCGTGCGCCACATTGACGAATAACCCATGGTGGCGCCTGTGGTCGCGTGCAGAGACTGCACCACGGGATTGCCGACAATGGTGTGACCGGTACTCGCCGTCACGGTGATGGTGTCAGCAGCGGCCAGGGCGTTGTTGATCAGCACCCAGTCAAAGCTGTCATTGACTGCCATCGTCACGCCGGCATCGATCAGGGCGCCAGTCGGCAGCGTGTAGGCTGCGGTAGCGCCTGTGGCGGTCGGGGTGGCGTTGATGATCTTTGTCAGCAGCTCGGCAATGGTCAGCGTGTTGGCCACGGTTTTTACAGTGGGCGCCGGCTGTGCTTCGAACTTGTAGCCACGAATATTTTGTTGCGAGCCGGCTTCGAGCGTTTGCACGCCGCCGGATTCAAATTTCTGCAGGCCGCCGCTGGCGACAACCTGCTCGTCGCCGCCCGCTTTTTTGTAGATCTTCGGGCCGTAGGTAACGTCCGTCATGATGGTTCCCTTTCAAGGATGCGGCCAGCCAGAGGCCAGCCGCGTGCGGGTGGATTAGGAGGCAACACCCAGGCCGAAGGCGCTGGCGATGACGCTGGCGTCTTGCGTGGTCGGCTTGTTGCTGGCGCCGTACTGGATGGCGATGACGCCGCCGATAACGGCGTTCTGATCGGCGCGGGTCAGGCTGGCGAAGACGTAGCGCAGGGTCGGCTTGTACACATCGACCATCAGCAGCTTGCTGTCGGCATCGCTAGCGCCGGCCGTGAAAGCGGCGGTGGCTTTTTGGGTGACGGGCGTCGGGCTGCTGACGCTGTTGGCGCTGTTGGCCTTGACCGTGAGGGTCAAAACACTGGAGGCGGTGACATCGCCGGTGAGGGCGAGGAAGAGAACGCCTTCGTAACCGGACATGTCCAGCACATCGGAGACGAGTTCGGAGGTGGCGGCGGTGGCAGCGGCTTCGACCACCGTGACCTTGATGCCTTTGCTCAGATTCATGGTATTTCCTTTGCTTAAAAAGGCCGGGGCAATCCCGGCCTGATTTGGTTCGGTGGATTAGCTGGCGGCCAGCTTGACGCGGACGAAGGCTTCGGCCAGCGTCGGCATGCCGTCCGTTTCCAGGCGGCCGATGAAGCCGGTCTGGTTGGTTTCGGCGTACAGCTCGACCAGGCGCTGTACCTGCATGTCGAGCGCGTCGGCAATCCAGTAGTGGCTGAAGTCGCCCAGGGCACCGACGTACAGGTTGGCGGTCAGGGTGTTCGGCGCGTACTCGGACATCATCACCGGCAGGTTGAGCAGGCGATCCGGCTCGCCGGCACGGACGCTTTCACGCCACAGGTACTGGCCGTCACCGTCCTTGAGCTTGGCGACCACTGCCAGCACGTCGCGGTGGAAGAGCCATTCGGCCTTGTTCCAGTACTGACCCTTGAGACCGAACTTGGCGGAGATCAGGCCGTCGAAGGTCGGGGCAGTGGCGGCATTGCCGGTGGCGACGTCGCGGGCCGTAGTGATGCCGTCATTGCTGGCGGTGAAGATGCCGAGCGGCTGATTGGCACCGGAGCCGGTCATGAAGGCTTTTTCCTGACTGATAGCGAACTTGTAGGCCAGGCGGGCAATGACCAGCGCATCGACGCGCGGCATCTGGCGCAGCAGCTTGTTGCTGACCTTGGCACGCTTGGCCAGGGGATTCGGCGTCAGCTCGCGCTTGCCGAAGCTCATGGTGCCGTCTTCGCTGCCGGTGAGGATTTCAGCCGTCCAGTCGGCATCGGCAGGATCGGCGGCCAATGCCGGCGCGCCCAGGCTTTGCGCTGAGGCAACGCGGAATTTCGTGGCGCGTTGGCGGATGAAGACGGCGTCGTCCACAGCCTGAATCAACTGGTCGACAAATTGCTCGGAGGCGACCATGAAGCCACCAGCGGAATCGCTGTCGGACTGCAGGGCGCGTAATTCTGTTTCGCTCAGGGCAGCACGGCCACCGGCCAGAAAGCGATTGAACGAGGCGCGGTATTCATCCGTGCCGCGCAGGCCAGTGGTACGCTTTGCGCCAGTATCTTCCTTTTTTCCGGCGTCCTTGTTGCGCAAGGCCGCTTCGGCGGTTTGACGCTCGACTTCGGCCATTTGCTCTTCGCGCTCGATCTGGCTGCGCACTTCTTCCTGCTTGCTGAAGAGTTCCTTGTACTTGCCGTCTTCCTCGGCCGTCAGCGCCCGCTTTTCAGCATCGGCGCGGTCGATGATCGTGCGGGCGTCGTGCACCAGCTTGCCGCGTTGTTCGCGAAGGTCTTTCAGTTTTTGTGACATGTGGTTTTCTCCATTGAGAGATGCCCGAGCCGTTGAACACCGTGAGGCATCCGCTGGCTCGTGCATTGAGCGGAATGCCGGAAATAAAAAAGCCGCCGTGGTTGCCCAGGGCGGCTGCTTGGTTGATTCCTTGTTGCTTATCTGGCGAGATCGAGGCGCATGCGGCGCAGGGTCAGGTCGGTGGCGTCAAACAGGACAGGCGGCACCGCCGATGCCTGCGCGGCTTGCAGGCTGCGCACAGCGACATCGGTCTGCGGGTAGGCCGGGTATGTCACCGGGCTGACGTCGAATAGATCGACTTCAAGCAGCGTCCGCACCCATTCACCATCGACCTTGGCCCATTTGTCGGAGAGCGTGTAGAAGCCAAAGCTGCACTGGTTCACATCGCCACGGGCGATGGGCGCCAGCACCATGTCGCGCACGAGCTGGGTATCGGGCGCGTCGACTTCGTAGTAGAGGCCGGCGCTGTCTTCGGACAGGCGCAGCGTGCCGGCCGTGTTGCGGCCAAGCACAATGTTGGCATCGTGATTCCACAGGGCGCGCACATCGCCGGACTGGATGGTCTTGGCGAAGGCGCCGGGCGCGATGCGCTCACGGAAGCCGCCGAGGTCTTCGGACATCAGGTCGAACTTGGCGGCGTGGCCGGCGATTTTCAGGCCGCCGCCTTCATTGATGGTACGCAGTTCGCCGACGACGACGCGGCGCTCTTCAGGCTTGTTCATTGGTGGTGTCCTTTTCTGTTTTGAGGCCAGCGGCCTTGTTGATCGCTTCGAGTAGCTGGATCATGGCCATGTTGGTTTGCACGGTGTAGTCGTTCATGCCCGGCGCATCGGACGGGTTCTTGCCTTCGCTGATCCGGACTTCGTTGCGGTTGAAAACGCCGTTTTGCAGCATCGTGCCGTTGAAAGAGGCGCGGGCGGCAGAGTCGCCACGCATCAGGCCGTCGAGATCGAACCAGATGCAATGCGTACGCGCCGAGGATCCGGCCAGCAGATCGCGTTCCATGCACTCTTCACGCCGGATGGCACCAGGGCGCACGGTGTGGGTGACGTATTCCATGCCCTGGTGTTCGATGTTGTTGTTGGTGGAGCGGTCGAGATCGGACAGCATGTGCAGCGGCACACCGAAGATGCGGGCGATTTCTGCGTTTTGCAGCTTTCTGGATTCGAGGAATTGGGCATCTTCGTTGGTCATACCCAGCGATTCCCAGGCCATGCCTTCTTCCAGCAGCGCGGTCTTGCCGGAATTCTGCACGCCGCTGTAGGCTTCCTTCCAGCTCTTGAGCAAATCCTTGCGGGCGAGGTCATCCTTGAGGCGGCCGGGCATCTTGAGCACGCCGCCAAGTCGGGTGCCGTTGCGAAAAAGGCGGGCGCCATGCTCTTCGGTGGCCAGCGCCAGGGCGATGGCTTCTCGGCAGCAGCCGATGGGCGACAGCGGCGTGATACCGTCGGCGCCGACCGTGAGGCCGTGCATGAAGTGCATTTCGGACTGCAGGATGATGCGACGCGGACCATCTGCCGGCGTGTATTCAAAGGCCAGATAACCGTCAGGCGCCCGGAAAGGCTTGATGCGATCCGGGTGCAGCGGGATCAGTTCGGCGACGGCTTTACCGCCGGTCGAAATGATTTCTGAATAGCAGCGGCCGCGCAGGGCGAAATGTCCGCTCATCATCTCGCGCCACTCAAAGCTGGTCTGCCAGCGGTTGGGGCTACGGGTCAGGACTTCATCGAGCGGGTGCGCGCGATCGCGCTCTTTGCCGCCGTTGGCCAGCTGGCGATAGACACCAAGCGGCAGGCTGGCGTAGGTCTGCGACAGAATGCTGACGGCACGATACACGGCGGTGACGCGCATGGCGGTGTCGGGTGTGACCGACAGGCCGGTGACCGATGAACCGCCACCGCTAAACCATTCGGCGATGACCGGGTCGCGCGGATGGGCGCTGGCGCGTTGTTCGGAAAGACGGGAGAGGATGCCCATCAGCGCGCCCCCATCCGGAAGAGCACGGCACCGATCACGATCAAGGCCGCCGGCGGGTAGATGGCGTGCAGGCCGATGAAGGCCATGGCGAGTCCGCCAAAGGCAAAGACATCCTGCAGATCGATGGCCTTGAGAACGTTGAGTATGATTTTGCGCATGGGTCAGACCACAATAATGCCGCGTTCGTTGTAGACGCTGCGGCCACCGTCCCGGCCGGCAACCATCGACCGGTTGTGGGCGACGATTGTGGCAACGGCGGCATCGATTTTGTTCTGGGCCCGCAATTTGCGCGGGAAGATGTTTTCGTTTCGGTCGGCCATCACTTCCACGTTGCTCATCTGCCAGACGTAGCAGGGATTGGCATCGTGGTGAAAGCGGCCGGCATCGACCAGCGCTTGCAGATCTTTCATCGGGTCACTGAGAAAGCGCACCTGCTGCGGGATATCAACGACCTGGAAGCCTTCATTGGCCAGGGTGGCTCCAAGCTGCTGGCCGCCCCAAGGGTCTTTGGCGACTTCAACAATGACCACGGTTTCGGCGGTGGCCAGGATGTCTTCCTGAATCTGCTCAAGATCGATCATGTTGCCAGGCGTCACGATCAGGTGACCGGCATTGACCCAGGCCTGATAATGCGCGTTTTCCGGCTTGTCGACGGCGGCCTGGGGAATGTAATTCCGGCTGATGGCGTAGTAGTGCGTTTCACCATCGATCTCGCGATTGAATTCGAAGACGGCACTGGCAATGTCCTGCTTGCTGGCCAGGTCGAGACCGACCGTGCATTCGTCGCCACGGAAGTCGTCAATGCTCAGCCCAGGATCGCCGGCGAGTTGCAAGTTGTACAGGTTCATCCAGGGCGACGCGGCGGCCACCCAGACGTTGAGGTGCTTGGTCTTGAAAACGTTCTGTTTGCGCGGGTCGCTGATGGCGTCGCGCTGCTGCAGGCGGAGATATTCGGCATCGACCGAGATTCCGAAATTCGGGTTGGCCTTGATGAGGGCGTCTTCCTTGGTCCAGTCATCCCCTTCGTCAATGCCGAAGATGATGCCGAAGCGCTGGTCGTTTTCGATCATCGCCAGGGCGACCAATGACCGGCTCGAACTTGCTGTTTGTTTCGGTGACAGACAGGTTGCTGGCATTGACCGTGACGCCGTAGGCAGCGCAGAAGCGCGGCGTGGCACGCGCCATCAGCAGCGCCGGGCGAAATACTTCCATCGCCTGGTCTTGCGACGTGGCGCCAGAATAGACTTCTGCCCCGAATTCTCCATCGACCCCTAGCATGTAGTTGCCAACGATGCTGGCCAGTGTGCTCTTGGCATTCTTGCGCGGCACGAAAAGATCAGCGACGCGGAAACGGCGCTTGCCTGTTTCGATATGCACCCAGCCGAAAACGCTGGCAAGGATGAAAACCTCCCAGGCTTCGAGCTTGATGAGCTGGCGCTGCGCCGCCCAGTCGCCTTTGATGTGCGGCATGAGTTGCGCGAAGTTGCAGATCCGCTCGGCGGGCTGGTAGGCCTTGCCCTTGGTATCAACCAGCTCTGGATTCCAGGTGTAGGGGAAGCCTTCAGAACCGATGCGCTCCAGATCCTTCAGGTGACGGGCGCACGCCAGCCGGTGCCACTTGCAGGATACGATCCTGCCTTCGACGACATCCCGCGCATAGGCGGTGGCGATGTCAGCGAAGCTCATGGCGGCTACAGCTTGGCCCATGCGTCTGGCGTCCCTTCTTCAAAAAGCTTGCCCTGGCGGTTGTCGCTGGGCGAGACCCGCGAGCGCGCCGATGGAGATAATCCGAACAGGTCGAGATAGCGCTTGACCTCGGCTGAGGCGTGACGCCCGACCACCCAGTGATGCGAGTACGTGAAATTGCCGTTGGCCGTCTTGATCATGATGCCGTCGCCGCCGGCGTATTCTTCGCCCTTGGCTTCAGCGGCAGCACGCGCTTCTTCGGCCAGCTTCATGGCGCGCGAAAGTTGCCGCTCTGCCCAGACCATCTTTGCCCAGGCCTGGCAGTACAGCACCAGCGCGGCGCGATCGAGACGGGAGATCAAACCGTACTTCTCCAGCTCGACAGCAATGCGCTTCCATTCCTTTTTTGCCTCTGGCCAGATCCACGACGGGTAATCCGGGATCTCGACCTCTGGCCGAAACTCATCAAAGAGCGAACCGACAGGCTTCTTGCTGGCGTTGCCACGCAACAGATGCACGTTAGCCGGCATCGGCTTCGGCCCTCTCTGTCCCATGGCAACCTCCGTAAACGAAAAAACCGCCCGAAGGCGGCTCGATGAAATTGATGTTGGTGCACACGTCTGCACCCTGGAGGCGCCGGAGGGTACCCCCCCTCCCTAATACCCCCGCATAAAAAAATTTGTCTAAGCGGCCGGTCCCGAAGGTGAAGGCCGGAAGGATTTAGACCCCCCTACCCTGTCTGGCGCGTTGCGCTTCGGACTGGGTTTTCTTGTCGCTGCACGATTGGCACAGCGACTGGAGGTTGTCTTCATCGTCGGTGCCGCCTTCGAACTTTGGCACCTTGTGGTCTACGATCTTTGCCGGCCGGCACTTGTCTTGTCGCAGGCATTCCTGGCAGAGTCCTTTGTCTCGACGCAGGATAATCTTTCGGAGCTTTTCCCAGGCTGATCCGTAGCCACGTTCGTGGCGACTGCCACGGCGCTCATCTGCGAACTTGCCTGCCTTGCTGTCGGCTTGATGTGCCGAGCAGTAGCCTGATCCATCACAGACCAGAACGCCGCATCCTTGATGGCGGCATGGCCTTGGTGCGGCTACTGGCATTTGCGTGCTCCCCTATTCACATAGTAAATCATGCTGTCAACCCCCCTGACCAATCAATCACTATCGTGATGACCGCGGAACCCGGTCTGCGGACTGACATTGAGGCCGATATCCTGTGTACCGCTGAGGCGCGGCAGATTGACCTTATAGCCATCATCTGACGCCTCATACGTGCAGCTTTTCAGGCGCGTCGCCAGCTGGCCTTCCATCCATTGTTCGGCCTCGATCAAGAGGCTGACACCATCGCGGATGGCTGCGCTGGCATGGCTGATCGGTCTATCGCCAGAACCGCCGCAGGCTGGGCAGGTGCCCTGCTCTATCCCGGTGACGCCACGACCGGCGCAATCCGGGCAGTGCATGTGATTCCAGAACTCGAAAGCCTGGAAGGCCAGCTCATTGGAGGCTTTGGCATCAACACCGCGCCGTATCAGCAGTGTCGAAAGCGCCAGCACCACGCCCCAGACCGACAGCGATGTCTGGTCGCCAAGCCAGCGCACCATAGCAAAGCCGAGGGGGTTCTTTTGCCCGGAAAGGCCGAGCGCCACGGCGGTGTCGTAAGGCCACTTCTCCCAGGTCAAATTGCCGCTGGCGGTTGCGGACACTGCTGATTCCACGCGGTTCAAATCTTTGCTCATTGTCGCCCCTTTAATTCCCCGGCCTTGGCCAGTCGCACCAGCATCCGAATCCGCCGCGACTTACGCCGCCGCTCTTGCTCTTTCAGGCGCTTTTCCTCCGCTTCCATCGCCTTCCGCATGCTGCGCAATCGGTCGATGGTTTCGGCGGGGTCGCCCCACATCCATGAGAACGGTACTGCCGTCGTCATGCTTCCTCCTTTGCTGCCGCCTTCTCAAGCGCCACCTGATTGCGGATGCGCTGCTCTGCACCGGCAGCGATCATCTGATACGCCACACACCAGGCCGCCAGATCGGCAAGCCAGCGCGACCAGCACAGAATAAGGTCACGATCCTTCCTGTCGATGGCTGCCTTAACAGCGCCGCCGATATCCGCCTCATCCTCTTCCGACCAATCCCCAAGCTCTCGCCGCTTCTTGGCCACCAGCTTAAAGTCAGAACGCATCTTGTCTATCAGCAACTGCATGACGGCCTCCAAAGAAAAGTTCCCGAGGTTGGGAAGGTTGGGAACAGGTTGGGAACCACAAGAAGCCCGGAAACAAAGCCTCTTCCTAACCTTCCTAACCTTCCCAACCTAAAAAATACGGGTATGTGGGTGTGCGCGCGCGGGTGTGTGCATGCGCGCTCACGTGTACGCGCGTCATGCGCGCCTGTAGAAAACAGGTTAGGAAGGTTAGGAAGGTTAGGAAGAAGCCCAATCCATGCGGGTTTCCGGCTTCCTAACCTATGCCCTACCTTCCCAACCTTTGTGCAATCAGAAGTATTCATTTGCCCCTCCTGACTGCTGCGCCGGCTGTGCGGACGTCGTCATCGCCCCATTTCTTACGGGGGGCTTGTACCAGTAGCGCGTCACACCATTGCGTTTTTCGAACTTTGTGCACCCCAGCTTGCGGAGTGCGGTACCGACCCGCGTCTGAATATCGCGGGTCATCTTTGCGGCATCGAGGCCGAGGCCATCGCTGATTGCCGTGGCGATACTGAACTCACCGATCTGCTTGTCGACCCAGTCATGCAGGATGTCGATATAAGCCTCCGGCTGCTCACGCCTGAGCTGCTCAGGATCAAACAGCGCCCGTTGCTCTTCCGAGCTTGGCCAGTACCGATTGCCGGCATCGAAATACGCCAGCGCCTCGGCAAACAGCTGCTCACGCGTATTGATGATCCCGTCGATATCGATTTCGGAAACCTCGACCGGCCAGAAACGCCTGCCGCCGGTGGGGTCCTTGTTCCATTCCCATTCGTTGGTGGTGCCTGCAAAGACAAGCTGGCGCGGGCACTTGATGTCTCTGCGACCATACGGCGGACGGAATTCATCGATGCGCCGCGACAGGAAGGATTTCTGGCGCAACGACTCAGCGCGTGCCAGTGATCCAAGTTCGCCGAACTCATAAAGCCACTTGCCCTGCAGGGCGATCATCGAATCCTTGTTGTGCAGATCGAGGTCGGTATCGCCGAACCACTCACCGGCCAACACCGAAAGCGCCGTCGATTTCTTTTTGCCCTGGGCGCCCTCAAGCACCAGGCAGTAGTCGAACTTGCAGCCAGGGCGCATCGCGCGTGCCACCATACCCATGATGAACCAGGTGCCGACCCGCTGGCTGTACTGGTTGTTTTTCACACCCAGGAAATCCGTCAGCCACATGGACAATCGTGGCGTTCCATCCCATGCAGGCAGCGCCCGGAGCCAATCGCGTACCGGGTGGAAGGCATTGCCGCGTGAAATTGTCTCAACAGCCTCGGCCACCCGCGCCGAAGATGGCGTCATTGACCACTTGCGAGACAACCACATCGTGGTGCGGGAATCGTCCGTCGGCAACCATTCGCCGATCTCGCCACCAAAAAACGGCGGCTGCTTGAGTTTGACCGTGCGCTGCGACAGTTCGTCAAAAGCGATCACGCCATCCCACTGTCTTGTATTTGTCAAAATATCGAAGATATTCGACAAACAGTCCGAAAGCTCACCATTTTTGAACAAAAGGCGCTTTGTCCAGTGCTTTTCTTCCACCAACCCTGCGGCAGCCTCTTCAGCGGTAGAAATGGGTTCTGAACCCTCGGCAATCGGCGCTTCCTGGTCATAGACCTTGGCGTTATCGCGTATCCAGTTCGCCAGCGTTTCACCGCGCAGGCCTTCTTCGACCGCATCGGCAATATCCCACCCGTCCGGCTTCTCACCAGGCGCAGGGATGCGGACAAGCCAGACCTTGCAGCCCTGCTCATGCAGGCGCACGGCAATCTTCAGCGCTGCTTTCCATCCGGGTTGCTTGGTCTCCGGCAGGTAAGGCTTCGACAAAGGATCGATACCAGCCGCCTCTTCCTCTTTTGACAACTTGACGCGCTTGGCATCACAGTCCGGCCAGATGATGATCTTGCGGCCTGCAAGTGGCGCCCAATCCGCCTTATGTTCGGCATTTGTTCCGCCCGGCCAGCTCATCAAGGCCAGATCGGGAAGCTCAGGCGCGCCAACAGTGACGCACTTCTCGCCCTCGACCACCAGCACCGTCGCCTCTGGCTTGGCCGCCAGCGTATCCAATCCGAAAAGGCACCGCGGCTCGGCAAAATGCATCCAGTGCCAATCCTCAACGCCGGATTTCGAATTACGCGCCCAGCAGACCGGCATCACTTCCTTGCTGCCGTCGCTGGTGATAAACCGATGGACATAGCCCAGGGTGCGGCCATCGGCATCCTTGTAATGCCAGCTCATCTGCGGCACGCCGCGATGCGAATGCGCCTTGGGAGGCGGTGGCGCAGTCTCAGGCGCAACGCGCTGCGCCTCCCATGGCGTACTCTTTTTCGGCGGCACTGGAGGGCTTTCTGGTGCAGGCGTTTGGATCTGCTGGCGCTGGCGCTCTTCACCATGCGCTGGTGGCACCGCAATACCAAAACGCTGCGCCAGCTCACGTGCAGCAGCAACCTGATCGCCGCCGTAAAACAAATAAGCGCTCAACGAAATCAGATCGCCGCCGGTATCGCCGCTGGCAAAATCGCCCCACTTGCCATTGGTCATATTGACCGAGAAACTACCGGCGCGTCTGTCGCTACGGGTCGGATTGACGCTCTTCCACTCCGGGCCAGCCTTGTTCCCGTTTGGTAACCAGTCCATCAACAGCGCATTGACATCATTGAGCGCCGCCCGGGCGATCTGCTCGAAATCAATGCGTTCCGGCAGGCTTTGTGTCATCAGCCGCGCACCGCCTGTAGCAGCTCGGCTGTCGCCTTCATTAAATTCAGCAGCAGCGGCTCAAGGCGCTTGCGCTCATCAGCGTCGAAGCGCAGATCACTGGCAAACTCGGAGCCCATGCCAAAGACCTGACTGGCCTCATGCACCAAAGCCATAAACATCCGCACCGCATCGCATGGCTGATGGTGCGCAAACTCCATATCCATCGGCACCTGCCCCACCAGTTGCGCCAGAGCAAAGGCTGTTCGCTTGCCGTTGGTCAGCTTCATCAAGTCGACCATGACTTCCATCGAAGGTGGCGCGGCGTCGTGATCCGGGTTCAGCTGGTTACCCAGGGTGCTACCGTTACGGCCAAGAAACTCGGCCAGCCCGCGTATACCGCCAGGGAAATCTTTGGCATCCGCGTGCATGGCCAGAAAAAGTGATCGGTTGGTTTTCTTGATTGACATGGTGCGATGGCCTCAAAAATTACGCCTAGCGAGAGGATCGAAGCTGGGCAACACTGAAGATACGAAATAAAAAAAACGGCCAGGGCCGAAGCCCCAGCCGATCAACGACTGACCGAAGCCGGTCGCAGGAGGTAAAAGATGGAAATGAAAATGTGTGCATCACGCCGCCTTTTGAAGATCGCTGACAAATCCAGGCGGAATCGCATCGGTCGGTATTGGGTAAAGGTCTGGCCGCAGCTCGTGCGGCGTAATGCGGTAGCCCAGAAAATCTGCAATAGGAATCACGGTCTCAGCCGGCGGCACTTCGAACTTGACGCTATTAAGCCAGCCCCAGACATGCACCTGACCGATCTTGCTGTCGGGGATGCGATCCCGAATGCCACGCGCCAGATGCGCTTGGCCACCGGCCATTTCGACCGCTTTAAGAAGTGAGAGCTTAGACATAGTGAGCGAAATATAGACCTGTCTATCTTTCGCGTCAATAGGGTTGTCTATTTGACTTAAAAAAACCTCATGGATACCGTTGCATGATGGAATACGGAGAACGCCTTAAGATCGCACGTAAATACGCCAACCTGTCTCAGTCAGAGTTGGCCGATACCACTGGTATCAAGCAACCCTCTATTTCACATCTCGAAAACTTGGATAACAAATGCAGCGGATCAGAATTTACAGCCAGATTTGCCCGCGCCTGTGGCGTTAGTGTTGATTGGCTGGCCGACGAGATTGGTGGAATGATCGAAACAAACCAGCTTAGCGAACCCACTAAGCGACTTGTAACAAGGATGTCCACCATGTCCGAACGTGAGCAGTACAAAATCGTCCGCATGGTTGAGGCATTTTCTGACGATGCCGAAGCTAACGATTGTGACGCACCAGGGCATTGCGGCGAACGACAGGCCAACGGCTAAAGTTTTTGACGTCCGCTGGTTCAAATAAGACAAGGATTGATATCCATGCAAAATAATTTTGCCATTAATAACTCAATCCAACAGCGCAAATTTACCAAAGCAACAAATACCCTGCTTGGCATCTGTACTGGACTTGTCGCAGACGGACACATCAACGATAAAGAAATTGTTTTTTTGCGCACCTGGCTAGCCGAGAATCATGATACCTGCACAAACTGGCCAGGAAACATGATTGCCAAGCGCATTGATGCCATTCTAGCGGACGGAAAGGTCACTGATAACGAACGCAGCGAACTGCTTATTTGCCTTGAGAACCTATGCGGAAATCATTTTAGTGAAACAGGCGCGGTGACCACTGAAGGCCCATCTCTTCCGCTTGATGAAGATCCCACTATATTTTTTCGAAATATGACTTTCTGTTTTACCGGCATGTTTTACTTTGGGACCCGCGCTGCCTGTGAACGTGCGGTACTGAAACTTGAGGCAATGCCCGTTGATCGCGTGACAAGCAAACTTGATTATCTTGTCATCGGTTCTATTGTCAATGAAGACTGGGCCAATATGACCTATGGCCGAAAAATCGAAACCGCCATTGAGAGACGAGAACGCTACGGCCTACCAGCCATCGTTTCAGAACAACAATGGGTCAAAGCACTGGAGGAAGCATAAGGCACGCCCTTTTGCATTCCTATTCCCATAGCTGATTGATCAAGCGCTGCCACACGGCAGTGCTTTTATTTTACCTAAAAATATAGACGCATCTATTGACACAATAAATAGACGGGTCTATATTTGCTCCGAATTCATCCACCGGAGCCCAACATGGTTAGCCACACCCCTCTCCAGCAGTTCAAGGAAGCCAAGCAGATCGCCAGAGATCACGGCATGTACGTCGTCGAGAAATCCGGCGTTTACATGGTCTTTCGCAAGACCCCGGCGCAAAACGTTTTTCTCGGCAAGCGCTCGAGCGCATCTGGCCTGCGCCAGTTCGTCGCCAAGTGCGCCAGTTTTCATTAAGGAGCCATCAACATGCTTCCCGCAGAGCAGACAACTACCGCCGCCACATTGATTCTGGAAGATGGATTCCTGCGCGCCTCGCTTCGCGTCGAAGTCTTAATTGCTCATCCATCATTTTTTCCCGAATCCTGTCCATCCGATTTGCGCAAGAACGCAGAGGAGAAGCTTCCAGTTGTGCTCTTGAAGGTAGCGCCGCCAGCGCTGCGTCAAATTCTTGCAGAAGCTGAATCACTACTGCTTCAAGCGGCTGTTGAAGATCGGACATCGTTTTTCTCCTTAATGACAAATCAAGCTATGAACGATACCACCGGAGGCCAATCATGACAGACAAACCAAAAACCAAAGCCGACATCGGCTGCGAGTATATCGCCAAGCATCCCGGCTGCCGCACGCCTGAGCTGGCGGAAGTGCTGGGCGTGCATCCCAAGAACGTTCACGCCAACCTCGCCGCGCCGATCCGCGCCGGCTATATCCTGACCTGTCTGGTCAAACGGCCGGGACAGCAGGACGTGACCGAGTTCCGCATTTCCGCCACGGTTGGCGGCGACCAGGCGCCGGAGTGGAAAAAGTTCCAGGTGGCGCGGATGACCGAGGCCAAGCAACTCAAGGCCGCCAAGAAAACACCGCCGACACGCATTCACCAGCACCACGAAGCCGCCACCGATCAAGCGCCTGCAGCGCCGATCCAGCCGGCCAGCAAACCTGCTGAAATGGCGGTACAGACACCAGAGACCACGATCCTGCGCGAAAAGCTGGCCAAGGCACACACCGCCATCGAGCAGTTCTGTGTGCAGGTCATGAAGCTGACCGATGGCCGACTGCCGCTCAACCTGAACGAAGCGCTGACAGACCTGCAGGCGCTGCTGAAAAAGCCAAAACCACAGGCATCCGCAGATGGTGAGTTTTATACCTATGCCTTGCACAGTGAGCTGACTGCAACGCCAGAACAGGCCATGGAACGCGCCACAGAAGCATTTAAAGACCTTGAAGACATGATCATCGTCACTTGCCGGCCAGCCGGTCGCTTGGTGATGGCACCAAAACTGGTGCCAATGGAGTCCGCATCATGACCAGCACCGACTTCTGCCCCGAGCAATACGCCGAAGAAGCAAAAAAGCTGTCTCAGATCCAGCCCCTGCTCATCGGCCTGGTCAAACCCAGCCCGACCAATCCGCGCAAACACTTCCCGGAAAATCAGCATGCCGAACTGACCGAAAGCGTGAAACGGCATGGCATCCTGCAGCCGATTCTGGTGCGCGACTGGCCCATCGACCAGCCCTGGGATGGCGATCTGATGCCTTCCTACGAGATTGTTGCCGGCGAACGTCGCTACCGCGCTGCCCAGGCGGCAGGGCTGCGCTCCATTCCCGGCATGATCCGCACGCTGACGGATCTGGAAGTGCTTGAAATTCAGATTATCGAGAACCTGCAGCGCCAGGATCTGCACCCGCTTGAAGAGGCGGAAGGCTACGAGCGCATGATGAAACATCACGGCTACACCGCCGACCAGCTGGCCGAGAAGATCGGCAAGAGCAAAGCTTACATCTATGCGCGCCTCAAGCTGACAGCGCTCTCCGAAGATGGCAAGCGCCTGTTTTACGGTGGCCTGCTCAATCCTTCCACGGCACTCCTGGTCGCCCGGATTCCGACCCTGAAGCTGCAGGATCAGGCCATCAAGGACATCACCACGCCGCGATACGGCAACGAGCCCATGTCGGTACGGGCGGCCAAAGAGCATATCCGTGACCGTTACACCCTCCGGCTTGCCGATGCGCCCTTCCCGCACGGCGATCGCGATCTGGTTCCGACCGCCGGCCGATGCTTTGATTGCCAACACCGCACCGGCAATCAGCCTGAGCTTTTTTCAGACATCGACAGTGCAGACGTTTGCACGAATCCAGACTGTTTCAGCGCCAAAAAAATGGCTTACGTCGCCATCCAGGCTGCCGAAGCCAAAGCCAAAGGGCATGAGGTCATCACCGGGAAGAAGGCCGAGGAAATCGCGCCGTATGGTGTTGGCCCGCACTCTGGCATGAAGAAAGGTTTTGTTGCACTTGATGCCCACTGTTACGACGACAGCAAGAACAGAACCTACCGCGAACTGCTTGGCGAAGATGCGCCGATCACGCTGGTTGAAGATGTTCGCAAGAACACCCTGGTACCGGTCATCGAAGAGAAGGTACTGGCCGCAAAACTCAAGGAAGCCGGAATCACCACCAGTCGCCAGAAAGAAAAGGACATAAACGCCAAGAACGAAGCCAAGGCCAAGCTGGAAAATGAATATCGGGCGCGGCTGTTTTCTAACATCCGGGTCGAGGCCGAAAACCTGATGACGCACAACGGGCCGGAATCGATTGAGGTTGAGGAATACCTTTTGATGATCCGCACGATGGCGGAATTCTTCTTTATGGGTTCCTACGACGACCTGCGCAAGAAGCTGGCCAAGCTATGGGATGCCGAAGGGAAAAACGACACAGAGCGCGTCGAGGCCTTCAGGCTGCGCTTTGAAACAATGGACGCCCGAGACTGTTGGCGGCTTCTGATTGACATCCTGGTCATCGGCCAAGTCACCGTTAACGCCTGGTCGATGCAAAGCGACCCTGAGCGCCTTCTTGTCCTGGCAAAAGTTTTAGGGATCGACCCTGCGGACATCCGAGCCGACGTCGAAGAGGAGTTCAAGGCTGCAAAAGCGTCGGAAAAAGGCGCTAAAAAGGCCTCTCCCCCTAAAACAGCTGCGCAAGCGCAAACACAAAGCGCGGATCAAACCGGGACGGAAACCGTCGCCGGCGAGATGAAACCGAATAAAGCCAAAGCGAAAAGCGGGAAAAGCATTATCGAGAGGAACGAAAAACCGACCGAAACTGAACCGTCTGAGGCAGCAGCATGAGCGCCCGCCCCATCATCCCAGGCCGCCTCTACCACGTCCGTGGTTCCGGCATCGACATCAAGGTCATCGCCGCCCACGGCTGCGATGCCATCTGCAACGTTCTACAGGAGATATTGCCATGCGTCGAATAATCATCGCCACCCGCCTCTACCGTGACCGCATCCTGCGCCTGTCCTGGCCGTCATGGCGCATTGCTGGAGAAATGGCATGAGCACCCTACGACAAGAAAGCACGGAAGACCAAAAACTGGCGCCGATCGGCGTCATCAAAGAAACCCTGGAAGGGCTGCAGGACGATGCAGTCGCGTTCGAGTTGGAATTGAACCGGCTGGCCGTCCGCCTGCACTACATGCTGGAGAAAGCCAGCATCTGTATGAACAACCTGGAGCGCCATTGTGGACACTGAAATCAGCGTCAGGCTTGACCAGCTCACCTTCGAACGCCTTGAAACCACCATCGGCGCAATGCAGGTTGCAGACGAGAACCTGACCGTCGACGACTGCATTGCCGCCATCTTTTCCATCGGCCTGATCAATGTCTTTGGCGCTTACATGCTGGCCAACCTGATCGAGACAACGTGATGAGCTACCTTCTCACCTTCACTGGCAAGCACCTGGATCTGATCGACCCGCAGCCGAACATGATCAACCTGCTCGACATCGCGCACGGCCTGGCCAACACCTGCCGCTTCAGCGGTCAATGCCGGTTTTACTACAGCGTTGCCCAGCACAGCGAACTGGCCAGCCGTATCGTGCCTGTCGAATTCGAGCTGGAGGCCTTGCTGCACGATGCCGCCGAGGCCTATCTCTGCGACATCCCATCACCGCTCAAGCTCTTGCTGCCCGATTATCGAGCCATCGAAGCCCGCATGGATGCCGCCATCCGTGAACGCTTTGGCCTGCCGGCCACCACCAGCCCGGAAGTCAAGCAAGCCGATCTGGTGATGCTGGCCACCGAGAAGCGCGACCTGATGCCGCCCGACCGCGATCCGTGGCCGCTGCTTTACTGCACCGTGCCGCTTGATTTTCGCATCATGGCCACAAATGCCAACCGCGCCAAATCAGGCTTCATGCAGCGGGCGCTTGAAATACTGCAGGAGGCAGCGTGATTTTCTATCAATCCCAACCACAAGGAAATATTATGAAATCCTCAACCCAAGAAATCCCCACCATCCTCGGTACCGCCATGGCCGGCGGCTTTTACGCTGGCCGCATCAACATCGACGGCAAGCCCCATGCCCTCATCGTCGCGCCGAAAGTAGAAGGCCAACACGCACCGTCAAGCTGGATCGGACGCGGTAAAGACGTACCGGATGCCAAGTCCTACGATGACGGACTAGCCAACACTAAGGCGATGGCCACGGCAGGCAGCAAACTTGCCAAATGGGCGCTCGGCCTCACCATTGGCGGCTTTGACGACTGGTATCTGCCCAGCCAGGACGAGCTTGAGATTTGCTATCGCAACCTCAAGCCGACCACCGAAGAGAATTATTGTTATGCCCGCTCCGGCATCAATATGAGCGCCGTCGAACCAACCCGGCCATACACGCCGGAATTCCCCTTGCAGACGATGGCAGAAGCCTTCCAGAAAGGCGGCGAGGAAGCTTTTGATCCGGCCTGGTACTGGAGTTCAACGCAGCACGCCTCCGACTCTGACTATGCCTGGGGTCAGAATTTCGTCAACGGCCGAGGGCCGCGCCCGCGCCGTCCGCAGATTACCCCTTTAATCATTCATCAATTTAAGAGGCCAACATGACCACCATCACTCTCGAAGCCATCAAGACCGAGCAGAACAAAATCGCGCAAATGATCGCCACGCTCGAAGCGCAGGCAAAGCTTGAATCCGCGTTCCCGATCACGATTGAAATGCCGACCCTCAACGCAGGCGAGCGCTACGTCGGCGCCATCATCAGCGCGGATGGCAGGCGAACTGCCTGACCGCACCGAAAGCGCCCTCCTGTTTTCCACCATAAAGGATGAATTCAATCCAGAGTGGTATTGGACACGCGAGCAGCACGCCTCCAACTCTGACTATGCCTGGATTCAGGATTTCGGCGACGGCTACCAGGACAGCAACGAGAGCTTCGAGGGCCGCGCCCGCGCCGTCCGCAGATTAGAAATTTTGTAATTTAGCCCTTTCAATCAGCATGGCACTTCACACCCAACTCCCGATCTACAAGGTGGCCTACGATCTTCTCGACGCCATCACCGATCTTGCCAAGAACATGCCCCGCGACTTCAAGCAGAGCATCGGCGGCAAGCTACGCGATGAATGCGTCGAGATTGTCACGCTTATCTTTCGCGCCAACTGTGCGCGGGAAAAAGCGCCGCACCTTGAATCTTTGATCGAGCGCCTGCAAGTGGCCGAGCTGCTGCTCAGACTCTCGCGTGACAAGCGCTTGATCTCTACCGGGCAGTACGCCAAGGCCATCGAGCTGACCAATAGCGTCGGCAAGCAGGCAGGTGGATGGCGCCGTTCCGCACTCTCGCCTGCTTCCTGATGGTCACGGCCACCATGACTGAGCGAATCTTTAATCTGGTTGTGCCGCTGGCTCACAAGGCCACCGCCATGCGCACTAGGGATACCTCCGGCTGCAGTCGGGAATGGTCTGGCGCAGTTTCCCCGCTGATCGGCTACGGCCTTCGTCAGGGCGACGTAGATAGCACAACAGGACGCAGCACGCCTCCAACTCTGACTATGCCTGGAATCAGAATTTCAACAACGGCAACCAGAACAACAACAAGAGCTACGAGGGCCGCGCCCGCGCCGTCCGCAGATCAATCCGAGCGCCACCATGCTGATTTTTCTTTCGAGGAATTGGTGCAAGCCTACCTCGATTGCCGCAAGACCAAGCGCAACAAGCCATCGGCCATTGAATTCGAGCAGAACCTTGAGCGCAACCTGTGCCAGCTTAACGACGAGATGCAGGACGGCACCTACCGCCCAGGGCGTTCAATCTGCTTTGTCATCACCAGGCCAAAGCCACGCGAAGTATGGGCTGCAGACTTCCGCGACCGCATTGTGCATCACCTACTCTACAACCGCATCGCCCCACGCTTCTACGCTGCGTTCATTGCCGATTCCTGCGCCTGCATTCCTGGTCGTGGCACGCTCTACGCTGCCAAGCGCCTGGAGGCCAAGGTACGCAGCATCACACAGAACTGGCAGCGGCCGGCGCATTATCTGAAGCTCGATTTAGCCAACTTCTTTGTCAGCATCGACAAGAACATTCTGCGCGACCTGATCGCCGCCAGAGTTAGCGAACCGTGGTGGATGGCGCTGGCCGAGACGATCCTGTTTCACGATCCGCGCCAGAACTATGAGTACCGTGGAAAACCTGCCCTCCTGGAGCGGGTTCCGGCGCATAAGCGCCTGACCAGCCAGCCCGCGCACCTGGGCCTGCCCATCGGCAATCTGAGCAGCCAGTTCTTCGCCAATATCTGCCTCGATACGCTCGACCAGTTCGTAAAGCACCAGATCGGCGCCAGACATTATGTCCGCTACGTCGATGATTTCGTGTTGCTGCACGAATCACCGCAGTGGCTCAATGAGGCCCTGGCTAGGATCGATGCCTTTCTGCCGGCGCGGCTGCACGCCAAACTCAACCCGACAAAGACCATCCTGCAGCCCATAGAGCGCGGCATTGATTTCGTCGGCCAGGTCATCAAACCATGGCATAGAGAAACCCGCAAGCGCACGGTTAAGGCAGCAGTCCAGCGCGTTCGCACTATCAACGCCGCCGATCTGTTTGAAACCGCCAACAGCTATTTCGGGTTGCTGCGCCAAGCAGATCACAGCCACCACGATAGAGCGCTACTTGCGAACGCCTTACGCAAGCGCGGCCATTGCATCAAGCGCGATCTGACAAAGACTTACAGGAGGGCGGCATGACCACGGAGACAGCAATGAGAAAGTGGAGAGCAAGAAGCACAACGCCGGTAGGAATTCCAGTGCTCGTGCGCTACGTGAACAAGTGGCGAGGAGAGAACTTTACCGAGGAATTTGAAGCCGAGTTCGATGGGCATGATTTTTGGCAAAGAGGATGCACCCCAAAGAAATCGGATAATGGCCACTGCACAATCCGCACACGAGTAATAAATGGCGATTTTCAGCGGGCCGTGTACGAGAACGGTGTTAGGACCGCAATCATCAGGTGGCGGCATTTGCCGAACGCACGCGGTAACCCGCCGGACAGGATTTGAGCGCATGAGCCGCTGGTCTGCCTCTGAAGCTGCTGCCGAACTTGGAATTTCTTCCAGGTCGGTCTACGCTTTAGCTGCGCCCAACGGCCCGATCCCTTGCTATCGGTTCGGGTCAAGAATAGTCTTTGAGTCTGCGGATATTCTGGAGTACAAAACATCATGCCGGTGTACCGAGATAAAGCAACGAGTTGTTTCATCTTTGAATTCGACCGTCAAATTAACGGTCAGCGGGTCCGGGCTCGAAAACGTCTTCCGAAAACTTGGAATCACGCCCAAGCTGACTCATTCGACCGGCAAGAATCGGCACGCCTCTACGCCATCGCAACCGGCGTGCAGCGTCCTGAATTTACCATTGAAGACGCCGTTAAAAAATACATCCTCGAGCGATGCGCGGAACTGAAGGCAGGAAAAAACGCAGCGCACGAACTGGCGCAGATGTTCTGGGCCTACCAGGGCAGACCGATGGCAGCGCTGGCTGACGTCTGCAAGGCCTATTCGATCAAGGAACGGGAGCGCCTGGCGCCGGCGACCATCAAGAACCGGATTCGCTATCTCACAGCCGCGTGCAGATACGGCTGGAAGCACCACGGAATGGCTGATGCAGATCCGGCCGCTGCCGTCATCGTACCGACCGTCAAAAACGAGCGGCAGACTTATATCGACCGTGAGCAGATGATCAAGCTAGCGCGCGCCTGCACGCATCTTCCCACCAGGGCGGCCATCAAAATTGCGTTTTATTCGGGGATGAGAACGGGAGAAATTCTGAGGGCTGTTCGCGCGGATGGTTTTTTTGTGCTGGCCGATACAAAGAACGGCAGCCCGCGCCTAGTGCCGATCCACCCCAAGCTGAACACCTGTCTGAAATACCCGCTGCCGACCCGCTACATTCTCGGCTATCACTTCCGGGAAGCCAGAAAGGCTGTCGATATGGAGTGGCTGCACTTCCACGATCTACGCCACAGTGCCGCCAGCGCCATGATCAACTCGGCCGTGGATCTCTACACTGTCGGCGCCGTGCTTGGTCACAAGTCCGCAGCATCGACAAAACGCTATGCCCACCTGGCGACTGCCAGCCTCAAGGTCGCGCTAATGAAGATCGGGAAAAAGGCAGCGTGATGGTCAAAAAAATCCCCACAGCGAACTGCAGGGAATTTTTTAGCAGCCTCGAAAGCCGCGTAAATACTGGAGGCGCGAGCCGGAGTCGAACCGACCTACACGGATTTGCAATCCGGTGCATAACCGCTTTGCTATCGCGCCTTGCTTACAAACCCAACAATCAAAAAGGGAAAGCGCTGAATCTACTTTCCCTAAACTAACAAAAATTCTGGAGCGGCAGAAGAGTCTCGAACTCTCGACCTCAACCTTGGCAAGGTTGCGCTCTACCAACTGAGCTACTGCCGCATCGAGCGAGGGCGAATTATAGGTCTTGGTATCAGAAAGTCAACCTGAAGCCCCGCCCCGCCGGCTGATCTCCGGCCAGGCCATGCGTAAATAGTAAACCATAGACCACAGCGTCAGGACTGCCGCCGCCCAAATAAGCCAGTTTCCCAGAAGATGCGTGTTGAGCCCGAAGAGCGGCGAATGAAACAGCAGCAACGGGAGAGCGGTCATTTGTGAAATGGTTTTGATTTTGCCCAACATTGAAACCGCCACACTTTTTGAAGCACCGAGCTTGGCCATCCACTCGCGCAGGGCGGAAATGGCAATTTCACGGCCAATGATGATCGTTGCTACGATGGCATCAGTCCGGCCGAGTTGCACCAGCATGATCAGTGCTGTCGCCACCATCAATTTGTCTGCGACTGGGTCGAGGAAAGCACCGAAAGCCGAGGTTTGATTGAGCTTGCGCGCCAGATAGCCGTCAGCCCAGTCGGTGAGTGCGGCGGCAACGAAAACAACCGTTGCGGCGATATTTCTCTCCTGCAGGGTCAGCCAGTCAGTCGGCAGGTAAAAAATTCCGACCATGAACGGTATGGCCAGAATGCGTAACCAGGTCAGCAGGATGGGCAGATTAAAAGGCATCAGTGCAAGGCAATATAAATTTGTTCGGCTAGTTCTCGGCTGATTCCCGGTGCGGCCGCCAATTGCTCGATACTGGCAGCCAGCACACCCGGCAATCCGCCGAATTGTGCCACCAGTGTCTTGCGTCTGGCTGGCCCGATTCCGGGAATATTCTCCAGCTTGGAAGACTTGCGGGTTTTGCCGCGCTGGCCTCGATGGCCAGCCAGGGCAAAACGGTGAGCTTCGTCGCGGATTTCCTGAATCAGATGCAGCGCCGGGTGTTCAGGGGGTAATTGTAGCGGTTCTCGGCCGTCGGCAAAAATCAAAGTTTCCAGTCCGGGTTTTCTTTCTTCGCCCTTACTCACACCGAGCACCAGCAAATCACTCAAACCAAGGTCTGCCAGGGCTGAACTCGCAGCACCGACCTGCCCTTTGCCGCCGTCGATCAGCACGATTTGGGGTGTCCTGCCCTCCTCCCCTTTGGCCAGCCCCTCGTAGCGCCGGGATACGGCCTGGCGCATGGCAGCGTAGTCGTCGCCCGGCCGAATGTCGCGGATATTGAAGCGCCGATAATCCGACTTGCGCATGCCATCGCCCTGATAAACCACGCAGGAGGCAACGGCAGCTTCGCCTTGGGTATGGCTGATGTCAAAACATTCAATACGGCTGGCGGGTTCCGGCAAGGCCAGAGCTTCTTGCAAGGCCACCAAACGCTGTTCCTGCATGGCCGAAGCCTGTTTGCGGCTGATGATGGCCAGACGCGCATTTTGAATCGCCATTTCGACCCAGGCGCGCTGAGTTTCCGTGCGCGGCGCTTGCACGGGCAAGGGACGACCCGTCAATTCCGCCAGCAGGCTGGCCAGCTTTTCCTCGCCATCTTCCGCTGGCATGGGATCGGCCAGCACCTTGGCCGGCGCAGGATGCGCGCCATAATGTTGGCCAAGAAATGCCGCGATGGCTTCCGGCGGGCTGGAATCACCGGCATTGACCGGAAACAAGGGATGATCGCCAAGATGCCGCCCGCCGCGCACCATGGCCAGATTGACGCAGAGCATCCCAACCTCGCGGATGGCAACGACAATATCGACATCCTCGTTCTTGTTGCTGGAGACAAATTGTTTTTCCTGAATCTGGCGCAAGGACTGGATCTGGTCGCGATAGGTCGCCGCCTGCTCGAAGGCGAGGCGCGCCGAGGCCGCTTCCATGGCTTTGGCCAGCCGTCGGATGGCCTCCTGATGTTTGCCTAGCAGAAAAAGTGCGGCAAACTGAACATCGTCGGCGTAGGCCTCCTTGCCGATCAAGCCAACACAGGGGCCGCTGCAGCGCCGGATCTGGTAGAGCAGACAGGGTCGTGAGCGGTTGGCAAAGACCGATTCTTCGCAGGTACGCAGACGAAACATCTTTTGCAGCAACTGGATGCTGTCGCGCACCGCCAGGCCGGAAGGGTAAGGCCCAAAATAATCGGCCTTGCGATCCGGATTGCCGCGAAAAAAGCCGAGGCGAGGGAAGGGATTGCGCGTCAGAACAATATAAGGATAGGACTTGTCGTCACGAAACAAAATGTTGTAGCGCGGTGCCAGTGACTTGATCAGGTTGTTTTCGAGCAGCAGGGCTTCGGCCTCGGTGCGCGTCGCGGTGGTTTCAATGGCCGCAATCTGGCTGACCATGTGGGCAATACGCGGACTGGGCAGATTGTCGCGGAAATAGGAAGAAACCCGTTTTTTCAGGTTCTTGGCCTTGCCGACATAGAGAACAGCGCCGTCGCTGCCGAGCATGCGATACACGCCCGGCAGTTCTGTCAGGCTTGCCAGAAAGGCCTTGGCGTCAAAGCCCGTTTTATCAGCGCTCATCCGCCCAAAAATTGGCGAATGTCGGCAAAGACCGCTTCGAATCGCTCCACGGTCAGGCGGCCGGTACGCCAGTTGTAACCGCTGCAGTGATAACTTGAAAAAAGCGTCAGGCCATTGGGCAGGTCGTGCCGGATGTTGTGGGCAAAGGGATACTCACTCAGCTTGAGGCCGTAAGCCCAAAGCACAGCCTGGTGGGCAATGGCACCGAGCGCGAGAATAGCGCGCAAATTAGGCATGGCCGCCAGTTCAGTTTTGAGATGCCAGTTGCACTGACGGATCTCCAGGATTGTCGGTTTGTTGGCAGGCGGCAGGCAACGCACGGCATTGGTGATGCGGCAATCGGCCAAGTGCATGTCCGGGTTTTTCCAGCCCGATTCCGCCAGCGGCTCAGCAACGCTGGCAAAACCAAAACGGTGCAAGGCCGGATACAGTAAAACACCGGCAACATCGCCGGTAAAAGGGCGGCCGGTACGATTGGCGCCCTTTTCACCAGGTGCCAGGCCGACGACCAGCAGGCGGGCGTCGAGATCGCCAAAAGAAGGCACAGGCAAGGCGTGCCAACCCGGTTCGCGGCGGCGGATATCGGCCAGATGTTCGGCCAGGCGCGGACAGTCGATGCAATCGGTCGGTGAAGTGAATCTCGGCATAAAGCGGATGTTACCATGCTGTCCCATGCGCAATCACTGGGACATTTTCTGCAGCGTTGTCGACAATTTCGGCGACATCGGCGTTTGCTGGCGGCTGGCTCGCCAACTGGCGGCCGAGCATGGCTTGGCCGTGCGCCTTTGGGTTGATGGTCTCGCCAGCCTCAACCTGCTTTGCCCAAGCATAGACCCGACACTGGATCAACAAAACGCTGCTGGTGTTCAAATCTGTCGCTGGCCGGACTGTTTTCCGGAAACGGCACCTGCCGATGTCGTCATCGAAGCCTTTGCCTGCGAACTGCCCACTGTTTACCTGCAGGCGATGAGTCGCGGCAGTTCTCCACCGGTTTGGGTCAATCTCGAATATCTGAGTGCCGAATCCTGGGTTGAAGGTTGCCATGCTCTGGCTTCGCCGCATCCAACCCTGCCGCTCAAGAAAACTTTCTTTTTCCCCGGCTTTACCAAAAGCACTGGCGGCCTGCTCCTGGAAAAAGGTCTTTTCGAGCAACGCGACGCCTTTCATACTACCCTGCCCGCCAGCGAGCGGCTGGAGGTCAGTCTTTTTTGCTACGACACCGCCCCGGTCAGTGCGCTGCTCGATGCCTGGATTAAAACAGGCCAACCCATGCGCTGCCGGGTTGCGCCCGGCCAGCCGCTAGCTGCAGTCACAAACCATCTAGGTGGAAGTGGCCCGTGGCAACTTGGCCATCTGCTGATCGAACCCATCCCTTTTCTGACGCAAGCCGATTACGATCGCCTGCTCTGGAGTTGCGACCTCAATTTTGTTCGTGGCGAAGATTCCTTCGTTCGCGCCCAGTGGGCTGCCGTGCCTTTTGTCTGGCAGATTTATCGGCAGGACGACGAGGCACATCACATCAAGCTCGGCGCATTTCTCCAACGCTACACCGAAGCGCTTGCAGAACCGGAAAGCAAGGCAGTGCGCAACTTTTTCCTGGCCTGGAATCAGGGTTCAGAACAAATGGTGCAACACTGGGCTGATTTTTCAGCCGTCCGCCCTACCCTCGTAAGGTATGGCAAAAATTGGGCGAATCAGCTTGCCCAAAATGAACTGACCAAGAATCTCGTCAACTTTTGTCGTGGCAAGTTATAATCGCGGGCTTTATTTTTTAAGAACTTTCGTTCCAGGAACCCAGATGAAAACCGCACAGGAAATCCGCGTCGGCAACGTGATCATGGTTGGCAGCGACCCGCTGGTCGTGCTAAAGGCTGAATACAACAAGTCCGGCCGCAATTCTGCCGTCGTCAAAATGAAGATGAAGAACCTTCTGACCGGATCACCTTCCGAGTCGGTTTATAAGGCGGACGACAAGTTCGAAGTGGTCGTGCTCGAACGCAAGGAATGTACCTACTCCTATTTTTCCGACCCCATGTACGTCTTCATGGATGAGGAATATCACCAGTTCGAGATCGAAGCGGAAAACATGACCGACGCGCTCAAATATCTTGATGACGGTATGGCGGCCGAAGTCGTGTTTTACGATGGCAAACCCATTTCCGTCGAACTGCCCAATTCCGTGGTGCGCGAAGTCGAATACACCGAACCGGCGGTCAAGGGTGACACTTCCGGCAAGGTCATGAAACCGGCACGGATCAAGCCTTCCGGTTTTGAGCTGCCAGTTCCGGCTTTTGTCGAAATTGGTGACAAGATTGAAATCGACACCCGCACTGACGAATACCGAAACCGCGTCAAGTAAGCATTTGATCAATATAGGCAACACAAGGGGCAGCCAAGGCTGCCTTTTGTTTTGCGGCCAAGAGCGCCCATGCCATAATGATCTTCAGCGAAACTGCCGCAGGCAGAGAGCCAGACGGAATTACAAGACATGAAGCAATCCTGGTTAAAGCGCAATTTTGGCTGGATACGCGATGATTTCCGGCACATGCTGGTCGAACTTCGCAAACCCGAGACCTGGGTGGTCATTGGCATGGTCATTGCGTTTGGCTTGATTGCTTTCCTGGTTGTTCGCATGGCGTTACGTTCCGATACACTCCTGCGCGCTTCTCACCCGGGCGCAGCCGTTTGTCGTGAGCTGGGTGAAAAACTCATCGCATTCCTCTTTTTCAGCGGCCTCCTCTTTGTGCTTTGTGCGCTGGCCTCGCTGGGCGAATTTTTCAACTTTATCGACTGCAAAAGGCAACAACTGGAATATGGCGCCAAGCAAGCCCTGAAGGGTGCTGCTGGCTGGGGCGTTGCTGCCGTCAGCATTGGCCTTTCGTCCCTTTTTCTTCTTGATGTTTACTGTACCTGAGCTGTTTTAGCGGCCGAATCAACCACACTGGAAACTGGAGAAGTCTGATGCCTCCCCCGACGGTTCAAAGAATCGAAATCAAAAAAACCAAGGTTGTCATTGTCGACGATAACGACATCATGCGCGCCCTTCTGCGAGGGATGCTGCGCGCCGAAAAGGAATTTGAAGTGGTGGGCGAAGCGCGCAACGGGGAACTCGGTGTCGAACTGGTCAGGCGCCTGGAGCCGCAGATTGTCTGCATGGACGTCATGATGCCCGTCATGACCGGCATCGACGCCCTGCGCGAAATCCGCAAGGAATTTCCGGGAACGGCTGTGGTCATGATTACCGGCAATGCCAGCGCCGAAAATGTACAGGAATCGGTTCAGAACGGTGCTGCCGGCTTTATCGTCAAACCCTTCAATGCGGACAAGGTGCTGAAAACGATGACGGCAGTCCGCAATGCCCTGAAAGACCGAGCGGAAAAGACGAACGGCAACTAGTCGTTCTGGTTCAGCGCCCTTTTTGATAGGTGCCGATCAATTGGGCCTCAGCGACAACATGCCCCTGCATGGCAAGTTCGAGAGCACTCTTGGTCGGGATTTTCAGATCGGGCAAAACGACATCAAGGGCGTAAAGTTTGTGAAAATAGCGATGCCGACCAATTGGCGGACAAGGCCCGCCATAACCAGTGCATTGCCCGTCGTTGATGCCTTCCAGCGTACCGACAGGCAATGATTTGACGGCTTCAGGCAAGCCGGTACTGCTGGCCGGCAGGTTGTAGAGCAGCCAATGTACCCAGGTCATTTCTGGTGCCGCCGGATCAGGCGCATCGGGATCGTCGACAATCAGAACCAGGCTTTTAGTATTTGCCGGGACGCCGCTCCAGGCCAGTGGCGGCGAGATGTCACTGCCCTCACAGGTATATAGCTTTGGCATCGGCTCATTGTGAGCAAACGCCCTTGATGTGATCGTCATGGACATGTTTTTTCTCCGGCCTGAGTGTTTGCCGCCAGGATTCTCTTTCAGGTTGCAGCCATTGTGCAGAAAAAGTCGAATTCCCAAACCCTGCGCAGGCGCTCGGCAATGTTTCTCTTCAACATACCCGGCTGCGGACTGTCGATAATTCGTTTGAGATAGCCGATATTACGGTCTATCGAGACCATGTAGGGGCATGGCGTTCTGCCAAAATGGGATTCGAAATGGCGATGGGCAGAGCGGAAGTCGGTGCACAGACGCTGCTGTTTGACATGCTCGATAAAGCCGGGAGTTTGGCGCAGCAGGTCGTCAGCACTTTTGAATACATCAATACCGGCCTGGGAGAATTCCCAGAAAAGCGCATCACGACAACGTTCCAGGTAAAAACGGTCTGCGATCTGGCTCATCAGGTCAGCCGTGCCGAGAATGCACCCGACAATCCGGTAAGTTTCCGGAACCGTTTCTTCAACCGCTTGAATCGGTTTGACGTGATCGGTATAGCGGATGGCTTGTGGCGCATCGACATAAGCGGCCAAAGATGAGTTTTGCAGCCATTCGACCAGCATGGCTTCGCCCCGCTCGACATGGACGGGCATCAGCTTGCTACCGGGGATGGCATGTTCGCATTCCCGCCGCACAAAGCCACCATCGTGGAACAGGGCGCAAATAATGGCCAGCAAGGCAGTTTCGGCACCCAAGGGTGGCTGACCCTCTACCTGCAAGAAGGCTTCGTAACCATCGACCAGCCTGGCAGTGGCCAGTGCCGTATCCAACGTGTGTTTCAGGTCGTGATACGGCAGATCGATAGCCAGATAACCCGGTATCTGGCCGTTAAACAAGCGTGTGATGTAGCTTGCAGCACCGCGAAATAGATCGACATCGAAGGTATTGCCATAACGTGCCAGCAGAAAGGGCAATACGGCGGCTTCCAGATCCTGCTGGTTGAGGACGCCCAACACTGTGCTGTTTTTATTCATTTTTTGTCTCCCCCGCCGCACAACTCAACGGAAATTGGAAGTCTATACCCGTCTTCATGATTCTGGCAATTTCAGGAAGTGCTGTGTAAGAATCGCAAAATCAATTTATTGCCGTACTCTGGCGCTCGAAGACTATCTATACAATTTAATGTAAAACGGAATGAATCATATGCAACTTGCTGTTTTAACGATAAAGAAGACAATAACGCTTTTTGCCTTGGTGGGTCCTGTCACCATGATTCCGGTTTTCCTTTCGGCGGTTGATGGTTTCGAGTCCAATGAAAAGCGCCGGTTTGCCAGGGCACTGGGGTTCAGCGTCACCGTCGCGCTACTGGTTGCTGCATTTCTGGGAACATCGTTCCTGAGTTTTATGGGCATCTCTATCGGGGCGATGCAAATCGGTGGTGGAATTATTGTCCTGCTGCTCGCCATTGCCATGGTGATGGGCAAGGAAACCTCATTCAAGGGATCTGCACCACCGGCTGATGGTGATAACGGGCATGAGGCTTCCATCGTTCCGCTGGCGATCCCCCTCCTGGCCGGACCGGCAGCGTTCAGCTACGTTATGGGCAATAGCACCTTGAAGCAGGAATGGGATTTCGTGCACGTGGTCGTGCCGATCATTATTGTCGGATTGTCGTGCTGGAT
>JAGTRX010000172.1 GCA_018262285.1 Pseudomonadota bacterium | reverse complement strand
AGGAATTACGCGAAGAAATTCTGCGAGCAATGGAGAGTGGTGACGAACGGCCGCACGCCCTGCCCCGGCTTTCGAGCTATCTTGGCAGGCCGATGCGCCACTCCGGCTGGTGGCCGGATTACGTCGTCCGGCTGTTCAAGCGTGGCACGGCGCGTTTTTCCGACGATCTGGTGCATGAGCGCCTGGTGTTCGACGGCAAGTCCAAAACCCTGCAATCGCCCTTGCTGCACGAAACCTATGTCGATTTCGAAGAAATCATCGACAAGTTCAACCGTTATTCCAGCGCCGGCGCCAAGATGGCGCAGGCGCGCGGCAAGGATTCCTCGTTGTTGATGGCCGTCGCCAAAGGGCTGTTCACCTTCTTTCGCACCTACATTCTGCGCGCCGGCTTTCTTGATGGCCGCGAGGGGTTCATGCTGGCGGTTTCCAATGCCGAAGCGACCTATTACCGGCAAGTCAAATTGATGGTGATGAACCATCCTTACCGCCAGCCATAAATCTGCTCCGTCAATGAATCCAGCCTCCATCCTGTTGGTGATCACCCGCCGCATCGGGCCGCAGGCGCGCATCGGCGTGCTTGTATTCGCGGGAACCGAAGGCGTGCTGCACGGCAACCCCGACATTGACCACATCCTGACCATTCCCGAACGCCCATCCCGCCGTGATCATTTCGCTTTTATCCGCAAAATTTGGCGCCAATATGATCTGGCTTTGTCCGCCATTCCCGGCGACCGCCCGACCCTCTATGCCTGGGCTGCCGGCAGATCTCGTATCGGCACTTTGCAGCCGAATCGCACTTCCGCCTGGAAAACCTGGCTGCTTGACCAACATATCCCTTTTGACGACAACAACACCCATACGGTGGCTATGGCCTTGCAAGTTGGACAATTGCTCGATATTCCCCTGGTGACCCGTGTCGTGCCGCCCTCAGCCAAGCTGCCGGGGCACCTGCCACCCAAACAGCCTTTTGCCGTGCTGCACCCCTACCCAAAATTCAATTACAAAATGTGGAACGAGGCGAACTGGATCGAATTGGCACAAGCGCTCCAAAAAAAGGGGTTACAGGTGTTGCTGACCGGCGGGCCAGATGCGGCAGAAGTCGCTTGTTGCGCGCGCATCGCCGAAGCCAGCGGAGCCACCAGCCTTGCTGGCCATCTTTCGCTCGGCCAGACCGGCACCCTGCTGCGGCAGGCCAATCTCTTTGTTGGGCCAGACACGGCCGTGACCCATATCGCGGCGGCGACCGGCATTCCGACGGTAGCCCTGTTCGGCCCGACCAACCCGGTCAAATGGGGGCCATGGCCAGCCGAGTGGCCAAAACTGGAAAGCCCATGGCAACGTGTGGGCAGCGCCCATCAGGGCAATGTCTATTTGCTACAGGGCATAGCCGACTGTGTACCCTGCCATCTGGAAGGCTGTGAAGGAAAAGAATCGAGTTTCAGTCGCTGTCTGCAGGAAATTCCGACAGCGCACGTGCTTGACGCGGTGTCCTGTCTTCTCGCTGAGTGATCATGATGGCAAACTCCTTCGTCAGCACCCATTGCCAAAGCGCCCATATCGCGGCCTCCGAGTATCGTCCCGATATCGATGGCCTGCGCGCCATTGCCGTGCTGGCGGTCATCGTTTTCCACGCTTTCCCGACCCTTGCCCCTGGCGGATTTGTTGGTGTCGATGTCTTTTTTGTGATTTCGGGTTACTTGATCTCCAAGCACATCCTCTTCCAACTCGAAACCGGCATTTTCAGCCTCAAATCGTTCTATGAGCGACGCATCAAGCGTATTTTTCCGGCGCTGACGCTAATTCTGGTTGTCTGTGCACTGTTCGGCTGGATCATTCTGACGCCCGAAGAATACAAGGCGCTTGGCAAGCACATTGCCGGTGGTGCCAGTTTTGTTGCCAATATTGTCTATTGGAAGGAAGCCGGTTATTTCGATGCCGCCGCCGACACCAAGCCCCTGCTGCACTTGTGGTCGCTCGGCGTCGAGGAGCAGTTCTACATTTTCTGGCCGCTCATGCTGGCGCTGTTCTGGAAATTCAGAAGACACATGGGTCGCCTGATTGCCGCCGTCATTGCCGTGTCTTTTTTCTATAGCGTCTGGCAGGTTTATCGTGACATTAGCCCCGCTTACTACTCGCTCCTGTCACGTTTTTGGGAACAGGCAATCGGTGCTGCGGTTGCCTACGCCGTTGTGCACCAGCAAACGCTCAGTGACAAATTTCGCCCAATCGCGGCTTGGGCTGGCCTAGCGCTAGTATTGATCGGGGTTTTCGCCCTCAAGAGCGGCCACCCTTTCCCGGGTGTCCTGGCGCTCCCCCCTGTCGCTGGCGCTGCACTGCTGATCTATGCCGGCATGGGTGCCGGAATCAATCGCCGGATTCTGGCCTGCCGCCCACTGGTCTGGATCGGCCTGATCAGCTATCCGCTCTATCTCTGGCACTGGCCGCTGCTGTCCTTTGCCCGCATCATGGAATCGCAGACGCCATCCGCCGAAATCCGTATCGGCCTGATGCTGCTGGCGGTTTTGCTCTCCTGGCTAACCTATCGTTGGGTCGAACTGCCGATTCGCACCGCTTCCGGCCAAACAGCAAAGAAGCGCATCATCATCCTGGCCATCATCATGCTGCTCATTTTCATTGCCGGCATCGCTATCAGAAAGCTGGACGGGTTCAAATCCCGACATTATTCGATGCTCAACGGCGACGTCAGCACTTTGGTGCTCGGGCAGGATCGTCACCTCCGACAAAACAATTGTGGCATTCCGGAAGTGCAGAAAAACATCTTCCAGTTTTGCCTTTCCAAAAACGACAAGCCAGCAAAAATCGCCATTCTGGGCGACAGCAAAGCAGAAGCCCTTTTCTACGGCCTTGCCCGTGAATCATCGCCTGAGATGGCCTTGAGCATGATCGGCTCAATCGCTTTGCCCAAAAACAATGAGGCCGCCGCTGACCGCGAAGGCATCAAAAGTCACCTTGCCTACTTGGCCGCAACACAAAAGCCGTCACCCGAAATCGTCATTATCGCCATTGCCCTGCGCGGACTCTTCCCCATCAACCCGGACACCGGTTTCATCGAAGGCAAACACGAAGAAAAGGTAGACCATTGGCGCAAGGAATTCAGCCAGACCATTCAGACTCTGGAAAATGAAGGCAAGCGCGTCGTCATCCTGATCGACAACCCGACGCTCCCCGATCCGCGCAGTTGCGTCGCCGGCAAAATGACCACCATTCCCGTCCTCAAGCAGTTTCTCCGGCGCAAGCCCAACCCGCGCTGCACCATTACCCACGCCGAACAACTGGCGGGAACTGCGCCCTATCTGCGCCTGATGGACGAACTGGCGAGACGCCATCCGAAACTGATGGTCTACGACCCCATTCCCTTGCTCTGCGACACCGCGCGCAATAACTGTTCGATCACCCGCGACGGCAAATTTCTCTACAGCTACAGCGACCACATTTCCGACTACGCCAATTCGCTGATCGCCAAAGATCTGCTCACCGCCCTGGAGAAAAATGCAAAAGTTTCTCCGGCAAAAGAGTAGAATTTCGCCCGCTGTCACGGTTGAACCCGTGGCAGAAGATGTGACAGGTGCTGCGGAAGGAGTCTCCAACCGCGGTTAAACGGGAAAGCGGTGCGCGCCAACAGGTGCAAAGCCGCTGCTGCCCCCGCAACGGTCAGCGAGTGCGGGCATGTCAACACGCCACTGGGTTCAACCTGGGAAGGCGACATGTCAAGACTCGCGAGCCCGGATACCGGCCTGACGCATTGAAGCGGAAATGCCACGGGGTGGTGGCGCCGGTGATTCCGACCTTTCTCCCCACGGCATTTTCATTTAATGAATTGATCCGGCGCGCGGGGACGCTCGCCGGCAAAGGGAGAATCCATGTTTCCGAAAACCTGCGGCCTGCTGGCTGCTGCCCTGGCTTTGACCAGCCTGTCCTCACCCCTTCTCGCCCAACAGCAAGACGAACCACTCCTTGTATTGACGGCCACCCGTTTTGCCGAATCGAGCCTTAACGTCGCCGCCAACATCCAGGTCATCACGCGCCAGGACATTCGTGCTGCCGGCGCGCAAAACCTGCCCGACATCCTGCAACACAAAGCCGGCATCCACATCAAACCGCTCTATGGCGCACTCGGCGCCGAAACCGGCATCGACATGCGCGGCTTCGGCGAGGGCGGCTCGCAGCGCACCCTCATTCTGCTCAATGGCCAGCGCCTCAACCCGCTCGATCAAAGCGCAGTGGACTGGGGCAGCATTCCGCTCGACAGCGTCCAGCGTATCGAAATTCTCAACGGTAGTGGCGCCGTGCTCTTCGGCGACAATGCCGTCGGTGGCGTCATCAACATCATCACGGGCGCTGCGCGTCCTGGCGCCAGTGTCAGCGCCGGCTTCGGCAGTCACAATGGCCGACAGGCGGCCGCCTCGCTGGGTCAAAACAATGGCCGTTTCTGGTTTTCGCTTGATGCCGCGCATCAAACCAACGACGGCTGGCGTCGCAATAACCATCAGGAACGCAATACTTTCTCCAGCCGCATGGGTCTGAAACTGGCGCAAGCTGAATTGACACTCGATCTGGGCGGCTCGAAAACCGCACTGGGGCTGCCGGGAACACTCAACGAACTACAGTACAGGCAGGACCCGCGCCAACCCGAAACCCGCGACAGCTTTGCCGATCGCAACAGCGCCTACATCCGCCCTGGCATCAAATGGCAACTCGCCAGCGGACTCGAATTTGCCGCTGAAATAGCCTACAGCGACAGCGAGAACAAAAGCTACGTCTCTAATTTTTTCTCCTACGACCAGCGCCAAACCAAAACCCTGTCCTTCACGCCGCGCTTGCAATGGCAGCATGGTCTCGGCAACCTGGGCAGCAGCACGACCGTTGGCATCGACTACTACGATGGCGAACTGACATCGCATAAATCCGCCAATCCGGCCGCTCCGGTCACCAAACAGGTCAACATCGACCAGACGAGTCGCGCCCTTTACCTGCACAACAAAACCGGCCTGACTGAGCGCCTGACCCTGAACGGTGGCCTGCGTCGGCAAGTGGTCGATCAGCAGGCGCGCGACAGCACAGGAGCCTTGCTGACCAACGACCATACCGCCTCGATCAGCGAACTTGGCCTGAGCTACCGCGCCACCGACAAGCTGCGACTATTTACCCGCACAGGCAGGACATTCCGCTTCGCCAATCTCGATGAGCTGACCACTTTTGCCGGTTTTGTCAGCCGACCGGTGCGCCCGGAAAAGGGCCGCTTCGTCGACCTCGGCCTGCAATGGAGTGACCGCGCCTTCTCCGGCAAAATCACCGCCTACCGGCTAACCATGCGCGACGAAATCGCTTGGAAGGCAGTTACGAAATCAACCGGCAATGGCAACTGGGTGCCGGGCTCAATTATCAACGCGCCGAGTTCATGGAAGGGGCTGACCGCGGCAAAAGCATCCCCCTGGTGCCAAAGCTGAAAGCCACAGCCAGCCTGAATTTCAAACCAACTGAGGCCTGGAACCTGCTACTTTCGGTCAATCACATTGGCAGCCGCTATTTCGGCGGCGATACCGCCAATCTGTATGCGCGCATGCCCGCCTACACCACCGTTGATTTGGCGGTAAGCTGGAAAGAGCGCAACCTGACGGCACGCATCAATGCTCGCAATCTTTTCGACAAGCGTTATGCTGCAACCGGATTCAACTACGGCTTTGGCACCTCCTACTATCCGGCTGAAAGCCGCGCCATATTTGCCGACCTGCGTTACGACTTCTGATCCAGCCACATGCCCACCCGCCGCCGCGCCCTGCTCATCCTCATCGCCTTGCTGATGCTGGCGCTGACCAGCATCGTCCTGGCGCTGTCGGTCGGCAGCATGCCGGTTAGCGCCGGCGACGTTTTCGCCGCTCTGTTACGCCAGCCAACGCCGGGCGCTGAAATTGTCCAGCAATTGCGTCTGCCACGCGCCCTGCTCGGTTTTGCTTGCGGCGGCTTGCTGGCGCTGGCCGGCACGTTGATGCAGGTTCTCCTGCGCAATCCCTTGGCCGACCCCTATGTTCTGGGCGTCTCCGGCGGTGCCAGCATCGGGGCGCTGACCGCCATTCTGCTCGGCCTTTCCGGCTTCGGCATCGATGCGCTGGCTTTTGGCGGCGCGCTGGCAACCCTGTTTCTGGTCTTCGGGCTGGCGCACGGCGACGGTAGCTGGACACAAACGCGACTGTTACTCACCGGCGTTGTTGTCGCTGCCGGCTGCGGCGCCGTCGTCGCCCTCCTGCTCGCCCTGGCGCCGGAACAACAGTTACGTGGCATGCTGTTCTGGCTCATGGGTGACCTTGGACAATCGTCAGAATCCGGTTTCGCCTTGGGCATGCTAGCGCTATGTCTGATTCTCGCCCTGCCTTTCGCCCGCGAGCTCAATTTGCTGGCGCGTGGCGCCGATACGGCGCGCGCCCTCGGCGTCGCCGTTCCCCGTCTGACCCGGCTGATCTACTTTCTGGCTGCGGTGGCCACGGCTGTGGCCGTCAGCCAGGCGGGCGCCATCGGCTTTATCGGCCTCATCGTGCCGCATCTGGTGCGACTGGCCACCGGCAACGACCAGCGTCTGCTCCTGCCGGCTTCTGCCTTGGCAGGCGGCAGCCTTCTGGTTCTGGCCGATACCCTGGCGCGCAGCATTGTCGCCCCGCAGCAGTTACCGGTCGGCGTCCTGACCGCGCTCATTGGCGTGCCGGTGTTTTTGCTCTTGCTGGGACGGCATCCGCGATGAACATCCCATTGCTCAGCACCCACAAGCTCACCGTCGCCCTCAAGGAACGGTTTTTCTGCCGCGACCTTGATCTGGCCATTGAACCGGGGCGCATGGTCATCGTGCTGGGCCCGAACGGCGCCGGCAAAACACTGCTGCTGCACACCTTGGCTGGCCTGCGTTTGCCTGCCGCCGGCACGGTGCTGCTCGAAGGCCGTCCCTATGCGGCCTGGAACGCGGATGCCGCAGCGCGCTGCCGGGGTCTGCTGATGCAGCAACAGTCCGATTATTTTGCTTCCAGTGTGCTCGAAACCACCTTGGTCGGCCGCCATCCGCATCTTGGACGCTGGAACTGGGAAAGCGCCCAGGATCTCAAAATTGCCCGTTCGGCGCTGGCAGCAACCGGCCTGGAAGGCCTGGCAGATCGCAGCATCCTGAGCCTTTCCGGCGGCGAGCGCCAACGCGTTGCCCTAGCCGCGCTGTTGGCGCAACAACCGCGCCTCTTCCTGCTGGACGAACCGCTCAACCATCTCGACCTGCACTATCAGATCGCCATGCTGGAATTGTTCAAACGGCTGGCCGCAGAAGGGCGCAGCATCGTGCTGGTAGTGCACGACATCAATCTGGCCGCCCGCTACGCCGATGAAGTCATTCTGCTTGATGGGCATGGAACGGTGAATTTTGGTCCGACCGCCGACATTCTGGCCAACGGCAGATTGAGCCACGCTTTCGGCCACCCGCTGCGTTCATTCAACATCGACGGTGGCCGTTTTTTCCTGCCGGAATGACTACTTCCCGATGGTAAAGTTTGGCTTTCCGCCCTGCTGGTTGAGCAAGGCATAACGGATATCCTTGACACTGCCGGCGATCACCCCGCCGGGGCAGAAAAAATCCGTGAACAACGCCGCATGATGGCGATTGATCGTCTCCTCGCGAATCTTTACCCATTCGTTGCTGCGCGCCCGCGACCAGCTGCCATCCGATCGCCCAAAGGCGTAAGAGCGCCGTTCCCGCGTCTCGCAGCGCATGCCGTCAAAGCTGATATTGCTGGCGCCGCCGGAGGTTTTGATGGCCAGGGTGTAGCGCACCACGCCATCCTTACCAATGGAGATCGAGTCGGGATCAACGAAAAAATGATGCTCGGTAGCGGCGCTGACATAAACGGCAACTAGTTTTTCGGGTTTGGGCGCAAGCGGCAACTGCACGGCAATCTCTTGCCATGTTTTGGCTTCGTAGTCTTCCTCGAAGTTCTGTCCCATCCGGATATATTCGACGGGAATGCCTTGCGCGAAAACTTGCCCGGTCAGAAACACCAGAAGAAAATAGAATTTTTGCATGCTTCCCTGCCGGTTGAAAAACGCCATTACGCTGCCTCCTGACCCGCTTCTGGAACAATCTCGACAATCGGCGGAGAATTGTGCGGACGGGGCGTCCGCCGCCGATCCGCATCGATAAAGCGCTTCAACTCATTGAGCGCCTGTTCGTAGACCTGCCGCTTGAATTCGATAACGCTCTCAAGCGGCACCCAATATTCGTTCCAGCGCCAAGCGTCAAATTCCGGATGGTTGGTGGTGCGCAAACTGAGATCGTTGTCGCGCCCGACCAGACGCAACAGAAACCAGATCTGTTTTTGTCCACGGTAGGAGCCACGCCATTCGCGCTTGATCCAATGCATCGGCACTTCGTAACGCAGCCAACCCTTCGTCCGCCCCAG
>JAGTRX010000072.1 GCA_018262285.1 Pseudomonadota bacterium | reverse complement strand
CAATGTCCGGTTGGAGGGCGTTCCATCGATTGGCGACGCTTTGCGTGACCTGCAGGCGGCGGCAGCCAGCGGCTGCACCCCTGTCCTCGTCCTCACCGGCAAAGGCGAGAAAACCCAGGCCGAAGACAATTTGCCGGAGGGAACCAAAGTGTTCAAGGATCTGGCGGCGGTTGCCGACTGGCTGCTTGAAGGGCAGGCGTAAGTGTCATGAATTTCCTGCGTTCTTCCCTGTTCATGCTGTGGGCAACGCTGGTCACCGTCATCGTCGTGCCGCTGATCGTTCTCGCAGCACTGTTCGGCAGGACGGCCACCTTTGCCATGGTCTGGCTGTATCGGCGCGGCATCCTGTTCGGTTCGCGCTGGATTATCGGCATCGTCCCCGAAATTCGCGGCCTGGAAAACATGCCGAAAGGGCCTTGCGTTTTTCTCGCCAAGCATCAGTCGGCTTGGGAAACGGTGATTCTGCAGGAAATCATCCCGCCCGGAACCGACCCGGCCTTTGTTATCAAAAAGGAATTGCTGCGCATTCCCTTCATTGGCTGGGGTTTGGCGGCGCTGCGCTCCATTTCGATTGACCGCAAAGGCGGACGCGACGCTTTGGCACAAGTCGTTGAACAAGGCTGCGACCGCCTGAAGAAGGGCTTCACCGTCATCATTTTCCCGGAAGGGACGCGCGTAGCACCAGGTGAAAGAAGAGCCTATCAGCCGGGCGGCGCCTTTCTGGCCAAAAAAGCCGGCTGCAAAGCCGTGCCGATAGCCCAGAACGTCGGCGAACTGTGGCCGCGCAATGCCTTCATCAAGCGTCCCGGCAGGGCGATTATCAGCATCGGCCCGGCCATTGACCCCACGGGTCTAACCGGCCGCGAAATCAGCAAGCGTGCCGAAGAATGGGTCGAAGCCGAAATGCGCCGCCTATCGCCGCATCTCTATCCGGATGCCAAATCTGAGTAAGCCTGGCGAAACTGCAGCCCGCAGTATCACGCTGGGTGGACGCGATATTCCTTACGCCCTCATTCGGCGGCCGCGCAAAACCATCGGCCTGGCCATTGACCATCGCGGTCTGCGCGTCAGCGCGCCACCGCGTGCCAGCCTGGGTGACGTTGAAGCCCTGCTGGCGCAACACGGTAATTGGGTGCTGAAAAAACTCGACACCTGGCAGTCTGCGCCGCTTGCAACGGGCTTTGAAATCGTCGATGGTGCCAGCCTGCCGTGGTTGGGAGGTGACCTGCGACTGACGCTGGCCTGTGGCCGCAATCAGATCATCTGGTCGGGCGACAGCCAGACCCTGACCCTGGCGCTGGCTGCCGGCCGCTCACCGCAGGCTTTACTCGAACGCGCCCTGCGCGAGCGGGCGGGCGATGTGCTCTATGGGCGGCTTGTGCACTATGCCAAACTGCTCGGCGTTGCCGTTCCTGCTCTGGCGCTTTCCTCGGCGCGAACACGCTGGGGCAGTTGCAGCAGCCAGGGCGTCATTCGCCTCAATTGGCGGCTCGGCCATTTCCCTCTGCCAGTCATCGACTATGTGGTGGCGCACGAAGTGGCGCACCTGAAAGAAATGAACCACAGCCCGCGCTTCTGGGCGGTGGTTGAACAACTCTGCCCAGACTGGCGGCAAAGGCGGCTCGAACTCAGGCGGCTGGCAAAGCTGATTCCGGTTTTTGGCAGATAAAGGCAGAGTCAAAAGCTTTCTCAGCCCCTCAACCTGTCCGCCAGTTCAAGGCCAAGCGCTTCGGCATCGGCTGCTGCACCGCTCACTTCGCCGCTGCGCATGGGCTGGCCGCTCAGCCCGCCGATAAAGCCGCGCAAGCGAAGTCTGCTGTCGGCAAACTCGGCGTAAGCGCCGAGCGGCAGTTGGCAACTGCCGCCTAAAGCCCGTGAAAAAGCGCGCTCGGCCTGAACGCAAAGCCCGGTTTCCTGGTCGTGCAATGGGGTTAGCCATTCCTGCAAATCGGCGCGACCGGAACAAATTTCGATACCCAAAGCGCCTTGCCCTGGTGCTGGCAGCCACTCTTTGCTATCGAGCAGTGAAGCAATCCGGTTTTTAATGCCAAGGCGAATGAGGCCAGCCGCAGCCAGAATAACCGCATCAAAATCGCCGGCATCGAGTTTGCCCAGACGGGTATCGAGATTGCCGCGTAGGCTGCGCACGGCGAGTTGCGGGTAATTCACCCGCAGAATAGCCTCACGCCGCAGGCTGGAAGTGCCGACCACTGCTCCCGGCGGCAGGTCATCGAGCTTTGTATAACGATTGGAGACAAAAGCATCGCTGGGGTTTTCGCGCTGCAGCACAGCGGCCAGCGCAAAACCTTGTGGCATTTGCATTGGCACATCCTTCAAGGAATGCACTGCCAGATCGGCACGCCCCTCCTGCATCGCCACTTCCAGTTCCTTGATGAACAAGCCCTTGCCACCGATTTCCGCCAGCGGCCGATCGAGGATCTGGTCGCCCGTCGTGGTCAGCCCGAGCAGTGCGATCTCGGCTTCCGGATAAATCGCCTGCAGCCGATGCCGTACATGCTCTGCCTGCCAGAGCGCCAGGCGCGACTGGCGGGTCGCGATGGTGATTTTTGTGGGCGGCGGCATCGGCAGCAAGAAATCTCAGACGGGCGGTTTGGCGAGCGCCGGCGCTGTGGTGAGGATACTGAGCAGTCTTTGTGCCTTATCGGCGGCTTCGCGCCCAAGCGAAGTCAGGTAGCCGCCATCGACCTGGGTGAGCAAACCCTTGGCGTGGAGGCGTTCGGAGGTGGTAATCAATGCTGCATCGGCGGTACTGTGAATTTTGAGGCCGGTGTGAGCAGTGTCCAGATCAAAACGCAGCAAGGTGTTCATTTCGTCGATCAGGTCGGGGGTAAACGGCATGGCAGTCTCCATAAAGTGGCGTTGACGCATCTTATCCCGGAAGCGGGGCAAAGTGCGCCATCAACCCCGCGCCGCACGCGCGAGAAAGCTGTCGAGGCAATTGGCAAAGGCCTGCCGATCAGCCGCCGAAAAGGTCGCCGGGCCGCCTGTGTCGACACCGCTGTTGCGTAGGCCTTCCATAAAATTACGCATGGTGAGCCGTTCCTGGATATTGTCGGCGTTAAGGAATTCGCCGCGCGGATCGAGAACGAAAGCGCCTTTGGCCACCACCAGCGCGGCCAGCGGCACGTCGGCGGTAATTACCAGGTCGCCGGCGGCGGCCTCTTTAACAATGCGCGCATCCGCCACATCAAAGCCGGCTGGCACCTGCAGAGCGCGAATCCAGGGCGATGGCGGCACGCGCAGCATCTGGTTGGCGACCAAAGTGAGTTGTTGCTGCGCACGCTTGGCGGCGCGAAAGAGAATTTCCTTGATGACCGCCGGGCAGGCGTCGGCATCGACCCAGATATGCATGACAGGCTTTTCTTTGAATGGCCGCTACAATACCACTTTGACCCAAAGACGCCGAATCATGCGCACCGATCTGATTGTCCCGCCCGAAGAAATCGAAATCACGGCCATCCGCGCCCAAGGGGCTGGTGGGCAGAACGTCAACAAAGTCTCCAACGCCGTTCACCTGCGCTTTGCGATTGCGGCCTCGTCACTGCCGGAAGAAATTCGTGAGCGCTTGCTCAAATTTGCCGATCAGCGCATCAGTAGCGATGGGGTTGTCGTCATCAAGGCGCAGAAATTCCGCAGCCTCGAAAAGAACCGACTCGACGCCTTGCGCCGTTTATACGAACTGATCGCCGGTGTTGCCGTCACGGCAAAACCACGACGACCGACCAAGCCATCAAAGAATTCCGTCGCCAAACGCCTGGAAAGCAAGACGCGACATGGCAGATTGAAGGCGGCGCGCAGCCGGGTCAGCGAGTAATTCCGGGGCTGGCGCCGCGAGTGTTATGAATGACTCTTCAATGGACTGATGACATCCGTTGTTCCATGCTTCTTGGCCTGCTTTTCGGCCTTCTTTTCCTTGGCGGACTTTAACGGCGCTTTTTTGGTTTCCTTGGTGCTTTTCTGCTCTTTGCCCATGGCTCTACTCCTGATGAGAACCGGCGAACGCGCGGTGTGATGGCAGTATAAGCCAGAAAATTACTGGCTGACCAAGAAGCGCTGCTCGAGTTCCTGCAAACCGAGGGTTTCGAGCAACTGCCGCAGGCGTTCTGCGGCCTTGGCGTTTGGCCGGTGCTGATCACGGGCGATGATCAGCTCATTCTTCATCGAGTGTTCCCAGCCCACCAGTTCGGTCACCCGGACTTGGTAGCCGTGCGCTTCGAGTTGCAGGCAGCGCAGGTCATTGGTGACATGACTGCCGAATTCTCGCGTGTGGAGTGGATGGCGCCACAGTTCAGCAAGTGGGTTGGCCAGCATTTTCTGCTTGTTACGATTGAGTGCGGCAGCGACTTCGGCCTGACAGCAGGGCACCAGCAGGATGTGTGGGGAGCGCTTGGCCAGCGCGAAACGGATGGCGTCGTCGGTGGCGGTATCGCAAGCGTGCAGGGCGGTGACAATATCGACGCGCTCTGGCAGCAGCGGCGAAGAGATCGATTCCGCCACCGTGAGATTGAAAAAGGACATGCCTTCAAAGCCCAGCGTTTTTGCCAACGCGCTTGATTTGGCAACCAGTTCCTCGCGCGTTTCGATGCCGTAAACAAAACCGCTGCCGGCATTTTTCTTGAAATAGAGATCGTAGAGGATGAAGCCAAGATAGGACTTGCCGGCGCCGTGGTCGACCAGATGGATTTCGCCGTTTTGCTGGCGAATCTCTTGCAGCATGGGCTCAATGAACTGAAAGAGGTGAGCAATCTGCTTTTGCTTGCGCCGGCTATCCTGGTTCATTTTGCCGTCGCGGGTCAGGACATGCAGTGCCTTCAGCAGTTCGACCGACTGGTCAGGGCGGATGTCGTACATGGTGTCTTCGGAATTATTGATTAGAAACGAAGGTCAGCAGCAGGGTGTGCAACTTGTTGCGCACCCTACCCGACTTATTAGGCATCACGCTCTGGCTGGCGGCATTGGGAGGGTAATTCCAGGGTTGAACTACCCCAGCAATCCCAAATGACATTTCCGTTGCTTACTGCGGGGGTTAAAATAAAAAGCGTACCAAGCTGGGGGCTAAAGACCTTGATTACACCCTTGGCCGATATTTCGCTGTGGGTTATCTGAATATTTTCCTTGGGGTTTGCCAAGTAACCGTCAAATGTTTTTGGGATAAGTTCTGAGGCAACAAGTGATACAACGGCTCCGGGATTTGCTAAAAGAATGCTCTCTACTTTGACTTGTGCAGGTTTTGTGATGTTTAGCATTTGCCGAACCTGGCGATTCATTCTCGCTTTTTTGTTGTAGGAATAAATCTGCGGATTCAACGCCAGAATAAGCACGTAGAACCCAATGCAAGAAATGCCAAGAACTATTATTGCCCTGGGAATATTCATGTGAATATGCATTGCTTCAGAATTTGATGCCGCAATGCAGCGCCACCACACCGCAGGACAGGTTGAAATACTCGACTTTCTCCAGGCCTGCCGTTTCCATCATGCGTTTTAGCTCTTCCTGGTCGGGGTGAACGCGAATGGATTCGGCCAGATAGCGATAGCTGTCCGCATCCTGCGTGACCAGCTTGCCGACGCGCGGAATTACTTTGAAGGAATAGAAATCATAGAGCGGTGTCAGCGGTTTCCAGACTTTTGAAAATTCCAGGATGAGCAGGCGGCCGCCCGGCTTCAGGACGCGACGCATTTCGGCCAGCGCCAGCCCCTTGTGCGTCATGTTTCTGAGGCCGAAGGCGACTGAAACACAGTCAAACCAATTGTCCGGGAAAGGCAGTTTTTCACCGTTGCATTGCACGGCTGGCATCAGGTGGCCGGCGTCGAGCAGGCGATCACGCCCGCGTGCCAGCATGGCCGGGTTGATGTCGGTCAGCCAGACCTGGCCTGTGCTGCCAACGCAGCGGGCAAAGGCCAGCGCCAGATCGCCGGTGCCACCGGCAACGTCAAGGACGCGCCCGCCCGGACGCACGCCGCTGCGCGAAACGGTAAAAAATTTCCAGTAGCGGTGCAGACCGGCCGACATCAAGTCATTCATCAGGTCGTAGCGATCGACGACCGAATCGAAAACCTGCGCCACCCGCTGCTGCTTTTCCTTTTCGGGAACGCTCTCAAAACCGAAATGCGTGGACTTGTCGCTCATGAGTGACATTTGCCCTTGTTCTGGCGCCAATGATCGAGATCGATGGCTGATTTTCCGGCGCCGGGCTGCCGGGTCAGCCCGGCTACTTCCATTTGCTTCAGGTATTTTTGCCAGTGCGTCTGGTAATTTCGGCAGAGGTCGTAGAGCAGACCCCAGGAATAGATACCCGTATCGTGGCCATCGGAAAAAATGAGGCGCAGGGCATAGTGGCCGATGGGGTCGACGCGCTCGATATTGACTTCCGCGCAGCCGTGCTGCAGTTTCTCCTGCCCCGGAGCATGGCCGCGCGCCTCCGCCGAGGGGGTAAAAACGCGCAGGTATTCACAAGGCAGATCGAAGTACTCACAGGTTTCTTCGTAGCGCAGCTCCAGCGTCCGAGAGACGCGATGCAGCGTGATGTCGGAAGGAACCGGGGTTTCCGGCGAAGGATCGGTCATGATCATGCGTTGACTCAGACAGCCTCAAGCACGCTCAAAACTGATGCGCTCGAAATCGACACCGCGCTGCAGAATGCTCTTCATCCTGACTTGCCAGATAGTGTCGCTGGCGACATCAAGCAACTGGCTGGCCTGGTAAATCCCGATGGGCAATACCAGTGAAGCCTGCTCGCCGATGGCGGGAACCGCCGAGATCATGAAAGCGCGCACAAAGCGGTCGCTGCTGCCCCGCGCGATGACCGAGTGGCGAATGCCGACGGCGGTGGGCATACCAGGCAGGATGGCAACCCCGATCATCAGCCCGCCTTCCCGTTCCTGCATGAGCCAGCTGGTTTGCGCCAGAATGAATTGTTCGCCGTCGTGCGGGCAGACCGCGAGCAGTTGGCCGTGCATCATTTTCTGGCCAACGGCGGTCCGACTCAGGCGGAAACCGCTGGCCGAGTGGTTGATGACCTCCCAGGTGTCGCAGGGAAAATCGATTTTGGGCTGTTCGGTGGTCAGTTTTTGCGCCGGTTCAACCATGTGGCGGAAGGTAAATAGCTGGTTGAATTCGTCGCGCGAATAGGCTTTGGCAGAATCCGGTTGAGTAAACTCCTTGCCGGAAATGTAAAGATGCATGGCCTCGAAACCCGTGACAACGCGGGTATGACCGCCGGTGGGGAAGCGCCGGAATTTGCGCGGCACGGCCGATTGCGACCATGGACGGGAAAGCTGGGTGAGCAACTTGGTGACGTGCGCATTGGTTTCCTCGCCCAGGTTGAGCTGGGAAGGCGGAATACGCTGGCGCAACTGGTTGAGGGTCTGGTTGATTTGCAGGCTGAGGCGCGAGGTATCCATGCGGCGCGTATCGGGGGTCAGTTCCTCGTTGTACGGTGTCGGATGCATGCCGACATCGCGCATGAGTTCGATGACAAAGCCGGGAAGATCGGCTTCCTCACTCAACGGCGCCAGGGCAATAAGTGGTGCCCACATGCCGGCCCAGCGCCGGATCAGGTTGAGGTCGCGCACGCTCTGGCTGAAGGGACTGGCAATATCGATCAGAAGCAGGGTGACGTAGGCCGCAGTGCAATGGGTGGTTTGCTGTTCGTGATCGAGCGCATCGACCACCGGAATCATGGCAACGCCCCATTCCTCGGCGCTGGCGTAGTAACCATGTAGGTCGATCCAAAGGCCTTCCGGCAGTTCGCGCCGCGCCCGGTAGTGCTCAAGGATGATCATGCCCGTATAGAAAATGCAGCGGTGCAGGATGGTTGCGATATGAGCCGCATATTCCGGGCTTTCGGCGTCCACTTCCTCCTGCTCGGCGCAACTGGCATAGGCTTGCGCCATGCGACGCCAGATTTCGATGACGCGCTGAAAACCTTCTTCTTCCTGCTCCGGCAATGGCAGCGGTTTATTGTGGTAGCGCGCTGCCATGTCCTCCTCGGTGAAGCCAAGAGGTACCCGCGCCTGTTCAAGCAGAGTGAACAGGTCGCTCGGATCGGGCGGTTCCGCCAGCAGCGCCTCCAGAAACTGCATGAACTGCTGCTCGGCAGCCGCTGGATTGGCGAGCGGCAGACGGTTAAGGAAGGCCGTCCCGATTTCCAGGCTGGGAATTGACAGGGTTCTGGTATTCATTTTTCCTCCATCTCCGTTGTTGCCAGCGCTTCTTTGAGCGCATTGATCATTTCCTGGTTGCTGATGGCAAGGCTAACACCCTTTGCGCACCGTTGTGGCATTCCCCAGATCGGCAGTGGAAAATGTTTGTCAGTTTGCCAACGGGGAATGATATGCCAGTGCACATGCGGCGTCATGTTGCCCAAGCTGGCCAGATTGATTTTATCGGGCGAAAAGAGGGCGCGCACCACACTCTCCACCGCAAAAACCACGACCATCAATTCCTGGCGCTCGTCTGCTGCCAGATCAGTCATTTCGCGCACATGGCGATTCCAGATGACCCGGCAAAAGCCCGGATAATCGGCATCATCCACCCGTACCACGCGGCAGCGCGCCGATTGCCAGAGCACCTCACCGCCAGGGGTGGAACACAGTTCGCAACTGGGGGCGGAGGGGCTCATAGAATCAGAGCAACACCCGTTCGATACCGCCACGATTGGCTTTAGCGACAAAGTCGACCATCCAGTTTTCACCATGCAGACGGCGCATCATTTCGACGACAACGTAGTCCGCCTCAAAATTACCGTCCGGTTCGTAACGGCACAACCCCTGCAAACAGGACGGGCAGGAGGTCAGGATTTTGAGATCGCCAGAAAAACCATCAGCCCGCAAACTGTCAGCATCCTTGCGGATTTCGCCTTCCTTGCGGAAACGCACCTGGGTCGACACGTCCGGCCGGGTAATGGCCAGCGTGCCCGATTCGCCGCAGCAACGATCCGATAGAGAAACCTTGCACCCCATGATTTCATTGACCACCTTGAGCGGCGCATGCACTTTCATCGGCGTGTGGCAGGGGTCGTGGTACATGTAGCGCGTGCCTTCGACGCCTTCGAGCTTGACGCCCTTTTCCAGCAGATACTCGTGAATGTCGAGCAGGCGGCAACCCGGGAATATCTTCTCGAATTCATAGGTCAGCAACTGGTCGATACAGGTGCCGCAGCAAACCAGTACGGTCTTGATGTCGAGATAATTGAGCGTGTTGGCGACACGATGGAAGAGCACCCGGTTGTCGGTGATGATTTTCTCGCCGGCATCAGCCTCACCCGCTGCGATTTGCGGATAGCCGCAGCACAGATAACCGGGCGGTAGCACCGTGGTGACGCCCAGTTCATAGAGCATCGCCTGCGTTGCCAGACCGACTTGCGAAAAGAGGCGCTCCGAGCCGCAACCGGGGAAGAAGAAGACGGCTTCCGAGTCCTCTGTCGTCTTGGCCGGATCGCGGATGATCGGGATAATGGTTGAATCCTCGATGTCGAGCAGGGCACGTGATGAGCGCTTGGGCAGCCTGCCCGGCATCGGCTTGTTAATCATGTGGATGACCTGCTCGCGCAGCGGTGGACGGCCAAGGCTGGCCGGCGGTTGCGCAACCTGCCCCTGGCTCAACCCAAACAGCCGCCCCATGCGCCAACCCAGGCGCTGCATTTTGAAACCTATGCGCAACATAATGGTGCGCATCAGCTTGATGGTGGTCGGATCTTTCAGGGTGAGGAAAGCCATTGCTGCCGCCTTGGCTGGCACAAATTTCTTCTTGCCCTGTTTGCGCAGGAAATTACGCATGGCAACGGTGACATCGCCAAAGTCGATGTCGACCGGACAGGGCGCCAGACACTTATGGCAGACCGTGCAATGGTCCGCAACGTCGTTGAATTCGTCAAAATGCTGCAGCGAAATGCCGCGCCGGGTCTGTTCCTCATACAGGAAAGCCTCAATCAGCAGAGAGGTGCCGAGAATCTTGTTGCGTGGGCTGTAGAGCAGGTTGGCACGCGGCACATGCGTACCGCACACGGGCTTGCACTTGCCGCAACGCAGGCAGTCCTTGATCATGACGGAAATCTTGCCGATTTCCGACTGCTCCATGATCAGCGATTCGGCGCCAAGCAGGCTGAACGACGGCGTGTAGGCATTCTGCAAATAGCTGCCGGGCATCAGCTTGCCCTTGTTGAAGCGTCCCTCCGGATCGACTTTTTGCTTGTAGTTCCAGAATGGCCGGATCTCGTCCTCATGCAGGAATTCCAGCTTGGTGATGCCGATGCCGTGCTCGCCGGAAATGACGCCATCCAAAGCCCTGGCCAGTGCCATGATGCGCTCGACTGCATGATTGCCGGCTCTGAGCATTTCATAATTATCGGAATTAACCGGAATGTTGGTGTGCACGTTGCCGTCGCCGGCGTGCATGTGCAGGGCAACAAAGACGCGGCCGCGCAGGATTTCCTTGTGCAGTGCATCAACCCGTTCGAGAATGGGGCGGAAAATAACGCCATCGAAAATGGTTTCCAGTTGTGGACGGATTTCCCGTTTCCAGGAAGCCCGCACCGAGTAATCCTGCAGGCGGTGGAAAAGCTGCGGCTTTTCGGCGCGATTGGTCAGTTCGCTCGCCTGGATGCCAAAGTTGGCGAACTGTTTTTCGGCTTCCGGCAGGGGCAGGTCAAGGTGGTCGAGCAGCCACTGCCAGCGTTTCTTGACGGCACCAATCAACTCGAGCGCATTCTGCTGGCGGTCGCCGATCAGTACCGCCTTGTCAATGCCAGCGTCGCCCGAATGCAAGGGCAGGTCGCCTTGAAAAAAGGCACTCAGCGCATCGCATAAAGCCAGTTTGTTGGTGATCGAAAGCTCGATATTGATGCGGTCAATGCCATCGCAGTAGTCGCCCATGCGCGGTAGCGGAATGACCACGTCCTCGTTCAGCTTGAAAGCATTGGTATGGCGCGAAATGGCAGCCGTGTGCGAACGTTCCAGCCAGAATTTCTTGCGCATTTCAGCGCTGACCGCGACAAAACCTTCGCCGCCGCGCGCATTGGCCATGCGGATGACGGCGTCTGTGACCTTCATCACGGCATCCTCGTCGTGGCCGACGATGTCGCCGAGCAGCACCATTTTCGGGCGTCCCTGGCGCTTGGCCTTGGTCGCATAGCCAACCGCCTTGACGTAGCGCTCGTCCATGTGCTCGAAACCGGCCAGTTGCACGCCAGCCAGCGCCGCGCCACCGCCCGGCTTGAAGTAATCGGTGACTTCAACAATGGAAGGCACGGCTTCGCGCACCTGCCCAAAAAACTCCAGGCAAACGGTACGGACAACCGGTGGCATTTTGTGCAGCACCCAGCGGGCGGCAACAATAATGCCGTCGGTGCCTTCTTTCTGAATGCCCGGCAGACCGCCGAGGAACTTGTCGGTCACGTCCTTGCCCAGACCCACCTTGCGGAACTTGGCGCCGGGAATTTCCAGATGCTCTTCGGAAAAAACATTCTTGCCGTTGGCGTCGAAGCGGCGCAGGCGGAACTTGGCCATATCCTGATCGTGGATCTTGCCGAAATTGTGGTGCAGGCGCTCCACCTCCAGCCAGTTGCCATCCGGTGTGACCATCTTCCACCAGGCCAGATTGTCGAGGGCACAGCCCCACAGGACGGCCTTCTTGCCGCCAGCGTTGACCGAAATATTGCCGCCGACGCAGGAAGCCTCAATCGAAGTCGGGTCGACGGCAAACACCAGCCCGGCGTTTTCCGCCGCATCGGCCACGCGCTTGGTGACGACGCCAACGCCAGTGCGAATGGTGGCGTAGGGTTTGTCGCAGCCCGGCAAGGACATCTCTTCGACGGCGCCGATTGTGTTAAGTTTTTCGGTATTGATAATTGCCGCATGCGGGGTCAGCGGGATGGCGCCGCCGGTGTAACCCGTGCCGCCGCCGCGCGGAATGATGGTGAGTCCGAGTTCGATGCAGTCGCGCACCAGTGGCCCGACTTCTTCTTCGCTGTCGGGATAGAGGACAACGAAAGGATACTCGACGCGCCAATCGGTAGCATCGCTAACATGCGAAACCCGCGCCAATCCGTCAAAGCAAATGTTGTCTCGCCGCGTGTGGCGACCCAGTTTACGCAGGACACGCTGGCGCAGCGAAGCCGTTTCCTCAAACCAGGTTTCGAACAGGATGACTGCCTTTCTGGCAGCCTCGATCAGGTGGGCAACCTTGTCAGCGCGATCCGGGGCCTCCGTTTCGGTCGCTGTACGTCGCTTCTCCACCTCATTCAGACGGTGCAACAAGGCATCAACCAGCGCCTGACGCCGGCTCCGGTTGTTCAGCAGATCATCTTCCAGATAGGGATTGCGCCGCACGACCCAGATATCGCCCAGCACCTCGTACAACATGCGGGCAGAGCGGCCGGTGATGCGCTCACTGCGCAAATGCTCCAGAATTTGCCAGTTTTCCTCTCCCAGCAGGCGAATAACAATTTCGCGGTCGGAAAAGGAAGTGTAGTTATAAGGGATTTCGCGCAATCGTGCAGTCATGGCAAGGCCACTCAGGTCAAGGTTCAAAGTGCAGATTCTAACTGATCGCGGTGCAGGGCGCTTTTCAAACGCCTGCTGCGACTGTGTGTTGACCGTATGAGCAGCGCGGCGTTCCCCATTGTGCACTTTTTGCCTTGGCTCTGTTTTGTTGCTCTATAATGCCGGCATGGACGTTAAACTTGACGTCTGTGTCACAACCCTGGGGGCGACTTGGATTCGACAGGGGTATCAAAGCAAGTAGGGCATACCGAGGACCAGTCACCTCGTAAATCCATCTGGAATGCTATAACT
>JAGTRX010000071.1 GCA_018262285.1 Pseudomonadota bacterium | reverse complement strand
ATCGCCAGCGGCACAATCAAGGTCAGCACCAGCGCCAGCAAGAGGGCTGCCGCAAATCCGGAAAGCACGGCAAGCAAGCCGCATAGCCCGACCAGCAGGATCATATGCGCCATTTCGGTCTGGCCATTGCGAGCTTTCTCCGTCTGGCTATCCCATGGCTTGACGATATCCAGCACAACCCAGATCGCTCCGATCGCGCTCACCGCACAAAACACCAATAACCAGTTCATTGATCAACCCTCAATATGGCCAAAAAAGCTTCCTGCGGAATTTCCACCCGTCCGACCTGTTTCATGCGTTTCTTGCCCGCCTTCTGTTTTTCCAGCAGTTTTTTCTTGCGGGTTGTATCGCCACCGTAACACTTGGCCAGCACATCCTTGCGCATCGCCTTGATATTCTCGCGAGCAATGATATTCGAACCAATCGCTGACTGAATGGCCACATCATACATCTGGCGTGGGATGAGTTGGCGCATCTTGGTCGCCAGTTCGCGGCCTCGATATTGCGAGTTGGCGCGATGCACGATCACCGACAAAGCATCGACTTTTTCACTGTTGATCAGGATATCGAGTTTGACCACATCGGCAGCACGATACTCCTTGAAATCATAATCAAGCGAAGCATAGCCGCGCGAAATCGATTTCAGCTTGTCAAAAAAATCCATCACCACTTCCGCCATCGGCATTTCATACACCAATTGCACCTGCCGCCCGTGGTAAGTCATGTTGACCTGGTTGCCGCGCTTCTGGTTGCACAGTGTAATCACACTGCCGAGATAATCCTGCGGAACAAAAATGGTTGCGGTGATAATGGGTTCACGAATTTCATCAACCTTGGCCAGATCAGGAAGCTTGGCAGGATTCTCCACTTCGACGAGACTACCGTCGCGCAGCAACACTTGGTAAACCACCGTCGGTGCTGTCGTAATGAGATCCTGATCAAATTCGCGCTCCAGTCGCTCCTGCACGATTTCCATGTGCAACAGACCAAGAAAACCACAGCGAAAACCAAAACCGAGCGCCTGCGACACTTCCGGCTCATACTGCAGCGAAGAATCGTTCAACTTCAGTTTTTCCAGAGAATCGCGTAACTGGTCATACTGGTTGGACTCCACCGGATAGAGGCCGGCGAACACCTGCGGTTTGATTTCCTTGAAACCCGGCAGCGCCTCAGCCGCTGGACGGTCGACCAAAGTGATGGTGTCGCCAACCTTGGCGGATTTCAGTTCCTTGATGCCGGAAATAACGAAGCCAACCTCGCCCGCCCGCAGACAAGTGCGCTGAACTGACTTTGGCGTGAACACACCAACCTGCTCGCAAAGATGTTGAGCGCCATTCGACATCAGCAGGATTTTGTCCTTGGGCTTGATTTCACCATCCACCACCCGCACCAACATGACGACGCCAACATAATTATCAAACCAGGAATCGACAATCAACGCCCGTAGTGGCGCTTTTGGATCGCCTTGCGGCGGTGGGATGCGAACAATCACCGCTTCCAGAATATCCTCGACCCCCAAGCCCGTCTTGGCTGAAGCCAGTATGGCCTCCGTCGCGTCGATGCCGATGACGTCCTCGATTTCCTCACGCGCATTGTCCGGGTTAGCGGAGGGCAGATCGATCTTGTTCAAGACTGGCACAACTTCGACGCCGAGTTCGATAGCGGTGTAGCAGTTGGCCACTGTCTGCGCCTCGACACCCTGCGAGGCATCAACGACCAGCAATGCTCCTTCGCAGGCCGACAGCGAGCGCGAGACCTCGTAGGAGAAATCGACGTGTCCCGGCGTGTCGATCAGGTTGAGGTTATAAACCTGTCCATCACGAGCCTTGTATTCAAGCGCCGCTGTTTGCGCCTTGATGGTGATACCGCGTTCACGCTCGATGTCCATCGAATCGAGCACTTGTTCCTCCATTTCGCGATCAGAAAGACCGCCGCATAAGTGGATAATGCGGTCGGCCAGAGTCGACTTGCCGTGATCAATGTGGGCAATGATGGAAAAATTTCGGATGTGCTGCATGCGGTTGGAAAAGGGCGCTTTTTGGCACCCTTCCATAATTAGAAGGCCGTGGATTTTAACGGATTCCGGCTCGACATTCACGGACTTTCGGCAACACCGTGAAACAAGAGCCGGATTCCAGCTTATTCTCCGCCGAGACCCTTGATCGTGACAAAGGTCTGCATTTCGCCACGGCGAACAAGCAAGGTGATATTGCTGTTCTTGGCGAATCCAGCCAGCAAGTGGTTGAACTGTTCAACCGTCTTGATTTCCGTAGTGCTGCCCTTGTGGATCAATGCCAGAATGACGTCACCCGGGCGCAGATCGGCGCGCGCCGTCCCGCCAACGATATCCTCGACCAGCAAACCGCCACCAATCTTGAGTTCGCGCCTTTGTTCAGCGGTCAATTCGCTGACCACCAGACCAAGGCGGTTGGCAGGTCGGGTTCCGGGTTTGACACCTCGACCAGGCCGGGCACTGGCCACCTTTTCTTCCTGCGCCTCGCCGACGGTCAGGCTGATGTCACGTGTAGCGCCCTTGCGCCAGAGTTGAACGGTCGACTTCGTCCCTGGACGGGTGGAGCCAACCAGGCGTGGCAAATCGGCCGAAGCATTCACTGTTTTACCGTCAAACTTGAGGATAACATCGCCTGCTTCAATACCGGCCTTGTCGGCCGGGCCACCTTTTTCGACGCTACTGACAGCGGCCCCCATCGGCTTGGCAAGACCGAGCGATTCAGCCAGGTCCTTTGTGATCTCCTGGATGACCACCCCCAGACGACCACGGCTGACCTTGCCATGCGCCCGTAACTGGTTCTGCACCTCCATCGCCACATCAATCGGAATAGCGAAGGAAACACCCATGTAACCGCCGCTGCGGCTGTAGATCTGCGAATTGATGCCAACCACTTCGCCCTTCATGTTGAACAGCGGCCCGCCGGAATTACCCGGATTCACGGCCACATCGGTCTGAATAAAGGGAACGTAGTTTTCCTGTGGCAAAGAACGCCCCTTGGCCGAAACAATGCCTGCAGTCACCGAGTTATCGAAGCCGAATGGTGAGCCGATGGCAAGCACCCATTCCCCTACCCGCAGATGCGCCGGATCACCCAGTTTGACCACCGGCAGGCTAGTGGCCTCAATCTTGATAAGCGCTACGTCGGTACGCTTGTCGGCACCAATCAGCTTGGCCTTGAATTCACGCTTGTCCGTCAGGCGGACGGTAATTTCATCGGCCGAATCAATTACGTGGGCATTGGTCAGAATATAGCCTTCGCTGCTGATAATGAATCCGGAACCGAGCGATTTATTTTCGAATTCACGTGGCGAGCCGGGTTGACGCGGCATGAAACGACGGAAAAAATCAAACATCGGATCGTCTTCATCAAAGGGTAATTGCGGGAAAACACCTGTCCGCATCACTCTGGTCGTTCCGATGTTAACCACCGCCCCGCCCTGCTTTTCAACCAGATCGGCAAAATCCGGCAAGCCACGGGTTTGTGCCAGGGATAGGGACGAAACCATCAAAAAGCAAATCAAGACAAATACACGCTTCATGGCTGCTTACCTCCTCATCTCATGTTGAACTACCGGCGAAACAATCTGGGGTTGGAAATCCTGATTTTCAAGCCCATGACGCATTTTCCAGCGCAAAACCAGCCAAGCAGCAACAAGGCCAATGACGCCCCCGACCATAGCACCCGTATCGTCGTGGAAAAAAGCGCCAAGCATGGCGCCGGCAAGCAAGGCCAGTACCGGCATGGCATAAGCAAAATTGGCACCGACCCAGACTGCTTTGGCCGATATGCCCAGAGTTACTTCGTCGCCAATCTTCAAGCCAGATGGGTTTGCAACGCGATAAACCTTTGGCTCGCCACACAAGGCCTGCGTCAAGTGGTGGCCGCCACAACCGCCTTCTTCATGGCAACGCCCACAACCACCGCCCGGGACTTCAACCAAAGCAATATCGCCCTCCAGCGCCCGAATCACGGCGCGGACTTCCGTTATTTCTCTTACCATCGGCGATCTGGCGCCAGGTCAAGCAAGGGGCGCAAACGTTCCGCCACCGCCTCGCGAGCGCGGAAAATCCGCGAGCGCACCGTGCCGATGGGGCATTTCATGATCTGGGCAATTTCCTCGTAGGAATGCCCCTCGATCTCGCGCAAAACGATGGCTGTTCGTAAATCCTCGGGCAATTCCTCGATGGCACTATTGACGGTATTGCCGATTTGTTTGGAGAGCAGAAGACTTTCCGGCGTATTGACATCACGTAGGTGTCCGCCATCTTCAAAGTGCTCCGCCTCTTCGGCATCATGTTCGGTGCTGGTCGGCGCCCGTCGCCCCCTAGATACAAGGTGATTGTTCGCCGTATTGATGCCGATGCGGTAAAGCCAGGTATAAAAAGCGCTATCGCCACGAAAGGATGGCAAAGCGCGATAGGCCTTGATGAAAGTTTCCTGCGCCACATCCTCAACCTCGGCCGGATCGCGGATCGAACGCGCCAACAGGCGTTCCAGCTTGCGCTGGTACTTGCCGACGAGCACATCGAAGGCTTTTTTGTCGCCGGCCTGTGCCTGTTCAACAAGTTTTTGATCAATTTCGCGTTCGTTCATGTCCTGATTTTCCCGATAACACCAATCCGGTTCCGCCCGCAGTATAGCGCAGCCATTTTCTCCGTGAACATCAACAAAAGTAACTCTTTGTGACCACCAGCCAGACTGCCGGTTTCCTTGCGCTATACTCGGGCGTTACAGCTTCACCAGGGGCATAGCGGTGCACTATTTTGACGTTTTGATCATCGGTAGCGGGCTGGCCGGGCAATCGGCTGCCTTGCGTCTGGCCGACCATTGCAAAGTGGCACTGGTTGCCAAAACCAGCCTGGAAGAAAGTGCCTCGGCGCGCGCCCAAGGCGGTATCGCCGCCGTTCTAGATATCCAGGATTCCGTCGAGGCACACATCAAGGATACCCTGATTGCGGGCGCCTACCTGAACGACCCGAAAGCAACCCGCTTTGTCATTGAAAACAGTCGTCAGGCCATCGAATGGCTGATCGAACGCGGCGTTCCCTTTACCCGCGACGATGCCGGTTATCACCTGACGCGTGAGGGCGGCCACAGCGCCCGCCGCGTCATCCATGTCGCCGACGCCACCGGCATGGCCGTACAGGAAATTCTCACACGGCAGGTGCGCGCGCATCCCAATATCAGCGTACTCGAGCACCATATCGGTATCGACCTGATTACCGGCAACAAACTTGGGCTGGCAGATAATCGCTGTTATGGCGCCTACTTCCTTGATGACGTCAAACACCAGGTCATCACCATCGGCGCCGCCAATACCCTGATTGCCACCGGCGGCGCCGGCAAGGTTTACCTCTACACCACCAACCCGGATACCGCCACCGGCGACGGCATTGCCATGGCTTGGCGCGCCGGTTGCCGGGTCGCCAACATGGAATTCATCCAGTTCCATCCGACCTGCCTCTATCACCCGCAAGCCAAGAATTTCCTGATTTCCGAAGCCGTGCGCGGCGAAGGTGGCCTATTGCTATTAGCCGACGGCAGCCGTTTCATGCCCAAACACGATGCGCGCGCTGAATTGGCGCCGCGTGATATTGTTGCCCGCGCCATCGACTACGAGATGAAAAAGCGTGGCCTCGATTGCGTCTATCTCGACATTTCGCACAAGGGCGCCGATTTCGTCCGGGAGCACTTCCCTAACATCCATGCCCGCTGTCTGGAATTCGGCATCGACATCACCAAAGACCCGATTCCAGTCGTACCCGCCGCCCACTACACCTGCGGCGGCATTGTCTGCGACCTCAATGGCCGAACCGACCTGCCCGGCCTTTATGTCTCCGGCGAAGCCTCCTGCACGGGGCTACACGGTGCCAACCGTCTGGCCTCCAACTCCTTGCTCGAATGCCTAGTTTTTTCGAAGGCCGCCGCCAGCGATATTCTCGCCTCACCACCAGTCAAGAGACCCCAATTACCCAAGTGGGACGAAAGCCGGGTCACCGATGCTGACGAAGAGGTGGTAATTTCGCACAACTGGGATGAATTGCGCCGTTTCATGTGGGGTTATGTCGGTATTGTCCGCACCAACAAGCGCCTGAAACGGGCACAACATCGCATCCGCCTGCTCATGCGCGAAATCGACGAGTTTTACGCCAAATTCCGCGTCAGCCATGACCTCATCGAACTACGCAATCTGGTCGTCGCCGCCGACCTCATCGTCCGCTGCGCCATCAAGCGCCATGAAAGCCGTGGTCTGCACTTCAGTCTTGATTATTCGGAAATGGCAAAGAAGGCGTGCAACACTGTGCTCGCCGGACGCCGTCTACCCAGAATCTGAATCGGCATTTTCGCGACCAAAACTGGCGCGCCAGCGCAGCCAGACCCGCAAACGCCGCCGGTCTTCTGCCGTAGCGCTGTCCTGCAGCAAAGCAACTGAAAGTCGCCGCCCTTCGCATACCAATCGTAATAGCGTTAGCGCCGGATGTACCGTTGCCCCTGGCTGTAATTCTGCGCCAAGAAATTCCTTTTCGCCTTGAAGACGGCATTCAAGCCGTCCGTCAGCCAACAAGCGAAGTTCCTGAATTTTGGGCCAGCATTGCCGCCAGCAAAAAATACCTGAAATCAGCAGAAAAACACTGCCAACAACTGGAATTACCACCGGCCAATCAGGAAGAAAAAGGCAAATGGCGGCTGCCACATGCACAAACGAGGCGACAGAGGCCAGAAAAAAAGAACGGTGCACTCCGATGGTAATCGGTAGGTGCACCGTTCCTTATCCGACGAAGCGCGAAATCAAACGCGCTTGAACGCAAGCGTACCGTTAGTTCCACCGAAACCGAAGGAATTGGACAGCGCCGCTTCGATCTTCATCGGCCGCGCCTTATTGGCGCAGTAGTCGAGATCACAGGCTTCGTCCTGGTTGAAGATATTGATGGTCGGTGGCGAAACCTGATGATGCAGCGCCAAGGCCGTAAATACGGCTTCTATGCCACCCGCAGCACCCAGCAAATGGCCGGTCATCGACTTGGTGGAATTGACCACCACATTCTTGACCGCAGCACCAAAAGCGCGCTTGACCGCCATGGTTTCCGCCACATCGCCGAGCGGTGTTGAGGTACCATGGGCATTGACGTACTGAATATCCGATGGCGAAAGCCCGGCGTTCTTGAGTGCCGCCAGCATGCAACGGCTGGCACCTTCGCCACTCTCGACCGGCTGCGTCATGTGGAAGGCATCCGAACTCATGCCGAAACCGGCGACTTCAGCGTAAATTTTGGCACCACGCGCCTTGGCATGTTCATATTCTTCCAGCACCAGAACACCGGCGCCTTCACCGAGTACAAAACCATCGCGATCTTTGTCCCACGGACGGCTAGCCGTCTGCGGATCGTCATTGCGGGTCGACAAGGCACGGGCAGCACAGAAACCACCAACGCCTAGCGGTGAAACACAGCCTTCGGCACCGCCAGCAATCATCACATCGGCATCGCCGTACTCGATGAAACGCGCCGCATCGCCAATCGAATGGGTCGCCGTCGAGCAGGCCGTCACCATGGCGACGTTCGGCCCCTTGAAGCCAAACATGATCGACAAATTGCCGGAAACCATGTTGATGATGGAGCCCGGAACGAAGAAGGGGGAAATCTTGCGTGCGCCGCCCGCCGCATAGTCGTCCTTAGTGGATTCGATCATCGGCAGGCCGCCGATACCCGAACCAATGGCGACGCCAATGCGCTCAGGGTCAGCCGCATTGCTATCAAGCCCGGCATCGCGGATGGCCTGAATGCCAGCGGCCATGCCGTAATGAATGAAATAATCCATGCGGCGCGCTTCCTTGGGAGAAAGATAAGCGCCAACATCAAAATTCTTGACCTCTCCGGCAAACTGCACCGCGAAAGTGGAGGCATCGAAACGGGTGATGGGGCCAATACCGGAACGACCGGCAAGGACATTCTGCCACGCTTCTTCAACGCTATTGCCGACCGGGGAAACAATCCCCATGCCGGTGACGACTACTCTGCGACGGGTCACGGTAGGCTCCGAAAGCAAACAAACCAAGGCCGGCGTTGCGCCGGCCTTGATAAGAATTGGTTATGGATTATTTCTTGTTAGCGACGACGTAATCAATCGCTTGCTGCACGGTAGTGATCTTTTCGGCTTCTTCGTCAGGAATTTCACAATCAAACTCTTCTTCCAAAGCCATGACCAGTTCGACGGTATCCAGCGAGTCCGCGCCTAGATCATCGACAAACGAAGATTCATTCTTGATATCCGCTTCATTGACGCCGAGTTGCTCGGCTACGATCTTCCTGACGCGCTCAACGATATTATCCATTGATAAAGCTCCTTCTTCCCTCTTGGGAGTTGAAAAACACTGCGATATTACCAAAAGTCGGTGACTTAGGGTATCAGTCCATAAACATGCCGCCATTCACATGAATGGTGACCCCTGTGATATAAGCTGCTGCCAGCGAGGCCAGGAAACTGACCGCCGCCGCGATATCCTCCGGCGTCCCCATCCGCCCGAGCGGAATATTGGTCAGCAGCGCCTCGCGATGCTTGTCTTCCAGCACCTTTGTCATGGCGGTATCGATGAAACCCGGCGCCACGCAATTGACCGTAATATTGCGCGCCGCCAGCTCACGCGCCAGGGCACGGGTCATGCCGCCCACGCCAGCCTTGGAGGCGCAGTAATTGGCCTGCCCGGCGTTGCCGGCATGGCCGACGACGGAAGTAATATTGATAATGCGTCCTGTGCGCGCTTTCATCATGCCGCGCATGACCGCCCGGCACATGCGGAAAACCGCTTTGAGGTTGGTGTCGATGACCGCATCCCATTCCTCGTCCTTCATGCGCATGGCGAGGTTGTCGCGGGTAATGCCAGCGTTATTGACCAGAATCGAAGTGCCGCCGAATTCTTTGTCAATCAGCGCAATGGCTTGGTCGACTTGCGCCGCATCACGCACATCGACGAAAAGACCACGCCCCTTGATGCCGGCTTCGGCCAGAAAGCCCGAAATCGCCGCAGCATCCTGTTCATTGATGCCAGTACCAATGACAGTCGCACCCTGACGCCCCAGTTCGAGCGCAATCGCTTTGCCGATGCCCTGAGTGGCACCGGTAACGAGAGCAATTTGTCCTTGCAGCATCATATTCACTCCAGATTGAGGTTGGCTTCGATGGCAGCCGCATCGGCCAGAGCAATACCGCTGACGCCATCGACACAACGCTTGGTGAGACCCGCCAGCACCTTGCCGGGGCCGCATTCCGCCACGGTGGCAATACCCATGGTTGCCATTTTCTGCATGGTCTCGACCCAGCGCACGGGGCCGTAGGCCTGACGCACCAGCGCATCCTTGATTCTGGCTGGATCGTTTTCAGTGGCGACATCAATATTGTTGATAAGCGGAATTGTCGGCACCTTGAATTCCAGTTCGGCCAAGCGCACTGCCAGCTTATCGGCAGCCGGTTTCATCAGCGAAGAATGGAACGGGGCGGAAACCGGCAGTTCCTTCGCCAGCTTGGCGCCACGCGTTTTACACGTTGCCATGGCGCGCTCGACCGCCTCTTTGTGGCCGGCAATGACGATCTGACCGCCATTGAAATTGACCGCTTCGACCACCTGCCCTTGCGCTGCTTCAGCGCATCCAGCGCGCACGCCTGCATCATCCAGTCCCATGATGGCCGCCATACCGCCGACACCAGCCGGAACCGCTTCCTGCATCGCCTTAGCGCGCAGGCGCACCAGGGGCACAGCATCTTTAAATTCAACAACACCTGCCGCTACCAGCGCCGAGTATTCACCCAGGCTGTGACCGGCAACAACGTTGGGCATCCTGCCGCCCTTTTCCAGCCACAAACGCCAGACGGCAATGGCGGCCGTCAGCATCACCGGTTGCGTATTGACTGTCTGTGCCAGCGCTTCGGTCGGGCCTTCCGCCACCAGCTGCCAGAGATCCTGGCCAAGCGCAGCCGAAGCCTCGTCGAAAGTAGCACGCACCACAGCGGCATCGCCATAGGCGGCCATCATGCCAACACTTTGCGAACCCTGACCGGGAAAAACCAAAGCAAATGCCATTTTTAGACTCCTTGATCAGAACCGAAGCAAAGCGGCGCCCCAGGTAAAGCCACCGCCAACACCGACCAGTATCACTTTCTGGCCATGCTGAATACGCCCGTCACGCACCGCAGCATCCATTGCCAGCGGAATCGAAGCGGCGGAAGTATTGCCATGCTCGCCTACCGTCACCACGACCTGTTCCGGCCGCATACCGAGCTTCTTGCCGACAAATTCGATAATCCGCACATTGGCCTGATGGGGAATCAGCCAGTTGATCTCGTCCATCGAAACACCGGCGGTATCGCAGGTCTGTTTTGCGACGCTGGGCAATACGCTGACGGCAAACTTGAAAACAGCCTGGCCATCCATGCGCACAAAAGCTTCGCCAGTGATATTGCCGCCGGAAACCTGGCCGGGAACGTTCAAAATGGCATTCTTGCTGCCGTCAGCGTGGATTGCCGTTCCGAGGATGCCCGGAAACTCTGCCGCTTCCAGCACAACAGCGCCAGCACCGTCACCGAACAGAACACAAGTGTTGCGATCCTTCCAGTCGAGCAGGCGCGAAAACACTTCTGCCCCCACCACCAATACTTTTTTGTGACTGCCGGACTTGATAAACTTTTCCGCAACCGACAAGGCATAGACAAAGCCGGCGCATACCGCCTGCAGGTCGAAAGCTGCTGCACCAACATTGCCGAGTTTGGCCTGAAGAATGGTGGCCGTACTGGGGAAAAACATGTCGGGCGTCGAGGTTGCCACAATAATCAGATCGAGTTCACTGGCTTCGATGCCAGCCATCTCCAAGGCGCGACGCGAGGCCTCAACGCCAAGATCGCTGGAATTGACGCCGGGCGCAGCGAGGTGGCGGGTCTTGATCCCGGTACGCGAAATTATCCAGTCATTGTCGGTATCAACCCCACGGGCAATCAAGTCCTGGTTGCTGACCGGATCTCCCGGCAAATAGCTGCCGATGCCAGCGATACGAGCAAAAGTCATGCGGATTCCTCGGAATGTTCGGCGACAGCAACGGGATGAATCTGGTTCATTTTTTGGACAATCCGCTCGATGACACGATTATCGGCCACGTCGTAGGCTCGCTTGATGGCGACGCCGTAGGAAAACACATCGGCCGAACCGTGGCTCTTGACCGATATCCCTTTGAGACCAAGCAGGATGGCACCGTTGTACTGGCGATGATCCATGCGCTTCTTGAAACGATTGATAACCGGCAGCGCGATCAGCGCTGAAAGCTTGCTGAGCCAATTGCGCGAAAACTCTTCCTTGATGCCCTTCGTGACCATCTGCACGGCACCTTCGATTGCTTTCAGGGCGATATTGCCAACAAAACCGTCACAGACGACAACATCGGCCTCGCCCTTGAACATGCCATCGCCCTCGACATTGCCAATGAAATTGAGGCCTGAATCCCTGAGCAGTTCGGAGGCTTCCTTGACCACCTCATTGCCCTTGATTTCCTCTTCGCCAATGTTCAACAAGCCAACGCGCGGACGTTCGTGATGATCCAGCGCTGCCGCCAGCATGGCGCCCATGACGCCGAATTCAAGCAGGTTTTCGGCCGAACAATCGACATTGGCACCCAGATCAAGCATGTAAAAATGTCCGCCATGCGCGGTGGGTAGAACCGGGCAGATAGCAGGACGATCAATGCCGGGCAACATCTTCAGCACAAAGCGCGAGGTTGCCATCAAGGCACCGGTATTGCCGGCCGAAACGACAGCATCCGCCTCGCCATTTTTGACCAGGTTGATCGCCACCCGCATGGAAGAATCTTTTTTATTCTTCAGCGCCAGGGTCGGCGATTCATCCATGCCGACGACCTGGCTGGCATGAACGATGCGCAAACGCTCGCCATAGCGATCACCGCCCAGCTGCGCTTTGATCTGGTCTTCAAGACCGACCAGTATCAACGCGCCTTCCGGGTTGTTTTCAAGAAAATTGCAGGCAGCCGGCACCGTCACCGACGGCCCGTGGTCCCCACCCATACAATCAATCGCAACGCGAATAGTCATGGCAAAAGAAAAGGCAGACGGCCGATCAAACGGACACGCCTGCCTTGCTCCGGACGATTACTCGTCCTTGCCCTTCATGACTTTTTTACCGCGATAAACGCCAGTCGGCGAAACATGGTGGCGCAGGTGGGTCTCGCCGGTAGTCGGCTCAACCGCCAGCGGCGGATTGATCAGAAAATCATGGGCGCGATGCATGCCGCGCTTGGACGGGGACTTCTTGTTCTGTTGAACAGCCATCTTAAAACTCCATCAAAAAAATCAATTCAGCCTGCCCTTCAAACCCGTCAAAACGGCAAAGGGATTAGCCCGCTCGCCCGCCTCGCCATCACCGGGCATATCACAACGCCCATGTCGCGGCGCCACCGGCAAAGCCAGGAGGATTTCATCCTCGATCAAAGCCGCCAGATCCAGCTCACGCCCGACGGGCAACACATCACAACTATCATTCTCGATTTCATCCTGTGTCAGCTCGGCATCTTCCGACACCAGCAAAAACAGGCTGTCCACATCCAGATCGAAGGCAATTGCCCCAAGGCAGCGCTGGCAAGCCAGCTGCAAAATCCCCCTGATCCGCAAGCGCAACTGCGGTTCGCCTACCCCGATCACAGTTTTCATCAGCTTGCCCTGCACCGAAAAGCGCACCTCGCCTGAAACCACCGCCAGCTGATCATGAACCCGTGTGAGTTCTGAAACCAGCAAGGTTCCTTGCAGAGCGCCGCCCTCACGGGCAAATGCGAAGCCGTCAATCGTGAGTTGTTGCGACATAAACGGCGGATTGTATTATCTTTACGCCCTCAAGTCAAAAC
>JAGTRX010000171.1 GCA_018262285.1 Pseudomonadota bacterium | reverse complement strand
AGTCACGCAGGCGGGCAAAGCCGTGGCGCTGACCGCTGCCGAAATTGGCGAATTGCGGGAAGATCACCGGAATGCCGCCACGAATCGGCTGCCCGGCTTGAAACACGGCGCGTTCGCTCAGGTAAAGACGTTCTCCGCCACCCATGGCCGGAATCCACGACAGCACCTGCGCTCCATGCAGTGAAACAATGGCACTGGCACCCTTCGAGGTTTGCAGGCGAACTGCCTCGACCCCTTTGAAATCAATCGTTTCCATCGTCATGCCTTGCCACCCTCCGAAAGCCGCTCGACAATGGTTCTTGCCACTTTGTCGCGCACATAAAGCGGCACAGCCAGTGCCGGATCGCAAACCTCGCCAGCAGCCAGCTTCAAAGCCGCCAACGCTGCCACATCGGCCGCGTGCGGCATCAATTCGGGCTGGATACGAATTCCATGCGTAACCGCCTCTTCAGCCAATAAGGGATAAGCCGACAAAGCATTCCCCACCGCCACACATTTTTCCTGCGGCCACGCCATCTTTTGCGGAACACAGAGACAAAGATCGCCCAAGGCGCGTACACCACTCATCTCTCGCACGAACAAACCGGAATAGACCTCGCCCATGCGCGCATCGAGCATGGCCAGGCAGCACACGGCACCAGAAGCCCAAGCCAGAGTATCCAGCGTTCCAACCGGCACCACGGGCAAACTGGCGCCTACCGCCAAGCCCTGCGCCACGCCACAGGCCACCCGTAACCCGGTAAAAGCGCCCGGCCCGGCACCAAAAGCAATTGCATCGAGTTGTGTCAGCGCCACGCCGGCCTCGGCCAGCAAGGCTCTGATCAAGGGCAACAAGGTTTCTGAATGGGATTGTCCGGCCGGACAGAAGCGCTCAATACACTGCCCATCACGCCATAAGGCGCAGGAACCGAGCGTGGTGGATGTTTCGAGAGCAAGTAGTTGCATGGCGAGGCATTGTACCGGAGAGCGGCCGGTTAATCCCGCAGATAGGCACCTTGCGTTTTGCCATGTCCGGTGTCGATATCGTACTGGCGTCCGCGTTGCTTGCCATTATCGAGAATTTTATAGGCGCCCTGGTTTGCCTGGCGCTCCAGTGCAGAACAGTCTGAAAACGAAGGTAACGACTTCAGATAAGCATCGATCCCCTCTGCTGCCTCGCGGGCAATATGGTAATGCCCCATTTCATGTGCCTTGAGCTTGGTGATATAAGCATCGAACTTCGCCCATTGGCCATAAGCGGCTTGCTCCAGCTTTGGCAAAGTGATTTTTCCGCTGACGCTGACTTTGGTTTCGGTAATGCGGCAACTGGTCGGCTCCTGCCACCAACGGTAATTCCAGCGGATATTCCAGTGCGTGTAGCCATGAAAGATGTTGCCGCCCTCACGTATTTTCGAATTCCGGTTGACGGCCTGCAACAATTTTTCGTCTGGCTTGACAGTGACCCCGTAAAACTCGAAATCAAGCTGTTCGACCACTTCCGCTCTAACAGAAAAGGCCGCCAGCCCGCAAAAAGCGCCAGCCAGTAGCGTGTTGCGGAAAGCCGCCCGACGCCTGAATCGTGATCTCAATAACGGCTCCTGCCACCACCCCTGCGCTCATCGCCGTAAGGCTGCCGCCAATCCTGTCGCTGCCGGTCATGGAAAGAAGGGCGCCGGGCGTCAGGTGACGGATGGTATCCTGGCTGGCGGTAGGCTCCGCGTGGATCAGGTGGCACCTGTTGCCAGTGCTGGCGCATCTGCTGGCGCATCTGCTGACGCTGTTCGGCATCCAGCCCGGAATGATGCCGACGTTCCTGATAACCCTGCGTGAGAATGCCATATTGCTGCATCCCCGGCGCACGATGCCCCGGTATGTCCGCAAAAGCAGCGCCGCCAAGCACGAAACTACCAGCAACAACCGCCAGAAAACGAATCAAGGTGCTCCGGATAGTCATGATTTTTCTCCACTTCCAACATGAGAGCCATTCTGCCCCTTGGTTGTAAGCCTGCGATTTCTGGCAAACATCCGGTTGTAACAAATTATTTCTTGCCGCACGACTACGTCCGTCTCGACCCATCCCGCAGCGCTGCCAGAACACCGCGCAGGATATTGACCTCGTCGATTTCCAGCCTTGTACGGCCGAACAGGCGGCGCAGCTTTGGCATCAGGCGCTTGGGTTTGGCTGGATCGTGGAAGCCGGTAGTAATCATGGTTTCTTCCAGATGGCCGTAGAAACCTTCAACTTCTTCCAGCGTTGCTGCCCGCGAACTGCTCGGTGTAACGCCGCGTTGCGCCGGTAGCCGCTGGCCAGAATAGGCGGCCAGACGGGCTTCGTAGCACAGCACCTGCACGGCAGAGCCGAGATTGAGGGAACTAAAACCCGGATTGGTGGGAATGGAGACGGCCGCCTGGCAGCGCTGCACTTCTTCATTAGACAAACCGACAGTTTCGTTGCCAAAAACCAGCGCCACCTCCCCTTTGGCGGCTTCAGTCAGCAAATCTGCGATGCCTTCACGCGCATGGCATGGCGGTGGCCCTAGATCGCGCTGACGTGCCGAAATCGCCGCCGCGTAAATGGTTCCGCCCAAGGCCTCATCCAAGGTGGCGCAAACTGTCGCCTGCTGCAGAACATCGACAGCGCCGGTGGCGCGCACATCCGCCTCCGGATCGGGAAAACGCAGCGGATTAACGAGATAAAGGCGCGATAGCCCCATCGTCTTCATCGCGCGTGCTGCCGCACCGATATTGCCGGGATGGCTGGGGCGTGAAAGCACCACCCGGATGCGAGCCAGCAAATGTTCTGGCATCAGACGGCTAGTCATGAATCAATCCCCATTTTTCCCCTTGACATTTATTTCCTTCAAAGGGGTAGATGGCGACACAGCCCCACTACCACTGCAAACGGCTTCTGCGCTTTTCTTTGCTTCATTGACCCGCTTGTTGTGCATGGCATAATCGTAATTGGTTGGAGACCCGCAACATTTGGTTCTCACTGGTTTGGCTTGTTCTATTTTCACCTGCTCCATAGCGTTTTCGCATGCCTGCCTCTGAACCTCGGCGCGTTTATTTCGTTCTTCCTCTTCGCGTTGCGCAGCCTCACGCCTCGCCCGAAACTGTCTATCCTGTTCGCCTTGAACCTTATTAGACGTCGGGGAAGTCGGAGGTGGTTCAGCAATGTCCTTATAGACTTTCAATGCCGAATGCGATTTTCCCCCTCCTTGAGGCGGACTATTTGAATAGTAGGTCTTGCCATCCTGCCCTACCCACTTATAAGTTTCCGCACTTGCCAAAGAAGAAATCATCAGCAATCCAACAGCCAAGCTGCACTTTAAGTTAGACATAGGCAAAAACTCCAGAAGAAATTGGAATCCACTACAAAATCGGGAACATATCGGAATGAACATGATTTCCAAAAAACATTGCCATCAACGCCACCCTAGTATTTCCAAAAGCACCAATCAAGTTCAACCGGAACACTCAGCTCATTTGAACGTATTTAGACTGAATCTCTTTGCAACTACGCAGTCGGGCATATGGCGTTCATAGTAAAATCCGGATTTCCGATTTATGGGCAGCTTTGCCGCCCCAAGGCTCTTTACTCAAAATGCATCCAGTTCTCAATATCGCCATCAAGGCAGCACGCCGCGCCGGCCAGATCATCAACCGCGCTTCCAACGACCTCGACATCATCAAGGTGACTGCCAAGCAGCAGAACGACTTCGTCACTGAGGTTGATCGTACTGCCGAAGCCGCCATCATCGAGATCCTGAAGGAAGCCTATCCGAATTACGGCATTCTAGCAGAGGAGTCGGGCGAGACTGCCGGCAAAGGCAAGCGGGATGCGGAGTTTCAATGGATTATCGATCCGCTGGATGGCACCACCAACTTCATCCACGGCCTGCAGCAGTACGCCGTCTCCATTGCTCTGGCGCGCAACGGCGTGGTCGAGCATGGCGTTGTTTTCGACCCCACCCGTAATGATCTGTACACTGCCAGCAAGGGCGGCGGTGCCTTTCTCAATGACCGTCGCCTGCGCGTCTCCAAGCGCCTCAAGCTGCAGGATGCGCTGATCGGCACCGGCTTCCCCTACCGCGTCTTCGAAAACATCGACGCCTATTTGGCCATTTTCAAGGAACTGACCGAGAAATGCGCCGGTATGCGCCGTCCGGGCGCTGCCTCGCTTGATCTGGCCTATGTTGCGGCAGGCCGCTACGATGGCTTCTGGGAATTTGGTCTTTCGCCCTGGGATATGGCAGCCGGAACGCTCCTGATTACCGAAGCGGGCGGTCTGGTCAGCGATCTTAATGGCGATGCCAACTTCCTGCAGAGCGGCAATGTGGTGGCCGGCTCGCCCAAGGTGTTCGCACAATTGCTGCAACTTATTTCGGCGCACAAGGGCGCCGGGCTGACGGCCTGATTCATCGCCCGGCAACGGAAACATGAACGCTGCCATTTTGCCCCTCGATCTCTCCATCGCGGCCACGCTGGTGGCGGCACTGCTTGCGCTTGCCGTCATTGCCTTTCTTGCCCGCTTTCTTTGGCCGGCCCTCAGGCTTGGCCGCGAGTTGGAGCGCGTACTGCAAAAACTCGATGCCCTGCCCCGCCCTCAAGGTCAGGCGGTCGATATCGACGCCATTGGCCGCGACATCATGGCGCAGGGTTCCCTCGCCCACCTCTGGCGCGAATACCGGCAAACCCTGCACGGCATTAAAGATCCACAATCCCGCATCATCGCCTGGCGCGCCACGGCCATGGCCGAAACCTTCTTCACCGAGCAGGCACTGGTCGATATCCCGCTCAAGACCGAGTTCTACAAGCACCTGCCCGGCATCCTCACTGGTCTTGGCATCATCGGCACCTTCGCCGGGCTGATTGCCGGACTCACGCATTTCGAAGTTTCCAGCAACGCTGAAATCGTGCGTTCCAGCCTGCGCGAACTGATTCAGGGCGTCGGCCACGCTTTCAAGGTATCCGCCGCTGCCATTGCACTGGCCATGTTGCTCACCTGGATCGAAAAATCATTGGTCGCCGCCCGTTACCGGCAGGTGGCGCGACTGGTGCA
>JAGTRX010000013.1 GCA_018262285.1 Pseudomonadota bacterium | reverse complement strand
CTACCGCAAGCTCGCCATGAAACACCATCCGGATCGCAATCCGGATAACCCGTCGTCCGAGGATAAGTTCAAGGAAGCCAAGCTGGCTTACGAGGTGCTTTCTGATCCCAACAAACGTGCCGCTTACGACCAGTTCGGCCATGCCGGGGTCGATCAACAGGCCGGTTTCGGTGGTGGCGGTCAGGGATTTGGAGGTTTCGCCGATGCCTTTGGCGGCATTTTTGATGAAATTTTTGGCGGTTCGCGCGGCGGCGGTCGCTCCAATGTCTATCGTGGTGCCGACCTGCGCTACAACCTGGAAATCACGCTGGAGCAAGCCGCCCGTGGTACCGAAACCAAAATTCGCATTCCCAGCATGGAGTCTTGTGAAGCCTGTAACGGCAGCGGCGCCAAGAGCGGCAGCCAGCCTGCCACCTGCCCGACTTGCAGTGGTTCCGGCCAGATTCGTCTGCAACAGGGCTTTTTCTCCATTCAACAGACTTGTCCGAAATGCCACGGCACCGGCCGCTTCATTTCCGACCCCTGCGGCACTTGCCACGGCGCTGGTCGGCTGAAAAAACAAAAAACCCTGTCGGTCAAAATTCCGGCCGGCGTCGACGAGGGCGACCGCATCCGCCTGGCCGGCGAGGGCGAACTTGGCGTCAATGGTGGCCCGCCGGGCGATTTGTATGTGCAGATTCACCCCAAGCCACACACGGTTTTCCAGCGCGACCATAATGATTTGCATTGCGAGATGCCAATTTCTTTCACTACTGCTGCCTTGGGTGGTGAAATTGAAATCCCGACGCTCGATGGCGCCGCCAGCCTCAAAATTCCTGCAGAAACCCAGAGCGGCCGCGTTTTCCGCCTGCGCGGCAAGGGCATCCGCGGCGTCCGCAGCCACGGCCAGGGCGACCTGATGTGTCATGTCGTCGTCGAAACCCCGGTCAGCCTGACCGAACGGCAAAAGGAACTGCTCATCGAACTGGAGGAAATCAGCAAGGGCAATGATTCGCGCCACAACCCACGCGCCAGCTCCTGGATGGAAAAGGTCAAGGCTTTTTTCGGCTGATTTCCTGCAGGAGAATCCATGCCCTTGTCCGCTAACCAACTAACCAGCTGCTTACTGGGCGGGGCTGTTGGCGATTCCATCGGCCTACCCTACGAAGGCCTGTCGACGAGGCGATCCCGTCGTATGGCGCGATTGCCCCTGCGCCACCGCTTCATTTTTGGCCACGGCATGGTCAGCGATGATACCGACCACAGCATTTTCGTCGCCCAATCGCTCATTCGCAGCCGTGGTGACGCAACAAAATTCCGCTCCTGCCTGGCCTGGCGCCTGCGTTTCTGGCTGCTTTGCCTACCCGCCGGCATCGGCTTGGCCACCCTGCGCGGCATCATCAAGCTGTGGTTGGGCTTTTCCAACAGTGGCGTCTATTCGGCCGGCAACGGCCCGGCCATGCGCAGCGCCATCATCGGCGCGTTTTTTCCAGAGGATGCAAAAGCCCGGCAAACTCATGTCGCCGCCTCGACCCTGCTGACCCACACCGACCCCAAAGCGCTGGCCGGCGCCCTGGCCATCGCCGAAGTGGCTGCCCATCTGGTTTCGCAACGCTGGCTAGAGCGCCCGCCCCTTGCCGAGTTTATCCAGACATTGCAGGATATTTCGCCTGATCCGGACTGGAACGAAGCTATCAATTCGCTGCAGGCAGCGCTCAATGCTGCCGATCCCCTGGCTGCTGCACAGAAATACTTTGGCAGCCGCAACGGCATTTCCGGTTACGTTTTACATTCTGTTCCCTTTGCGCTGGCTGCCTGGTACCACCATTTCGGCGACTACCGCTCCACTATTGAGGCCATTACCCAGGCCGGCGGCGACGTCGATACTGTGGCGGCCATGGCAGGCAGCCTGGCCGGCATCAGTGCTGAACACTCCGGCATCCCCACCGAATGGGTCGACAAGCTAAACGACTGGCCGCACAGCACCAAATACCTCAGGTCTTTGGCCGCAGGCCTGGCCGATCCGGCCAAACCGGTATGCACAAGTTTCTCGCCCTGGTTCTTCCCGCGTGGCATCATATTTACCGTGATTGTTCTTGCCCACGGTTTCCGCCGGCTGTTGCCACCCTATTGAGCGCCTGAACCATGCCCAACATCACCATCAACAATTTCAGTTGCCAGTACGCCTACCACCAGCAAAGCCAGGATGCCCCCTGTGTGCTTTTCCTGAACGGCATCATGAGCCCGCTGGAATCCTGGCAGTCACAGGCACAACTGGCACAAAAAATGGGGTTCAGTACCCTGCAATACGAGTACCGTGGCCAGTGGCGTTCAGAGGTCACCACCGCCCCCTACACCATGCAAACGCATGTCGACGACCTGCTGGCCTTGCTGCAGGCGCTCGACATCCAGCGGGCGCACTTCGTCGGCACCAGTTACGGCGGCATGACCAGCATGAAATTTGCCAGCCAGTACCCGGATATTCCACTCTCGCTGATGCTGATCACCACCACCGCCCTCATTCGTCCCTTGCCGCGTGGCATTCTGTCCAACTGGCAAAGCCTGACGGAAAAAAATGATATCGAGGGACTTTTCCGGGCTTTTGTTCCCGATTTGTACTCGGAAGCTTTCCAGAAAAAGAATCCCGATCTGATTACCCAGCGTCTGGCCAGCTTTACCGTCGCCTTGCGCGATATGCCCGATTTTTGCGCTGGCCAGACGCTGCTCAATCTGGCTCAGTTTCCGGACATTGCTGATGGCAACCTGCTGAACAATCTGACCAGGATTCCCTGCCGAAGCCTGATTGTCGCAGGTGCCGAAGACCGTCTTTATCCACCAACCGATTCGGCAGAAATCGCCAAGCGAATTAAAAACAGCCGGATGGTGACCATTGAAGGTGCCGGCCACGCTGCCGTTATGGAACAACCTGAAGCGATCAACCTTCTGCTGGCCGGGCATTTGCTGATGGAAGCATAAATAACGCGCTAGTCACAAAATATAGAACTGGCTATGATGAGGAAAGCAGGTAACCCGGAGGGAATGGCATGAATTTCAAAACCTGTTTGTTTTCCCTAGCCATTGCTTTGTTCATAGTCCCGTCTCTTTCGGTCCAGATTCAGGCTGCGGAAACAGGGAAAACCTACCGCCTCCTCATTGTCGATGCGCAAAAAGGCGAGCCCTACGAATCGGTCAGGGTTGCCATGCTGGCTGAACTGGAAAAGCTAGGCTTCAAGGAAGGCAAAAACCTCCAGGTCAAGCATTACTCGATTGGCAACAAGGAAGGCGCCACCATAAGCATCTGGGATGCAGAAAGCGACAGTGCCCACGACGTCATTTTCCTCAACGGCACGGTAGCCGCCGCCGGGTTCAAGAAACTTGCCTTGGGCAACATGAAATACAAATTCGTTTTCGGCGCCGTCACCGACCCGATCGGCGAAGGTCTTATCGACCAGTTCGACGTGCCGCCCAAGGCCAATTTTACCGGCGTGTGTTACCCGGTAAGGGTGGAAGACCGTCTGCGCTTTATCCGGCAAATCATGCCCAACGCCAGAAAATTTGCGTTGATCGACGCTGATATGCCGCAATCGCAAAGCTACCGCAAATGGGTGGAAGAGGCGCTGAAGCTACCGGAATTCAAGGATATTCAGGTCATTTTCCGTAGCGTCGAGTTTGTCAAAAGCGAGGAAGGCCATCGCCGCATGACCGAATTGGCAAAGAGCCACGTTCTTGAGCTTGACCCGGTCGTCGATGTTTTCATTACTCCCAACGATCAGATGGGGGTACAGCAGCCCTTTGCCGAAATGGTGTTCAAGAATGCCAGCAAGCCGCTGGTGGCAGTCGGCAAAAAAGAAGTCACTGATGGCTGGGGAGCCACCATGTCCCTCTATCCGGATCAGGAAGCTGCTGGACGAACCATCGCGGGAATGATTAAACAATTGTTTGAAGGTCAGCCGGTCAAGGCCATTCCACCACGCTGGCCGCAAGGCGGCTATGCCTTCGATCTGGGCAAGGCAAAAAAATTCAAGCTGAACATCCCCGCCAAATTGCTTGAAGCCGCCCGCAAGGGCGGCGCTGTCAGGCTTGGCAACTGACGCCTAAGCCCGGCGCCAGCTCGTCCCTTGCGCGCCGTCTTCCAGAAGAATGCCGGCAGCCTTCAACGCATCACGGATGCGGTCGGATTCAGCGAAGTTGCGGGCTTTTTTTGCCGCCAGTCGCTCGGCAATCAGGCTTTCAATTTCATCCTCGGCCATCCCTCCCGCCGCCGTCGCCCCCTGCAAATACGCCTGCGGCTCACGCTCCAGCAAGCCAACCAGACCGGCCAGCGCCTTAAGCAAGCCGGATAGAAATGCATTGCGGCTGCGATTGGCTTCCGCTGCCAATTCAAACAGGACAGCAATAGCACCCGGCGAATCAAAATCATCATCGAGCGCCGCGCGGAAACGCCTGGCATGGGGATCCTCCCAGTCAATTTGGCACTGCAGCGGTGGCACGTCGCGCAGGGTGAAATAGAGGGTATCCAGACTGCGCCTGGCGTCGAGCAGATGCGCATCCGAGTAATTGAGCGGGCTGCGATAATGGGCGCGCAGGATGAAGAAACGCACGACTTCTGGATCAAAGACCTTGAGCACCTCACGGATGGAGAAAAAATTGCCCAGCGACTTGGACATTTTCTCGTTATCGACTCGCACAAAACCGTTGTGCATCCAGACATTGACGAAATTGCAGCCGTGCGCGCCCTCGGATTGGGCAATCTCGTTTTCGTGATGCGGAAATTGCAAGTCCTGACCACCGCCGTGAATATCAAATTGCTGGCCGAGCAACTCGGAACTCATGGCCGAGCATTCGATATGCCAACCCGGACGTCCCTCGCCCCAAGGCGATGACCAGGCCGGTTCGCCCGGCTTGGCGTGCTTCCAGAGGACGAAATCGAGCGGATCGTCCTTGGCGGAATCGACTTCAACCCGCTCACCGGCGCGCAGATCGTCGAGCGATTTGCCGGAAAGCTTGCCGTAGCCTTCGAACTTGCGCACGGCAAAATTTACATCGCCATCCGTCGCCTGATAGGCCAAACCATTGGCCTCCAACTGGCGGATCAATTCGAGCATCTGCGGCACATAATCAGTGGCGCGCGGTTCGTGCGTCGGCCTTAGCACGCCAAGGGCATCGGCATCTTCATGCATGAAGGCAATGAAGCGATCCGTCAGTTGATAGATAGTTTCGCCATTTTCTGCGGCACGGCGGATAATTTTGTCGTCAATATCGGTGATATTGCGAACGTACGTCACCTCAAAACCTGATGCCTTCAGCCAGCGATAAACCAGGTCGAAAACCACCATCACCCGGGCGTGCCCGAGATGGCAATAATCATAGACGGTCATTCCGCAAACATACATGCGCACCTGACCAGAAACAATGGGCACAAAGGACTGTTTTTCACGCTTGAGCGTGTTGAAAATTTTCAACATGACGTATCGAGAATAAGGGAGTTCAAAACCTGCGACAAAGCTTTGGATTGGCCGCAGTTCTTGGTAGAATCAGGGATTATTTACACGACGGATTGTAACATGGCGATGAAGGCTCTTACCCGCATTCAGACCGGCGCAAAATTGCGTGCCCTTCTTCTCGGCGCCGTCCTTATGACCGCCCTTCCTGCCTTTGCCAATTTGCCGGAGGTTCAACGCCTCATCAAGCAGGGGCAGTTCCCGCAGGCTCTCACCAAGGTCGACGCCTATCTTGCCAGCCGCCCCAAGGATGCCCAGGGTCGTTTCATCAAGGGTTTGATCCTGACCGAGATGAACAAACCGGCCGACGCCATCGCCGTGTTCACCAAGCTGACCGAAGATTACCCGGAACTGCCCGAGCCCTACAACAACCTGGCGGTACTCTACGCCCAGCAAAAACAGTACGACAAATCCCGCACGGCGCTGGAAATGGCGATTCGCACCCATCCCTCCTACGCTATCGCCTACGAAAATCTCGGCGATGTTTACGCCAAGCTGGCCAGCCAGGCCTACGACAAGGCCTTGCAAATCGACTCATCAAACCCGACAGCGCAAAACAAGCTGGCACTCATCCGTGACTTGATCAGCACTTCCGGCAAACCGGGCGTTCGTCCGGCAGCCGTCAGGCCAGAACCAGTCAAGGTCGCCGCCGCCCCGACCCAGGCTCCCACCACCACAACACTAGCTGCTGCAACCACCACCACCAGAGCTGTTGTAACCTCAACCACCGCGCCGACAGCGGCAGTGGTGTCCACCACACCGGCCGCTTCGGCTCCAGCGACCAAAGCGGCCACGACCAAGCCAACGCCTGTCGCTGCGGCTGAAACCGCACCGGCCGCTGCGCCTGCCAGCAAGGCTGGCGATGACGAAGTTACCAAAGCCTTGGCCGGCTGGGCAGCAGCCTGGTCAAACAAGGATGTACGCGGCTACCTCGCCCATTACAGCAACGACTTCAAGACGCCCAATGGCCTGTCGCGCAAGGCATGGGAAGCGCAGCGCCAACAGCGTATCGCCGGTAAGGGAGGCAAAATTCAGGTGAGTTATGACCAGCCGGTGATCACCGTTGATGGCAACAAGGCCACGGTCAAATTCCGTCAGCACTACAAGGCGGCAGGACTGGCCAATTCAACCGGCAAAGTTCTGATCATGGTGCGCTCCAACGGCAAGTGGCTGATTCAGGACGAACAAACCCGCTGATGCTGATTCGCAAGCCACTTCTGCTCCTGGCGCTGGCCGTTTGTCTTGCTGCCAGCGTTCATGCCCGCCCCGACAGAAGTGCCAAAAAGCACAAGGCGGCGAATGCCAGCCATAAAGTCGCTACCAAACCGGCCAAAAAATCGGCAAAACCGATCACCCGTAAAACAGTTCCCAAAGCTCAGGCAGCCGCTCCGGCGGACTTCTCCAATGTCATATCCGAAGCATCGGCTTCCAATATGGTCGCGCCAACGCTCGCCAGCACCGTATCGGATTCTGGCCCGGAACCTTTGCTCAACCGGGTTTTTCAGTCCATTGAGCAAAACCGTCTCGATCAGGCGCTGCAACTCACCGATGCCCTGTTGAATCAATACCCCAACTTCCGTTTGGGTCACCTCATTCGCGGTGATTTGCTGTTGGCGCGTACCAAGCCCATTTCCAGCTTTGGTGGCGGCAGTGCCGGTGCCACCGACAAGGTCGCCGATCTGCGTGAAGAAGCGGTGGCTCGTCTCAGAGCTTACCGCAGCAAGCCGCCCGCCAACTATGTGCCACGCTACCTTCTGCAAATGCAGCCTGACCAGAAGCACGCCATCGTCGTCGACACACAGAAATCGCGCCTCTACGTGTACGCCAACAACAATGGCCGCCCGCAGTTCGTCGCCGATTACTACATCAGCCAGGGCAAACTTGGCGCCAACAAATTCAGCGAAGGCGACAAAAAGACACCCATCGGCGTCTACCACGTCATTTCCAGCCTGCCACGGCAAAAGCTGCCCGATCTTTACGGCAGCGGCGCTTTCCCCATCAACTATCCCAATGAATGGGACAAGCAACAAGGCCGCAAGGGCCATGGCATCTGGCTGCACGGCACGCCCTCCGATACTTTCTCGCGTCCGCCCAAGGCTTCTGACGGCTGCGTCGTACTGGCCAATCGCGACCTGGATGTCATCGCCAAGAATCTCCAGATCGGTTTGACGCCGGTCATCATCAGCAATTCAGTCGAGTGGCTGTCGCTCGACGACTGGAACAAGGAACGCAACGCCCTCAACAAGACCATTGAGGCCTGGCGCAGCGACTGGGAAAGCCGCGATTCCGAACGTTTCCTGCAGCATTATTCACGCAAGTTCGCGGCCGGCGAGCAAAATTTTGAGCAATTTGCCGAGCAAAAACGCAAAATCAACGCCAGCAAGGAATGGATCAAGGTTCGTGTCGCCAACCTTTCCGTCTTCCGCCATCCTGGCAAGGAAGAGCTCATCGTCGTCACCTTCGAGCAACAATATCGCAGCAACAATCTCCACAACACAATGAAAAAGCGCCAGTACTGGAAACGCGAAGACGGCAAATGGAAAATTATCTACGAAGGAGCCGCATAAAAATGATGCAAAAATTTGCCACCCTGATAGCCAGCCTGTGTCTGGCAACTGCCGTCTGGGCGGCACCAACGGTCGAACTCAAGACCAGTCTGGGCAAGATCGTCATTGAGCTTGATGCCCAAAAAGCACCAAAAAGCGTGGCCAATTTTCTCAAGTACGCCAAAGAAGGTTTTTACAACGGCACCATCTTCCATCGCGTCATGCCTAATTTCATGATCCAGGGAGGCGGCTTCGATGACAAGATGAACCAGAAACCCACCCAGGCGCCAATCGAAAACGAAGCCAAAAATGGCCTGAAAAACCTTCGTGGCTCCATTGCCATGGCCCGCATGTCGAGTCCGCACTCCGCCAGTTCCCAGTTCTTCATCAACCATGCCGACAATGCCAGCTTGGACTACCCTTCCTTCGACGGCTGGGGTTATGCCGTCTTTGGCAAGGTCAAGGCAGGCATGGAAGTCGTCGATAAAATCGCCAAGGTTCCGACCGGCAATTCGGGCATGCACCAGAACGTTCCGCAGACGCCCATCGTCATCGAAAGTGTCACCATCATTTCAGAAAAGTAAGGATTTCTCATGGTCAAGCTCACAACCAATTTTGGCGTCATCACTCTTGAACTCGACGCAGAAAAAGCCCCGAAGACGGTCGAAAACTTTCTAGCCTACGTCAAATCCGGACACTACGACAACACCGTGTTCCACCGCGTTATCAGCACCTTCATGGTTCAAGGTGGCGGTTTTGAACCTGGAATGAAGCAAAAGTCGGTCAACGACCCGATCGATAACGAAGCCGCCAACGGCCTGAAAAACAAGCGTGGCAGCGTCGCCATGGCACGTACCAATGACCCGCATTCCGCCACCGCCCAATTCTTCATCAATGTCGTCGACAATGATTTTCTCGACTTCAAGTCCCCGTCTGGCAGTGGCTGGGGCTATTGCGTTTTTGCTCAGGTCGCCGAGGGAATGGATGTCGTCGACGCCATCCGCAAAGTCAAAACCGGCAACAAGGGTATGCATCACGACGTTCCTGTCGACGACGTCATCATCGAGAAGGCAGAAATCGTCTAAGCCAGCCCTCTGTATTGATACATTTTCTTTCCGATGTGCACCTGTCCCCCGGCTCGCCCGGGGTGACGCGTATTTTTCTTGATTACCTCGGCGGGTTGGCTCGGCAAGCCCAATCGCTCTACATTCTGGGCGACCTGTTTGAAGCCTGGATCGGCGACGATGACGATGATTCCTTTCATCAAAAAATCATTGCCGCCCTGAACGCCGCCAGCGCTGCTGGTATTTCCATTCACATCCAGCGTGGCAACCGTGATTTCCTTCTCGGCAGCCGTTTTGCAGCCGCCAGTGCAACCAAGCTGCTCCCCGATCCCTTTCTTCTTTCCCTGCCTGAGAAAAAATTTGTCCTCTCACACGGTGACGCTCTGTGCACGGACGACAAGGAATATCAGTCTTTTCGCCTTCAGGTGCGGTCACCCACGTGGCAAACAGCTTTTCTCGCCAGACCCCTGGCCGAACGACGCGCCCTTGCCACCCAACTCCGTCAGCAAAGTACGCAGTACAAGCAACAAAAAGACAGCACCCTGATGGATCTCAACCGGCAAACCACGGATGACTTCATCCGCCAGCACGGCCACGCCACGTTCATCCACGGCCATACCCACCAGCCAGCAACCCATCATCACCTTGTCGACAATATCCCGGTCGAGCGCTGGGTGCTGGCCGACTGGCAGGAAGATCGCGGCGAAATCCTGGGTTGGGACGGCATCAGCCTGCAGCGCCAAGCGCTGATCTAAATCCGCTGCCCACCGTTCCTTTGGCTCTTAGCACAAGGAACGGTGGTAACAGCTACAAAATCCCTACGGTGAAAACGGTGTTTGCTGTGATTGAGATGGAGTCTGACGCGACTCGCAATCCCTGACCCTATCCCAGTTGCCGGGACAGAAGCGATTGCGCGCCTTCTCCTCGCATATCGACTTGCTGATGGGATTCTTGCCGGCACAGCGTGCAACTTCGGCGCGCAAACCCTGCAACCAATCCGGCAAACTTGGCGGCGGAGGCGGAACGGGTTCGCGACGATAGGATTCGCGTCCGTCGCGGTCATAGGGCTCACGGCGATAATCACGACGGTAAGGCTCGCGCCGATAGGGTTCGTCACGATAATAGGGGCGCGGCTCGGGCTTCACCACTTTGGGCGGCACAGGCTTGACTGGTTCGGGCTTGGCTTCTACCTTGGGTTCCGGCAATGGCTCCGGCTTTTCCACTGCCTTCTGTTCGGACTTCTCCTCTGGCTTCGACTCGGCCTGAGCATCTGGCGCTTTTTCTGGCTCGCTCGTCGCCTCTTTAACGGGCTCGACCTCATTCGCCTTTTCAGGCAGGGTCGTTGTCGGTGTCTCGGAAGAGGCGTCCTTGGGAGATTCCAGCGCCGCTGCCGGAGAAACATCCGCTTTGCGAATCAGGAAATACCAAGCACCACCACCGGCAGCGGCCAGAAGCGCGAACATGAGCAAAATCAGTGCAATCCAGAGTCCAAGACGCGATGAAGATGCCGGTGCTTTGACGGACTCGGCTGCGACTGCGCCAAACTGTGGCTCGAAATTGCCCGCAGGCTTCACTGAGGCTGGACGAGGTTGCGGTGCTGGTTGCGGTGCTGGTTGCGGTACGGGCTGGGGCACAACTGCCGGCGCCGCCAGCAGAGGGGTGCCACAGGCCTTGCAAAACTTTGCACCAACAGCATTGGTCGCCTGGCAACGCGGACAGGCCGCTGGGTCAGAAGTCGGCGCAGGGGCTACAACCTGAAGCGTCTGGCCACAAGCTTTACAAAATTTGGAACCATCGGCATTTTCAGCCTGGCAGAATGTACAACGCATGGCGGGATCCTCCCTGAAAATGCGCCAAACCAAAATCTTCGGCGCTTCCCTTCTTCAAATCATACCGTAAAAGCCACTTGGTCACATTGGCGACAATTCGAGATTCTGGCCTGATTCCGGCGTCACGGGCGAATCCCCGGCCGACAAAACACTGCCTGGCAACAGCGCCGGCGCACCCAGCGATGCGGCAATCCGGTTGACCTCGCGCATACGCTTGATCATCTTGGCCACCAAAGCCTTGTTCATGCGCTCACGCAGTTCATCAGTGGCCAATTCCAAAGCTGCCGCGTTCAATTCGAGAAAGAGCGAAGGTTCCAGTGTTACCACTGTGGCAGAACGATGGCGATCGGTCGGATGCAGATAGGCCACTTCGCCAACGATCTCGCCCGCCCCCAGGCGACAAAGCGCCCGGCCACCAACCGAAACTTCGACATAGCCGCTAACCAGCAACCCGAATACCCGGTTTTCCTGACCCTCTTCGATAATCGCGACGCCGGCAGCAACTTCGCGCCAGACCGAAACACGCAGGATTTCCCACAATTCGATATTTTCGAATTCGGTAAAGAACTCCAGTTTGCGCAGCACTTCAAAGTGGTGGTCATCCTGCTCGCTATCGTCTTCCGTCAATATCTGGTAGCGCACCGATGCCAGATCCTTGGCAAATTCTGCACCGTTCTTGTAACGGTTGTAGAGGTCTTTTTCGAGCGCCTTGCGCAAAATGGCATTGAGACCTTCGGGCAAATTCGGGTTGATGCCTGTCACCGTCGGCTGTTCGGTGTTGACGATCTTGTAGATCAGCGTTGCCTGGTTGTTGGCGCGATAAGGCAGGCGCCCAGTCAGCAACTGAAACAACACAACACCCAGCGAGTAAAGATCGGTTTTCTGATTGAGCGGATAGCCCTTGATCTGCTCCGGCGACATATAGGCTGGCGAGCCCACGCCCATAATGAAAGTGGAATCCTGATCAATGTCCTTGCTGATATTGAGCGCCAGGCCAAAATCGGCGATCTTCGGCTCATCATCAGCCGTCACCATGATGTTGGCCGGCTTGATGTCGCGGTGAATGACGCCCTGGCGAAAAGCATGATCAAGCGCCAGACAACACTTGAAAACAATTCCGATAACACGATGCAGGGGCAACAGTTTGTCGATGCGCGTGTAACTCTCCAGCGAAAAGCCCTCGATATACTCCATCGCCAGATAGGCGCAATCGTCCTCGACCACGCCATCGTATACGGCAACAATATTGGGATGATCAAGACGCCGAGCGATGCCGCCTTCGGTCTGGAAAAGTTTGCGCAAACGCCGCGACATGGCCGTGGCATCAGCACCAAAGCGCACCAGCTTGACCGCCACCTGCCGATCGGCATCCGGATCCTGACAAAGGTAAACGGTAGCCGTCGCACCTTTGCCCAACTCGCGGATCACCCGGTACTTGCCAATAACCTCCAAAGGCGCCTTGTCATTTTCCTTAGCGACGGCCATGAATAAGGGCTCTACTTTTCCATCACCGTCTGTAATACCGGTAATTTGCCATACACCCGCAACAAGGCACGGATAGGTGCCGCAGTTCCCTGAATTTTCATTTGCATTTCTGCTTCAACCGATTTGTCGCTGCTCGCCAGAAATTGGCCATTGGCTGTGACCATACCGGATTCGATCTGAACATTCTTGCCTGAAACCTGCTGCGAATTGATCACTAAATCAGCCTTCATGCGGTCAAACTTGGTCAGCCCGCCACGCACCGCATTTCCCGCGCCACGCCTGGCAGCTTCGCCAAGATCGACGCCATTGATCACGCCACGATCGACTTGCATGGTCATGGTCGCTTCCGTCGCCTGCCACATTGACGACCAGTTATTGCCTGCGCCGGCAAGAATGACATTGCCAGAAAGACGGCCGTCCATCTCCAGAGGCAAAGAAAACATCTTGGCCAGCTTGCGAGCATCCATACTACTGACTTCGCCATTGGCGGCCGTCGAAAATCTGCCCTTTCCCCACTCGAAAGACCAGCCGCCCTTGAAAAAACCATCGGCAGTACGCAGCTCGGTACTACTCAAGCTGAGTTTTCCGCGTTCCAGCAAACCTTTGGCAGCGATCATCGAAAATTCGTAAGGCGAGTTTTCTGCAGGCTTCCATCCCACACTATTAACACCAACCTCAATGCCAGCCTGCATCGGAGAAAACTTGAACTGCAAGGCGCGATCGGCGGTCATCAGCAGCAACTCATTCTGAAGTTCGCCGGACTTGAAGGAAAGCTCACCCACCATTCCATTGAGGGCAAGATCGGCGGCAGACATGGTCACACCATTGAAGCGCACGTGCTCGACAACCAGATTCTGGCTGCTATGCACCCCGCTGAACAAGCGCGGCAAATTGGTGAAAAAGTCAGCCTGCACAACCATGTCCCTGACCTCAACCTCGGAAATCACCTTGCGGCCCGAACCCGAGAGCGACAACAATTGCGGCACGATGACCGTCCCAATCTGCAACTCATCAGTCTCCCCTATGTGAACATTGCTCAAGGTCAGTGAAGGCCTGGGCAGAAGCTGTGATCCAACCGAACCGACACGAACCGGGACGCCAAAGATCGTCCCCAGGGCGGACTCGATGCCAGCCCGGTGGCTGTTATAGGGATACAAGAAGACAACCAGAAAAACCACAACAACAAGAGCTGCCAAAGTCGCGGCAATGCGCAGCGGCCACGACTTGCGTTTGTAGGGCGCGAGATCGCCACCCACGGGCTTTTTAACCTTCAAGTTCGTCTTTAAGCCCGACATCAAGCCGGCCAAAGTCTCCAGCAAACGTTCCGACGAACTTTTTGGTTTGACCCAGTTACCCGGCGGCAGAGGCTTGAGCGGTGGCAATTTATGCGACACCGCCGGAGTTGGAGCGGGCGGCGCAACAGGCTCGGCAGTAGGCGCAACCACGATCGCCGGCTCTACCTTCTTGCGATGCTTCTTCGCGCTGAAGGACGAAGATTCATCAATCATTGAAGGTTCAAAAGAATCGTTATCGAGAGGTTCTGCCTTCGACGGACCAAAAGCGGAAAAATGGGAAATTTGCGCGGCGGCAGCGCCAATTTTTTTGACCTTGACCTTGCTCTGCTCCCAAACCGAGGGCGCATCGGCAGAAAGCGCGATATAACCGCCCTTCTCCAATTCACGCAAGGCGCTGAAGACCAGCGATTCATTGCCGATTTTGGCCACCAGCCCGTCAACATTCAATTGCCCGTCGACCTGCAGCAGCACCATGCGCAAATTGCGCTGAACCACCCGCGTTCTTTGGCGCGTAGCCTCTTCACCCGCAGGTGTCTTCGCGTAAACCAGCATACGATCCATTATACAAATCCATCCTTAAGTAAGCTTGACTCAAATCAGCCAAGAGTCTATCATCCGCGCCTCAATTCCTCGATAGCTCAGTCGGTAGAGCGCCGGACTGTTAATCCGTAGGTCCCTGGTTCGAGCCCAGGTCGGGGAGCCAAATTCAAAGCGGCTCGCAGAAATGCGAGCCGCTTTCATTTGGGCTATGGCCCAACCATGGCCCAACTTTTTCCAAAATAAAATTCAGCAAAGAAAAACAACGACCCAAATGCAAATTTACATTTGCAATTATGGGCCATGGCATGGCTGGTGTCATTCGCATTATTTGCGACCGGATTCTTCATTCTTGCCTGCCGACTCTGCGTCAGTCGGCACGTACTCGGCAATATCACCCAAACCGCAACGGAAATAGGCGCACAACTTGTCGAGATTGTCCGTCACGGTGCTATAGCCCTTCAGATTGATCATCCGGGAAAGCGTCATTCGGTTGATTCCAGTCGAACCAGCAATTTCGAGCAGAGTCACCCTTTTCCCTTCTCTGAATTGTTTCTCGGCCATCAGTTCTGTAATTCTGAATCTGATCATAACCCACCAAATGCTTAAATAATTGCACGATTGTAACAAAGTAGTTGCATATGAACGTCCAGCGCGATACTAATTTGTTACAAATGATATAATATATTAATTTCTGTAACAATCATACCGGAGATTACCATGATTCGCACATAGTTATCTACTGAGCAACTGGCAAAAAAAATCCCTTGTGCCGAACGCACGATCAGAGACGTACTGAAAGACAGTGTTTTGCTCGAAGGCATTCACATTTGGACGCCGCAAGATCCTGTACTGCTGGCATTTATTGATGCGCAACGCAGTCTTTTCCAGACCGAAGATCAACTGGCAAAGATTCTGACCCCAAGGCTACAGGCGTCGTTCGGACTCTTCAAGGCGCGCGGCGGCGCCTGGGAAATGCAGTAACTGTGCGGAAGCGCACAGACGCTGTTTCGGTGAAGCGTCATATTGTCTCTATTGCCTGACAACCATGGGCATACGCGAATTTCAGAGGAGATAGCAAATGTACGCATTATTGAAAAAAGCATTGTTGATGGCCGGATTGGCCATTGCCACGCAAGCAATCGCACAGATCACCTTCTACGAAAACCAAGGCTTTCAAGGCCGGTCTTTCTCGACTGAGACACAAATCCGCAATTTCCAGCGCTATGGTTTTAATGACCGCGCCACCTCAGCCGAGGTGGTCGGCAATCGCTGGGAGGTTTGCGAAGACGCCCGCTACAATGGTCAATGTGCCATCCTGCGACCGGGCCGCTACCCTTCTCTCGCCGCAATGGGCTTGAATAATAAAATTTCATCGGCACGGATTGTCAGCAGGAACGCGCACATTGATGACAATCGTTATGCGCCCGCTCCGGTTGCAGAATACGATTATTACCGGCACCGCAACGAGAAGCTGTACGAAGCGAATGTGACTTCCGTCCGTGCCGTGGTCGGCTCACCTGAGCAGCGCTGCTGGGTTGAAAGTGAACAAGTCGTCGTTCAGGACAGAAGGCAAACCAATGTCCCCGGCGCCATTGTCGGCGCCATCATTGGCGGCATTCTCGGTCACCAGGTCGGCGGCGGGCATGGCAAGGATATTATGACTGCCGGTGGCGCGGTTGCCGGCGGGGTGATCGGTTCCAGGGTCGGCCGCAACGATGGTCAGCGCGTGACCACTCAGGACGTCCAGCGTTGCACGAGCGTACCTGGCCAAGTTCAACCCAACTTCTGGGATGTTGTCTACAACTTCCGTGGCCAGGAACACCGCGTGCAGATGACAACACGCCCAGGGTCGACGGTAACCGTCAACGAACAGGGCGAACCCCGGCTGTAAGGATTTAACGTAGGGTAAAGAGCAAGACGGCCTTGGGGCCGCTTTGCTCTTGAGGCCATGTATTGATACCAATCATTAAGTCTGCACCCTTGCCATGTACGAAAAATATTTTGGTTTAGCCGAAGCCCCCTTTTCCATCGCCCCCGACCCGCGCTTTCTCTACCTGAGCCAGCGCCATCAGGAGGCACTTGCCCACCTGCTCTATGGCGTAAAGGGCGATGGCGGCTTCGTATTGCTGACCGGCGAGGTTGGCTCGGGCAAGACCACGCTCTGCCGCTGTCTGCTCGAACAAATTCCCGACAACTGCGATGTCGCCTACATCTTCAATCCCAAGCTGACGGTCGAGGAATTGCTGTCGACCTTCTGCTCCGAAATCGGTATTTGCTACCCACCCGGCAATCACAGCATCAAGGTGTTCATCGATTTCATCAATTCCCATTTGCTACGTGCCCACGCCAAAGGCCGGCGCATTGTGCTGATCATCGACGAAGCACAGAACCTTGCGGTGGAAGTGCTCGAACAGATGCGTCTCCTGACCAATCTGGAGACTAACCAACGCAAACTTTTGCAGATCATCCTGATTGGCCAACCCGAACTCGCCACCTTGCTGGATCGCCGGGAATTAAGGCAGTTAAGCCAGCGTATCGTCGCCCGCTATCATCTGGGGCCACTCTGCAAAAAAGAAGTCGCCGCTTATGTCAGTCATCGGCTCGAAGTTTCCTGGGGCAAAAGACAACTCATTCCCGAGCGTCTGACGGGCCGCCTGTATCGCTTGAGTGGAGGTGTTCCGCGCGTGATCAACGTGCTCTGCGACCGCGCCCTGCTGGGTGCCTATGTGCAGCGCAAGGAACGCGTCGACAAGGCAACGCTTGAACAGGCCGCACGCGAGACCTTGCACCAGACGCCCAAGCAACAAGGCGCCAAACGGCTCTATGCACTCAGCGCCAGCCTGATCCTGGCGATGGCTCTGGCATTGGCGCTACCCATTTATCAACAGCGACAAAGCGCAGAAATGGGTGCAATAGTGCCATCAGTCAGTGCAAAAGCCGCCGCGCCTAACAAACCGCCAGAAAAAGCGCCTGTAGCCACTACAGCAGCCAAGGCAGAAGTCGCCTTGCTGGACACCCTCGAGTGGCCGAAGAGCCAGGCCACGCTGCCCGCCAGTCGACCCCTCGCCTACGCCGCCCTGTTCCAAACATGGGATATGGACTATCGCCAAGGCACCGATGTCTGCCATCAGGCCAGAAGCGTTGGCTTGCGCTGCTATAGTGGGCGCGGCGGCCTGGATGACTTACGAAAATTGAACAGGCCCGCAGTGCTGCAGATGCGCACTGCCGAAGGCAACGATTTTCATGTCACATTGACTGCACTTGGCGATAACAGCGCAAGCTTCTCTCTCGGCGACCAAATCGTCACCACCTCACTGGCCGCCCTGGCCAGTCAATGGTCAGGGCAATACACCCTGCTCTGGCGACCGCCGCTGCAGATGCGCAGCAATCTCCGACCGGGTGAACGTGGCACGCCAGTGCAATGGCTGGCCGGACAACTGGCGATTGCACGGGGCCAACCGGCCGATTCAGGCAAGGATCCGATATTTGATGAAGGACTCGTACGCGAACTGAAACAATTCCAGCTCGCGCATGGCCTGATTCCGACCGGCGCATTGGAGCCACAAACCATCATGTATCTTGCCGGCGTGGGAGATCAAAAAGCGCCGAAACTAAGCTTTCCCTTGAACAATCGCCGCATGGAATCAAAACCATCGGGGATACCAAACCGCACAGACAAATTGGCTCAATTCACAGGCAATTCAAGCGCATCAGCAGAAAACCCGGCAGCCCTGGCGCGCCAGGGGAATCAATAGACATGTCGTACATTCTCGAAGCCCTGCGCGAATCCGATCTGGAGCGCCAGCGCGGCATGGCACCAACACTGACCACTGCGCAAATGCTGACACCAGTAGCAGTGGCACCCAGAAAGCCGATGCTGTTCTTTTTCGGCCTGACAATTGCTCTTGTACTCAGCATTGGCGTGATCATCGGCTGGCTGCGCCCGTGGCAAACAGAGCAGACTCCTTTTGTAACAAGCCTGACAACGCCCCCAGCGGCACTGATAGATTCTGCACCAGTGTCAGCACCCAAGCTCGCGCCCGACGCAAAGTTGCCAAAGACTGCAACCCGGCAAAGCACTAACAAGCTTACCGCCGCTCCAACACCAACTCCGGCATCAAAGACCAAACCGCTTGACTCAAGTTCACAGCGTCTGCAGAAAATGACAATATCGGTTCATGCCTATTCTAGCAATGCCGCCAACCGGAAAGTCTGGATCAACGACCGGATGCTGCGCGAAGGCGATGCGGTGGCACCCGGTCTCAAGCTGGAACAAATCACTGAGGATGGCATCATCCTGAACTCGAATGGGAACCTTTTTCGCCGTGGCTTACGATAGTGGTCAATACGGCAAATGAAAGCGATAGAAAACACTGATATCGCGCCTTCACAAGCAACTCACCCCGGCGCAGGCTGGAATCTAGTGCTGCCTGTAGTATAAATTGCACCATCTGCAAAAATTTTTCCAGCCAGAGAAGCACCATCAGACTGAGGATGTAAGCTCATGGCGGCAACCACGCGCCCCATTTCTCAAGCCATCTCCAGTGGTTTTTCCAGAATCACCCGATAGGCTTCCATGCCGCGATTGAGAAAGGCGGAAGCCGACCCCCACAGATAGAGCCGGAAGCGGCGATAGAGCGCATCGCCCCAGCGCCGGATGATTTCATCGCGCGCTGCTTCCAGGTTTTCAGCCCAGGCCTTGCAGGTCAGGTAGTAATTGTGGCGATCGTTGTAAACTTCCAGCACATCCATCTGCGTTTTGGCGGCGGCAGCGAGAAAATCGTGCAGGCAGAAGTAGGAATGATCGCCCGGAAAAACATAGCGGGAGACAAAAGTGGGTTTGACATACTTTTCGCGGAAGGCGCTGGCATCCAGATAAACCCGGCCGCCCGGCTTCAGCAGGTACTGGAATTGCTTCAGCACCGCCGGGTAATCGGGTAGGTGTTCCATGACTCCGAGAATTGCGATGGCGTCATAAGACTCAGCCGGGGTGTGCACCAGAAAGTCCTGATTCAGCACCCGGCAAGGTAGCTTGGCACGCGGAATCAGGTCAGCAAGAAATGCCTCCGATTGGCGCGAGATGGTCAGCGAGGTGACTTGTATGCCACGTCGCCCGGCGTGTTCCGTGAAGCTACCCCAACCGCCGCCGACATCAAGAACGCGATCGCCCGATTTCAGATGGCAGGCATCAATGGCGAAATCCAGCTTGCGGCGCTGCGCTGTTTCGAGCGCTTCCTCATCATGCGCAAACACCGCTTGCGAATAACAACGGGTCTGATCCATGAACAGCAGATAAAACGCGTTGTCGAAATCATAGTGGGAAGCTATGGCCTGCCGGTTGGTGGGGATTCGACCCATAACCCAGGGTGCAAGGCGCCGCCACAGGTAATGCAATGGATGGCTGTCGCTCAAGGTGCCGCGCAGGCTGACGAAGCCCAGCATGTCGCCGACGACATCCAAGCTGCCCGCCATGTAGGCTTCGCAAATACTCACTTCATCCAGCCGGCTCAGCGCCGCCAGACCTTTGCGATCATGCACCAGGATATCGACTTTCGGCTCGCCTTGCCCAAAGCGGTAGGCGCGATCGCCCCATAAGCGAATGCCAAAGGGAGTTTCGACCTTATCGGCCAAGTGTTTTTGTATTCTCTTCAGAATCGCGTCCTGGGTTGTGGACGATGCAAATGTGGTGTTTGTGCTCATCGATTGCGCTCCTCAGGAACTGATGCTGAAGCGTTCAGATTATTGCGATAGCGTTGTGCCGTCTGTTTGACAGCGCACATAGTCAGCGTCATGAAAGCCCTGCCTTGAAGATTTGACCGGTTCAGTGTGGCAGCGCACAGACCCTGCGCTCTTTGACTGTCATTGTTCCAGTCTTGGCAGATCGCAATTCCGCGCTTTGCCGGTTTAATTCAGAGGACATCACATGAACAAGCCCATCGAACAGAATGCAAGCACAAAGACTGACAGCCCGAAAACTGGTCTTGGCAGTAACGCACCAGCCTCGGCAAAAACAGATGCGAAGCCCATGACTCACGATTCGGCTCATCCCGCTTCGTCCAAAGAAGCGATCAAGGATCCTTCGAAATTAGATCCGCAAAAGAGCGCAACAAGCGCCAGCAAGTAATCCGGTTCTGCTAAATGGACGAAAGAAAAGCCCCGCGCATGCGGGGCTTTTCGGGTATTGGAATTCAGAAGCACAAGGTTATTGACACCAGTCTTCACCGGTTTGACGAATTTTTAGAGGCGCTCTTATCCCGGCGTTTTGGCATGACCTTGACCGAGCAAACGCCCGAAATCTTCGGCGGACAAGGGATGGCTGAATTTGAAGCCCTGCCCCTGGTCGCACAGTTGTGTGCGCAGGAAGGCAAGCTGTTCACAAGTTTCGACACCTTCGGCAATGACCCGCTGCTTCAGGTTTCTCCCCATGCCGATCACAGCGCTGACGATAGTGGCGTCATCCGCATTGGTGGTGATGTCTTGCACAAAAGACTGATCGATTTTCAAGGTATCAATCGGGAAGCGCTTTAAATAACTCAGACTCGAATAGCCCGTGCCGAAATCGTCGATGGCCAGATTGACACCCATGGCCTTGAGCGCTTCAAGCCCCGACTTTGACGATTCTGTATCGTGCATCAGGATACTTTCGGTCAATTCCAGTTCGAGATAGGTTGGCTTCAAGCCAGTTTCTTTCAGGATCAGCGCAATACCGGCAAGAAAGTTCTTGTGCCGGAACTCCACGGCGGAAATATTGACCGCGACGGGTACGGCGGGCAAACCCGCATCCTGCCAGGCTTTGACCTGTCGGCAGGCTTCACGCAACACCCAGCGACCGATCGGCACGATGAGACCACATTCCTCGGCAATCGGAATGAACTGCTCCGGGTAGACCAGCCCGAGCTGCGGATCCTGCCAGCGGATAAGTGCTTCAGTACCGGTAATCGCGCCAGAAGCAATATCGATCTGGGGCTGGTATTGCAGAAAAAACTCTCCCTTTTTCAGAGCGCGGCGCAGGCTGCTTTCAACCGATAGGCGGTGCACCGCCCGGGTATTCATCTCGGCTTTGAAAAACTGGTAATTATTACGCCCGCTGGCTTTGGCGTGATACATCGCAGTGTCGGCATTCTGCAGCACGGAATCGACGTCTTTACCGTCCTCCGGGTAAACGCTGATGCCAATGCTCAAGGTGACATGGAGTTCGTGTCCGCCGATCACATGCGGCTCGACAAAAGCTTCAATCAACTTCTCGGCAATAATTCCCGCATCTTGCGCTTGCTCGATTTCAGCCAGCAGGATGACAAACTCATCGCCGCCCTGACGGCACACCGTATCCGTGTCCCGCACACACGCCGTCAGGCGCTCCGCCACCGATTGCAGCAGTTGATCGCCGATGGTATGTCCCAGGGAATCGTTGATATGCTTGAAATGATCCAGATCGAGGAACATCAGGGCGACTTGCTTTTGGTGCCGGCGCGCCAGACCGATAGCCTGGAAGAGACGTTCGGTCAGCAATACCCGATTGGGCAAGTCGGTCAGAAAATCGTGCTGTGCCAGATGCGCCATTTTCAGCGCCATGAAGCGCGACTCGCTGACATCGTGGAAGACAATTACCGCCCCGATTACCCGACCCTCGCGGTTGTGGATTGGCGCCGCCGAATCCTCAATGGCAGTCTCGATACCGTCACGGCGAACCAGCATGCAGTCCGACGCCAACCCGACGGTCTGGTTTTCCTTGATAGCCTGCTGCGCCGGATTTCGGGCCGCTTTGTGATCTTCGCCGCTGACAATGCGAAACACCTCGGCAAGCGGCCGACCCAAGGCCTCTCCCCAGGACCAGCCGGTCATTTTCTCCGCCACCAGATTCATGTAAGTCAAATTGCCCAGCAGGTCGGTGGTCAGCACGGCGTCACCGATGGAGTTGAGCGTCACCTGGGCGCGCTCTTTCTCCTCGAACAAAGCATCTTCTGTCGCCTTGCGTTCGATGGCGTAACGCAGGGCGCGCGGCAACCAATGAGCGTCGACATGGCCTTTGACCAGATAATCCTGGGCGCCGTGCTGGATGGCCTCACACACGGTTTCTTCGTCGCTGGTTGCGCACAACAGCAGGATCAGGGCATTCGGCGCTGCTTTGGACACCTGATCGACCACCTCAACCCCGTGGCCATCCGGTAGCGTCAGATCGAGCAGGATCACATCCACCTCTCCCTGGCGCAGTCGTTCAAGCGCCTCGGAGAGCCGTGTTACACATTCAACCAGAAAAGCACTAGCCTGCCTGCCCACAAGTGCCTTCTGGATCAGTTTGGCATTGTCCGGGTCGTTCTCAACGACAAGAACAGTGGTCGGGGCATCGCTCATGACATATTTGAATATGGGCTTACTGAAGACTGGCGCGCGCCACATGCCTGGCATTTGCCGTGACCTGCTGATAGACCGGCGCCATTCCCTTTTCCAGAACGCCCATTGCAGCGCCTTGAAGTTCCGTAGCTACAGCATTAACAGATGGCGCCATTCCCAGCCAGGGCGACCAGCACGAACGCAGGAAATAATCCATCAGCGTTTGATTGGTGCGCAGCGCCTGCATGAACATGGCGCTCCAGGAAGCATTGAACGCAACCGTTTTTTCGGTAAACATGTCCTGATATTCCTGACGCTGATGCTCCGACAAAAAGGGCCCGGCGAAAGCCATCTGCGTGACGCGATGATTGATGATCTGCGGCACGTTGCGACCAAGTTCTGCCAAATTTTTCATCATGGACTTGGCTTGGTCATCGAGATTTGCTGACATGAGTACTCCTGGCTGCTGCAACGATGCGAAACGTTCGGGCATGAGCCAGAGACCTGACGCAAAGTTGCATTGGTTATGGGTCAATCGGATAACGGAACCACTTGCTGCCTCGCCAGAATCAGCGCCGGTTCAGAAGAAAGCCGACAACGAGACCAGCGGCGGCCACGATTCCGAGCGTCCTCCAGGGGCTCTCTCTGACATATTCGTTGGTGGCGCTTGCAACACACTTGGCTTTTTCCGTCACTGCGGTTCGCACCGCACCAATTTCTTCAGCCGTGGAATGAGCGACTTGCTTCAAAATATCATTGGCATCGCCAACTACACCCTTCATATCATTGACCAGTAATTGTTTCTTGTCGTGGAAACTTCCACTGCTTGTGTTCAGTTCGGTAGCCATCACATCTCCTTGTGCACTTGAATTAATGGCGATTTCGACGGATGCCGGCATGCCATTGCCTTGATGAGAAAACATCCCCTGTACTCTCCTGGTAGATGGATAAGCATTCGAGTATGGGCGTCTCTCTGTTTGGCATCCTGCCCCTCATCAAATCCCGAGTCTGTGCGCCAGCGTACTCAGAGCAATCCTTTGTCAAATAATGCAGGTCAGGCTTTCAGCGTGTCCGGCAGAAAAATTGCATCTGTTTTTCTGCTATGTGCGGCAACGCACAGACGGAGCCTTTAACTGAAAAGAAAATATCAAACAGGCTATCTATAGATTCAATTGATATTTGTTTTTTTATCCCTTTACTCCGAAAGCGCCCATGTTAAAAAATAGATTTTTTCCCTGTGCCTTGCTGGCATTGAGCCAATGCGCCTTTGCCCAGCAACCCCCGAGCGCCGGCAGTCAGATGCAACAGATTCCGCCGACGCCTGTTCCGCAAAAGATTGCGCCAAAAGTCGATGTCGAGCCAATCAGCACGCCGGCCATTCCGGGTGCCGAAAGTCAGAGAATTCAGGTCAAGAGTTTAAGAGTGACAGGGGCGAAAGCGTATTCCGAGTCCGAGTTGCTGGCGCTCACCGGTTTCCAATCGGGAAGTGAGCTGTCCCTGGCCGACCTACGCAACATGGCAGCCAGGATCACGGATCATTATCGTCGTAATGGCTATTTCGTCGCCCAAGCCTACCTGCCGGCGCAAGACATCAAGGACGGTGTCGTGACCATCGCCGTGATCGACGGTCAGTACGGGAAGGTGACACTGCGCAATCAAACCAACCTCTCCGATGATCTGGCCAACGGCCTTCTCGGCGGCCTCAATAGCGGCGATCCGATCACCTCCGCGCCACTTGAGAACCGTCTATTGCTGCTCTCCGACATTCCCGGCGTAAACGTCAAGGCGACTCTGGCTCCCGGCGCTTCCGTCGGCGCCTCTGACCTGATTGTTGACGTCACACCGGGGCGGCGCGTGACAGGGAGTATTGATGCCGACAACGCTGGTAACCGCTATACCGGCGAATACAGGCTTGGCGCTACGGTGAATCTCAACAATCTGGCTGGCCGGGGTGATGTGGCTTCGCTGCGTGTGCTGACTTCAGGTTCCGGCCTGAACTATGCCCGCGCCTCGTACCAGATGCAATTTGGTAAAGCCAGAGCCGGAGTTGCTTACAGTTGGCTGGGATATGAACTGGGCCGGGAGTTTGAAAGCCTGAATGCACACGGTACGGCCAGAATCGCCAGTATCTATGGCAGCTATCCGCTGATCCGGACGCGCAACAGCAATCTCAACGTCGGGCTTGCCTTTGACCACAAGACCTTTCAAGACAAAATCGACCTGACTTCGTCAGTTACCGACAGGAAGGTAAAGGTTTTGATGCCCAGCCTTTATGGCGATGCCCGGGACAATTTTGGCGGCGGCGGGCTGACAACCTATGCTCTCACTTGGTATACCGGCAATCTCGATATCGAAACTCCCGCCGCGCGCCTGATAGATGCAGCAACGGCACGCAGCAATGGCCATTACAACAAGCTCGGATTTAGTGCCGCGCGACTACAGAGCGTGACCGATTCCTTCTCGCTCTACGCAGCCATCAATGGACAATTCGCCTCGAAGAATCTGGATATTTCGGAAAAGATGGAACTGGGCGGCATGTATGGCGTACGCGCCTATCCGGAAGGCGAGGCCTATGGCGATGAAGGCTATCTGCTCAATCTTGAGGCCAGACTGCGACTGCCGAGATTCTCCGAACAACAGCTTGGGCAGGTGCATTTGATTGGTTTCGTCGATACCGGCACCATTACTGTCAATAAAGAACCCTGGGCGGCAGGGACGAATCGCAGAACCCTGAGCGGCGCCGGAATAGGCATCAACTGGTCGGAAACCAACAATTTTGTGGCGAGAGCCTACTACGCCCACAAGATTGGCAATGCCGTGGCGACTTCAGCTCCGGACAAGTCTGGTCGTTTCTGGATACAGGTTGTGAAGTATTTTTAGGAAGGTCGTCAACAACAAAACCGCGAGGAAGTACTTGTAAAACTGATCACTACAGCCACCAATAAGGGCGCGTCTCCAACGGGACGCGCCTTTTTTCTGTTCCTGTCAGAACAGTGGCTTTTGCCTCGCCGCGCCACCCAGCCTCTTGGGCTCGCGCTCACCCCACCGTTTGAATGTGCGTTTGCGAACAGACAAAGCCCCGCGCCCAGTAGCAATATCTGACATGGGAGATTATGCCCGCGAATACTTTTGGGAATGGGGTAACAAAATGAACAGTTTCTATCGATTGATCTGGAATGCCAGAACCGGCACTTGTATTGCCGTTCCCGAAAATGCCAGAAGTGCTGGCAAAAGTATTTCTTCCGGCAACAGCAAAACGGCAGCTAGCGCAGGATTTGCTCTCAAAGCTCTTGCGGCTTCACTGTTACTGTCTTTTGGAGCAAATGTCTACGCGCTGCCAGCTGGCGGTGTCGTTTCAGCAGGAGGCGCCACGATTAGCAGTGGCGCGGGCAGCACAACCATCACGCAGTCGACGCAGAATGTCGCCATCAACTGGCAAAGTTTCAGTATCGGCCAGACGGAAGCGGTTCGCTTCGTGCAGCCCAACAGCAACTCGGTAGCACTCAACCGGGTCATTGGTTCAGATCCTTCCAGCATTCTCGGCAGTCTTTCGTCCAACGGCAAAGTCTTTCTGGTCAATCCGAACGGCATCCTGTTTGGCCAAAACGCATCGGTCAATGTTGGCGGGCTGGTCGCTTCCACCCTGAACATCAGTGACAGTGATTTCATGGCCGGTAAATACAAGTTTACAGGCAGCAGCGACGCTGCAATCGTTAATCAGGGCGCGATCAACGCTGATGGCGGTTATGTTGCCCTGCTCGGCGCCAACATCAGCAACGACGGCATCATCGTGGCAAAACTCGGCACGGTGGCGCTGGCTGCGGGGAATGCGGTTACCCTCGATGTGGCTGGTGATGGCCTGCTCAATATCACGGTGGATAAGGGTGCGGTCAACGCACTGGCCCAAAACGGCGGCCTGATCCAGGCCGACGGCGGACAGGTACTACTGACTGCACGATCAGCGAGCAACCTCATGCAGAGTGCGGTGAACAACACTGGCATCATTCAGGCACGAAGCATCGAGAACCGCAACGGCAAGATCATGCTGATGGGCGACATGCAAAATGGTACCGTCAATGTCGGCGGTACGCTCGATGCCAGCGCACCCAATGGCGGCAACGGTGGTTTTATCGAGACCTCGGCTGCCAATGTAAAAATCGCGGATGACGCCAAAATTACGACTGCCGCACCCAAGGGTATGACTGGCACTTGGCTGATCGATCCGCTCGACTTCCTGGTTCAGGTCGGAGGGAACATCTCTGGCTTGGCGCTCTCCGGTCAACTCGTCAATAACAACGTCACTATCAGCAACCCGGCCGGGGCTGGCAATGGCGACATCTTCATAAACGAGGTTGTCAGTTGGACGGCAGTCCCTGGAACGAGCCCAACGACTCTGACACTGAACGGCACACGCGACGTCATCATCAACGCACCAATTACGGCTGTCGACGGAAGTCTGGCGGTATGCTGTGGACGTGATATCAGCGTCAATGCGGATATCACGACGACCAGGGGAAGTATCTTGTTGGCCGGTGGGCGCGATGTGAACCTGTCTGCCGCCCTGACAGCCACCGATGGCAACATTACTGTCTGCGCTGGTCGCGATTTAGAAGTGGCTGGGAAAATCACCCTGACCAACGGCACTCTCATTCCTGAGCGCAGCCTCGGCCTGAACCGTGGTTTGGTATTAAGTGCCGGCAATGCGGCCACTGAACCGGATGTTACCGGTGGTACCGTGATCTTTGGCGTTACCCCCGCCACCGTCACTGCCGCACCAGCCACGATTACTTACAATCCGACCTCGTACACGACGCCGACCGATTATTTACCAAGCTTCACATTGACCGGAGGTGCAACGTTGACCCAGCGCATGTTGGTATACCCCGGTGGTGCAGACAAGATTTACGACGGCACCACTGCCGCAATTTTTACTTCGTTGCAGGGCTTACCTAACGGCGTCAGCCTGGTTGCCGGCCCCGGCAGCAGCGCCACTTTCGATACCGCAGAAGCAGGTGTGGATAAAACAGTCACCTATAGCGGCTTTACCCTTGCCGGTGCCAACGCCGGTAACTTTGCCCTGCCGGTGGCTTGTTGTGGCCCCGCTGTCAGGACAACGGCGGCGACCATCACCCCTGTGCCTCCTGTGATTCCACCAGTGATTCCACCAGTGATTCCACCAGTGGTTCCGCCTGTGGTTCCGCCGGTTGTAGTGTTGCCGCCTGAAGCAGAGGTTCCACTAGCCGCAGAGGTTCTGCCTGAAATTGCCACTCCTCTTGGCGTCCCTTTACTCATCTCGCCACGCCCGACACTGGTCGTTGTACAGGCTGAGACGCCTCCACAACTGCTGGCTTTCGCACAACCGGAAGTAGTTCCGGTTCAGAGACCACCCGAAATTTATGTAGCACCGGCATACCCGCCCAAACCAGACCGCAATTAGGAAGCAGTCTAAATAATTGCTCCGCTAGCCATTGTGCACTTAAAACAGTGCACAATCGCGGCCAAGAAAACCAGTTTCAGTTCATGGTTCGATAAGCTCACCGCAAAAGGAATCAAACAGTTACCGTTTGCTTTAATCTTGCCAAAGGTTTTTTCAGAGCTTCTCTATAAGCAGGTTTTTTTCTGCAACCAGGGCTTCTATGATGATTGGCGATAATACAATTGGACTGCGGAATCTGAGGGCTTTTAACATGTACTTGATGCGAACCATAACAACCAAAGTCATCTGCCTTGGTTTGCTGGTCAGCGGCATAGGCTTGCCCCATGTGTTCGCGGCGGAAGACAAGCCCGCCGCCTCCACTTCAAAGCCGCAACCCTCAGTGGCAAAGCCGCTGAAATGGGGAGACTTCGGGCAAGAGAGAGCTTCTCTGGAAGCTCGCAACATGGCAGCTTGGGTCAGCGAAGCGGGCGACAATCAGAACATGCCGTTTGTGATTATCGACAAAACCGACGCCAAAGTATTTGTTTTTCACCCGGATGGTCGGCTACATGGCGCTGCCCCCGCCCTGCTCGGCCTGGCGCTGGGGGATGTTTCCGTCCCCGGCATCGGCAACCGAAAGTTGGCCAGCATACGTCCGGAAGAACGCACCACCCCGGCCGGCCGCTTCTTGGCATCCCTGGGTCGCAATGCGGGTGGTAAGGAAATTCTCTGGGTCGACTATGAGGGCGCCTTGTCACTGCATCCCGTGGTTACCAGCAACCCCAAGGAGCAGCGTGCGCAACGTCTGGCCACGGCAACGCCGCTTGACAACCGCATTTCCTATGGTTGCATCAATGTTCCGGCGCCTTTTTTCAAAAATGTCGTAAGCAAGACCTTCAAGACGACAAATGGCATTGTCTACATCCTGCCGGAAACGCGCTCAACATCAATCCAGGCATCAAGCGGCCTGGCTGATCATTGACCGGCACGTTTTGACCAGATGCACCAGCGCCTCCAGGAGCTTCTTGATGAGTTGCCGGTTAAACTCGTCGCTCAACTTGCCATCACGGTCAAAGTGCAGCGCGGCATTACCGATCATCACTTCCGGCTGATTAACGACGGGCATATCGAGCGCGACGAGAATCTGGCGAAGGTGGTACTGCGCCCGGATTGTTCCCAGACAACCCACCGAAGCCCCCATGATTGCCGCTGGCTTGTCCATCCAGGCGCTGTCACCAAAAGGCCGCGATGCCCAGTCTATGGCGTTCTTGAGCACGCCGGAAAGTGAATAGTTGTACTCTGGCGTGGCAAAGAGGATGGCGTCGGCATCGACAATGCGGCGTTTGAACTCAACCACGCTCTCTGGTATCTCCGACTCGTGATCCTGATTGAACACCGGAATGCCATGCAGTTCCATCAATTCCAGTTCGGCACACTCCGGCACCAGTTCTTGCGCCTCTTTGAGCGCCATACGGTTATAGGAGTCTTCACGCAGACTGCCGACAATACCCAGAATTTTGATCTTGTCCATTTTCATCTCCCCGTTCGCTGCTCTAGGCAAAGCCGCAAGGCATGCGCCGAGCAATCGCCGGTGATGCTTGCGTTGCGGTTGGCCAGCACCGGCCTTCATTGTTATTGTCAGCAATGCCAGCCCCTCTGTCTGTACGACAGCGAACATATAGCCGACCTTTTTAGTCATGAATTCAGGCAGCGACCTCGGAATAGCGGGGAAGATTTACGGTCAGGGTGGTCTGATTTTTCGGTTCGGAGACGTCGAGAAAAATGTTGCCGTTTTGCGCTTCAACGAGCAATTTGGCCGAATAGGTGCCTAGGCCGGTGCCGCCCTGTTTGCCGTGAGTGACAAATTTTTCAAAGAAACTCTCGCGAATGGCGGTCGGAACCGCCTCCTTGTTCTCGATCAGGATGCGTAGCGGCGTCTCGTTCAGCAGGCGCACCGCCACCTGGCTTTTTTCGGGCGCCGCTTCGCAGGCATTCTTGACCAGATTCTGGAAGACGGAATAGCAGAACATGGCATCGCCCAAAGCCTGCGGTGTTTCCTCCCCAAGTGGCACATCAGTATCGATGGTAATGACAAGATGCTTCTCGGCAAAGGTTGTCCGTGAAATTTCGACGATGCGGCGCAGAATATCGGCGATCTTGACTGGCTGGGCGTCAAGCTTGAAGCGACCGGTCTCGATCTTGAACAACTCCGAGGAAAGATTGATCATGTTGAGCGCCTGCAGCGCGGTTTCCTCAACCATGCGCAGTTGCTCGACTTGTTTGCGGCTCATTGAGCCTTCATCCGCCAATGCCTGCACCAGACCGATGACCCCGGCCAGCGGCCCTTTCATGTCATGGCGGGTGATATTTTCGACATCCTCGCGCAGGCTGGCTGCCTCCAGCATGTCGTCGTAGTCGGCCTGCAATTGTTTTTGCAACCCGACGTAGCGCATGAAATTGCGTACTCTTGCCTTGAGAATATCGGGTTCAATCGGTTTGCTGACAAAATCGACTGCCCCCAGTTCCAGACCTTTGAGACGGGCGTCGTTACTCGTCATGGCAGTGACAAAGATGACGGGAATGGTTTCCGAGGTCGGATGTTCGCGCATGCGACGGGCGACTTCAAAACCATCCATGTCGGGCATCATGATGTCGAGCAGCACCAGATCGGGGGGGTGGTTTGAATGACAGATTTCCAGTGCTTTTTCGCCGGTATGGGCAATACGGACGCGGTATTCGTCCTGAAACAGGTGCGAGAGCAGGAGCAGATTGTCCGGCAGGTCGTCGACAACGAGAATGGTCGGACGTCCCTGCTGGTGTGTGCCCACCTGCGGTACGGGAAAATCGAGCAGCTTCGCAGCCTCATGCTGGATTGCTGACGGTGGCGCAAGAACTGGCAATCGGGCACGTGGCCGTGCCGTCAGCACCTTTTCGATGTGCGCGCCGAGGCGCTCTGCGGTATAGGGTTTGACCAGCAGGTCAGTAACACCGCAGGAGATGGCCTCCTCAACCCTGTCGCGCTCACCTTCGGCGGTAATCATGATAAACGGCAGACGTGACAGCTTGTCGTTGGCGCGCACCGCCTTCAAGAGTTCGAGTCCCGACATGATGGGCATGTTCCAGTCGGAAAGGACGATGTCCACCCGTTGCTTGAGCAACATGCGCAGCGCTTCGACACCATTATTGGCCGTGACGATTGTGCTTGCGCCCATGGCGCGCAATTGCCCCGAAGTGACTTTGCGCATGGGCTCGAAGTCATCGACGACGAGAAAAACGGTCTGCTTGTTGAGCATATCCTGGCTTATAGGTTAGCGGCTTGCGCCATAAATTCCTGCTTTCGGGCCATGTCGCTATTGCTATCGACAAAACGCTGGGCAATGGCGCAAAAACTATCCTGAATACCGATGAAGGCATCGAACATGTCGGCGTCGAAATGCTTTCCGCGGCCTTCAGTCATGATCTGCACCGCTTGGTCGTGCGCCATGCCTTCCTTGTAAACGCGGCGGCTGATGAGCGCATCATAGACATCGGCGACTGCCATCAATCGTGCCGGAATCGGTATGTCGTCACCGGCCAGTCCCTGCGGATAACCACTGCCATCCCATTTTTCCTGGTGCGACAGAGCGATAGTCTTGGCGAAAGCCAGAAATTCGCAGTTGGTGCCCAGCGCTTTTTCGGCGTGCTCAATGGCATCGCGGCCGAGCGTGGTGTGCGTTTTCATGATTTCGAACTCATGCGGTTCGAAGCGACCTGGCTTCAATAGAATCCGGTCGGGAATGCCGACCTTGCCGATATCGTGCAGCGGCGCTGACTTGAAAAGCATGTTGATGTTGGCCTCAGTCAGGAACCAGGCAAAGCGCGGATGATCGCGCAAACTCTCGGCCAGCGCCTTGACATAGAACTGCGTACGGCGGATGTGGTTGCCGGTTTCGGTGTCGCGCGTCTCGGCCATCGAAGCCATGGCGAGAATGGTTACATCCTGGATGGCCATAACTTCCCTGGTGCGTTTGGTCACCTCGTTTTCAAGAAAGGCATTCTGGTCACGCAGGAAATCGGCCATGCCCTTGAGCGACAGATGGTTCTTGACCCGTGCCATGACGATGGGCGGGCTGATCGGCTTGACAATGTAATCAACGGCTCCGAGTTCGAAGCCTCTTTTTTCGTCATCCACTTCAGCCTTGGCAGTCAGAAAAATGACCGGAATGTTCATGGTGCTGCGCTCGTGCTTAAGCTTTTCGCACACCTCGTAACCGTCCATGCCGGGCATCATGATGTCGAGCAGGATGAGGTCAGGCGGTGCCTCTGAGGCCGCAATCTTCAGCGCCTTCTCGCCACAGTTGGCAATTTTTATCTTGTAGTTGTCCTTGAGTAGATTGCTCATCAGGGTGAGGTTGTCCGGCGTATCGTCTACCACCAGAACGGTGGCTTTCTTGATGAAATCGAGTCCGTTCATGGCTTTTCCTTTCAGGCAGGGGTTTCTTGCATTCCGACCAAGGTCAAAGGCTGGTGTGAAACCCCTCTGAGTACCACCAGCGCTGCATCAAAATTGAAGGATCGGATGTTGTCGTCGATTTGCTGGTACTGCGCGGGGAAGGCTGCTTTGAGCAGTTCCGCATGGGCATCGAGCAGCTTGGCTGCCGCCGCGTCGTCTTCGGCCAGCAAAGTTTCCAGCCTGGCGCAAACCGCTTTGAGTTTGATCTGTTCTGCGCTGGGCGCTGCCAAGTCTTGATCCTGCGGCAACTTCTGCCCCAGTTCGTCAATGATATGGTCGAACGAGGTAGTCAGTTCACCGGATTGGGCATCGGCCTGTTTGTGCAAACGGCGCTCCTGAATAGCCGATTCGAGCTTTTCGGCAAACTGTTGCAAGCCGGAGACGCTGACATTACCGGAAGCGCCCTTGAGCGTGAAAGCCAGGCGCTCGGCAGTATCCCAGTCGTTCTGGTCACGCAGAAAATCGGCCATGGCCTTGAGCGCCAGATGGTTCTTGATACGCGCCAGGACAATGGGTGGACTGATCGGTTTGGTGATGTAGTCGATGGCGCCCAATTCCAGACCTTTGCGTTCATCTTCGACTTCCGCCTTGGCGCTGATGAAAACCAAAGGGATATTCATGGTCTTGGGGTCGAGCTTGAGTTGGCGGCAGACCTCATAGCCATCCATGTCGGGCATCATGACGTCGAGCAGGATCAGGTCGGGCGGCGAAGCTGAGCGGGCGATCTTCAGCGCCCGCTCGCCGTTGTAGGCAATTTTGACCTTGTAGTCATCCTTGAGCAGGCCGATCATCAGGGCAAGATTGTCCGGCGTGTCGTCGACCACCAGGATGGTGTGTTTATTAACGAGATCAATTTCGTCCATGAAAATTCCTTTTAGCTTGTTGTTGCGCGGGCTGCATTTAAGGCGATAAGCGCCGCCTCGAAGTCGAAGGCGCGGATGCAGTCACCGATTTGCCGATAGTGTCCGGCAAAGGCGGAACTGAGGAGATCGGCATGTTCTTCCATTATTTCCGAGGCTTCGGCATCGTCGTCGGCCAGCAGCAGCTCCAGCTTGTCGCAGACCCGCCGGAGTTTTTCGGGATCGACCAGCACCGCTTCGGTGTTCGGTTCGTCAGGCAACTGCGCTTCCAGTTGATCGATCAGCATGGCCAGCGCTGATTGAATTTCGGCCAGGCTTTCATCCACCGCCTGGCTAGGCAAACTCTCCCTGATGGCCGTCTCTAGATTTTCCGCCATTAATTGCAGACCCGAAGCGCCGATATTTCCTGCCACCCCCTTGAGCGTATGGGCAAGGCGTTCTGCCGTAGCCTGATCGTAGGCCGCCAGTGCCCTGGAAATTTCTGCCGCAATGTTTTTTTGGCCACCGACAAATTTTTTCAGCATGGCGAGGTAAAGCGATTTCTTGCCGAGTACGCGGCGCAATCCGGCTGCCATATCGAGCCCGTCGATGGCGTTCGGCAAAGCGACTTCTGGTGTCAGACGTGGCATTACTTTTACGCCTCTGGGCAACTGCCGCGGCTTGATCCACTTGAGCAAGGTTTTCCACAGCTCTTCCGGTTCAATCGGCTTGGCGACATGATCGTTCATGCCTGCGGCAAAACAGAGGTCGCGATCGCCCTGCATGGCGTTGGCGGTCATCGCTACGACCGGAAGATCGTTGAAACGAGCCTCCTTGCGGATTTCCTGCGCCGCCGAAATGCCGTCCATGACCGGCATCTGCATGTCCATCAGCACGATATCGTATTTGCCGTGCCTGAGCTTTTCCAGGGCGATCAGGCCGTTCTCGGCCAGATCGATGACAAAGCCGGCATCGGTCAGCAGGTCAATGGCCACTTCTTGATTGAGTTCATTGTCCTCAACCAGCAAAATATGGGCGCCACTGATGGTGGAAAGTTGCGCGAAGGCATCGGACTGCTCATCCACGGCGGTGCGGACGCCATCGGCAACGCCGCCCAGCATACGCGCCACAGCATCGAACAGCACCGAGGCGCTGAGTGGCTTGACCAGCACGTCGTCGAATCCGGCTTCTTCGGCGCCCTTGATGACTTCCTCGCTGCCGTATGCAGTGACCATCATCAGGTGCGGCAAGCGGCTCAGGGGCAATTCGCGGATTAGTTTGGCGGTCTCGATGCCATCCATTCCCGGCATCAGCCAGTCGAGAAAAACAATCTCGTAGGGCATGCCCTGCGCCTCGGCACGATCGACAGAGCCGATGGCATCTTTGCCCGACTCGGCCAGATCGACCTTGAAACTCATGCCACCCAGCAGATCACGCAGCACCTGGCGGGCGCTGTCGTTGTCGTCCACCACCAGGACGCGCTTGCCCTGCAGTTCGCCCGCCAGCGCCAGCTTGGTTCGCTGGCCGATGCCCTTGCCCAGGCGAGCTGTAAACCAGAAGGTACTGCCCTTGCCCAGTTCGCTATCGACACCGACTTCACCGCCCATCAGTTCGGCCAGTTTCTTGGAAATGGCCAGCCCAAGTCCGGTGCCGCCAAATTTGCGCGTAATTGAAGTGTCGGCCTGTGAAAAGCTCTGGAATAAGCGCCCCATCTGCTCCTCGGTCAGGCCGATGCCGGTGTCACGTACGGCGCAATAGAGAACGACATCCTCGTCTGTTTCTTG
>JAGTRX010000170.1 GCA_018262285.1 Pseudomonadota bacterium | reverse complement strand
GCTCGACCACCAGTGTTCCGGGGTATTCGGCAGTCATCAGGCTGCGCACGCGTTCGAGGATTTCGTGAATATTGACGGTATCCGGCTGCATGGGACGCTGCGGGGTCAACAGCCGCTGCATCAGATCCTGCAGGCGATCCGATTCCTTGATGATGACTTGCGTGTATTCGCGCAGTTCTCGCGACTTTTCGGAATCCGAAAGTTCATGTTCGAGCAATTGCGCCGCGCCTCGAATACCGCCCAGCGGGTTCTTGATTTCATGCGCCAGATTGCGGATCAGTTGGCGATTCGCCTCCTGCTGTTCGATCTGGCGTTCTTCGCGACTGACCGCCAGTTGATGGGATATGGGCTGAAATTCGATGATCAGGCGCGCACCAGCTGCCGGCAATAGCGGGCTGACGGTACAGTTCAGATGCAAAACACGACCGGTGACCGGAATGATTTCGATATTCTGCCCGGCATAACTCCAATCATTGGCCAGCGCATTGCTGACGGCAGTTTGCAGACTGGAGTCACAATCGAAAGCCTCAAAAAAAACCTGACCAACCAGAGTTCTGGCACCGGTTGCAAACAGATTTTCGGCGGCCGGATTGACATACAAAATGCGCCCCTCGCCATCGACAAGCAGGACAGCGGAGGACAGCAGGTCGAGCCCTGCAAAGGAAGCGATCAAGGAAGGCATGGCGGAATTGTAGGAGCAATTTCCGCGCTCGGCTTTACAAAACGCCGATAATTTTGCGCAGCAGGCTCATCAATTGCTCTTGCTCATCCCGCGCCAGCTGCCCCATCACCTTTTCGTTGGTGCCCTCGGCAAGCGGTGCCAGACTGGCCTGACTGGCACGCCCGGCATCGGTCAGAAAAATCAAACGCACCCGCCGGTTGCACGGATCATGGCGGCGAGCCACCAGACCGGACGCCTCCAGACGGTCGACAGCACGGCTGGTGGAATACTCCGGACGGCCGATGAGCTCGCTGATGCGCGCCTGCGGCAAACCGTCCTGTTGCCACAGATATTGCAGAATGGGCCAAACCGTCATGTCGAGGCCGAGCTGGCGCATGCGTTGATTGAGGTCGTGGCTGATGCAGTAAGCCGCCCGGTTGATCAGTTCGCCGAGCGATTCTTTTTCCTGGTTGTTGGGCGTGTTTTTCATGCAAATCTTCCTTCGATACGCTATGATGCACTTGCAACCATTGCAAATGCAACCATTTTCTGGATAAACCATGACCGGAGCCCACCCGCTTACCGCCCTTTTTGTCCTGGCAATATTGACTGCTTGTAGCCACGATTCCGGCGCGCCCGTCACCAAACGCACTGTTTTGGTGCAGAGAGTTGCGGTCGGCGCCCCCATTGGTGCATCGACGCTAACCGGCGAAATTCGCGCACGGCACGAGGTTGATCTGGCCTTTCGCGTCGGCGGCAAAGTTGCGGCCCGGCTGGTCGATGCCGGCGCCAGTGTCAAAGCCGGAACGCCTTTGGCACGGCTTGATCCGGCTGACCTGAAATTGGCGGCTCAAGCCGCGCAAGCGCAACTGGCCGCAGCGCAAAGCGATGCCGCCACCGCCAAGATGGAGCGCGAACGCTACGCCAACCTGCTGGAAAAGAAATTCATCAGTCAGGCGGCTTTCGATGCCCGCGACAACATCGCCAAGGCGGCAGCAGCGCGACTGAGTCAGGCACAAGCGCAAACAGCAGCCAGCGGCAACCAGCTTTCCTATGGCAGCCTGCTGGCCGACCGGGACGGCGTGATCACCCAAGTTTTTGCTGATGCCGGTCAGGTGGTTGCGCCCGGACAGCCTGTAATGCGGCTGGCGCAACCGGAAGAGATGGAAGTGGCGGTGGCGGTTCCCGAAAGCCGGTTAAGAGCGCTGCGGAACGCCAGGTCGCTGGAGGTTTCCCTGTGGGCGCTGCCCGAACTCAAGCTCAAAGGCGAATTGCGCGAATTGGCTCCAGCCGCCGATGCGGCCACGCGCACTTTTGCGGCACGCATCCGCATTGCCAATCCGCCCGCTGCGGTGCGCCTGGGCATGACAGCACGCGTTGCCGTTTTCTCCGAGCGTGAAGCTGTAGCGCTTGTCGTGCCGACGACAGCCATCGTCGATCAGGGCAAGGGCGCGGCCGTGTGGATAGTCGTCGACAACAAGCTCAAGCGCCAACCGGTGACAGTGGGGCAATTCCGTGAAGACGGCGTCTTGCTCTCCACCGGCCTCAAAGGCGGTGAAACCATTGTTGTTGTCGGCGCCCATCGCCTGACAGAGGGCCAGCACGTCGAAACACAAACCATGCCGGAGAAGGCGCAATGAAAAGCCCAGGCGGCTTCAATCTTTCCGACTGGACATTGCGCCACCGTGCGCTGGTCGGCTATTTCATGTTTGCCATCGCGGTGATGGGGTTTTATGGTTATGCCCATCTCGGGCAGGCGGAAGATCCGCCCTTCACCTTCAAGATCATGGTGATCCGTACTTTCTGGCCGGGCGCAACGGCGCAGGAGGTTGAACTGCAACTGACCGACAAGATCGAGAAAAAACTGCAGGAGACACCTTGGGTTGATCGTGTCTCCAGCTTTTCAAAGCCGGGTGAATCGACCGTGCTTTTCTTTGCCAAGGATGCGACACCGAAAAAAGCCGTGCCGGATGTCTATTACCAGGTGCGCAAAAAGGTCGGCGATATCCGCCACACCCTGCCTGCGGGCGTTATCGGCCCTTTTTTCAATGATGAATTCGGCGATGTCTACGGCAATCTGTATGCCATCAGCGGTGACGGCCTCTCTTATGCCCAGTTGAAAGCCAACTCCGAACAGTTACGTGACGACCTTTTGCGGGTCAAAAATGTCGGCAAGGTCGAGCTGTTCGGGGTGCAAGACGAAAAGATTTATGTCGAAATTTCCAATGCCAAACTGGCCACCCTCGGGCTTGACCAGAACAACATCCTGCAGGCTTTGTCCCAGCAAAACGCCGTGGCCGGCGGCGGCTATTACGAAACCAGCAATGAACGCATTTTCATCCGCCCCGGCGGCGCCTTCAACAGTGTCGAGGCCGTGCGTGAGACCTTGATCCGGGCGGGCAACCGAGCCTTTCGCCTGGGCGACATTGCCGAGGTAAAACGCAGCACGGTCGAACCGGCCGCGCCCATGGTACGCCATCAGGGCAAGCCTGCCATTCTGGTCGGCGTTGCCATGGTGCAGGGCGGCGACATCATTCAACTGGGCAAGGACTTGCGCAAACAAGTTTCGGTCTTCCAGGCCAGAATGCCAGTCGGTGTCGATATCGGTGAAGCCGCCAGCCAGCCCGATGCGGTCAAACGCTCGATCAGCGATTTTGTCCGCGTTCTGGCCGAAGCCGTGATTGTCGTGCTGGTGGTGAACTTTCTCAGTCTGGGTCTGCGCACCGGCCTGGTGGTCGCCATTTCCATTCCACTAGTTCTGGCCGCCAGTTTTTTCTGTATGTACTGGCTTGATATCGGTCTGCACAAGGTTTCGCTGGGCGCGCTGGTGCTGGCGCTGGGCTTGCTGGTGGACGACGCCATTATTGCCATCGAAATGATGTGGGTCAAAATGGAGCAGGGCTGGGATCGCACCCGTGCGGCTGCTTTCGCTTATACCAGCACGGCCGGACCGATGCTCTCCGGTACGCTGGTGACCGTGGCCGGTTTTCTGCCCATCGCCATCGCACAATCAGCCGTGGGGGAATACGCCATTGCTTTCTTCCAGGTCAACGCGGTCGCCCTGATGATTTCCTGGCTGGCTGCCGTCGTTGCGATCCCCTGGCTCGGTTACAAACTGCTGCCCGATCCGCACGCGCCACAGAACGGATTCCTGCACCGCCATATCCCGCGCCTGCTCGATACCATGCATCGCCTTGGTCTGGGCAGCGTACCGCACGCCAATGCGGAAGATATTTATAACACGCCGTTTTACCAGCGTTTTCGACTAGCGGTCAGTTTTGCCGTCAAGCGGCGCTGGCTGGTTATCGGGGTGACCTTCAGCCTCTTCGCGCTCTCCATTCTCGGCATGAATGTGGTGCAAAAGCAGTTCTTCCCCAATTCCACTCGATTTGAACTGATGGTCGAGCTGCGTCTGGCCGAGGGCGCCTCGGTCAGTGCTGTCGAACGCGAAGTGAAGAAGCTGGAAAACTGGTTGCAACAGGACAATTCCAAGCACAAGGATTATGAAAATTTCACGGCTTTTGTCGGCTCAGGAGCACCACGCTACTTTCTTGCACTTGATCAGATCTTGCCCGCCAGCAATGTCAGCCAGTTTGTCATCCAAACCCGCAGTCTTGCTGCCCGCGAAGCGTTGCGTAGCCGTCTGATTGCGCTCTTCGACAAGGATTTCCAGAGTTTGCGGGCGAATGTGACGCGCATCGAGAATGGCCCACCAGTGGGCTACCCGGTGCAGTATCGCGTTTCCGGCACGGACGTCCCGAAATTGCGTGCCATTGCCGGCGAAATTGGCGATGTTCTGCGCAAAACGCCAGAACTGAGCAATATCAACATGGACTGGGATGAGCAATCAAAAACCGTCTCCATCGAAATCGATCAGGACAAGGCACGCTTGCTGGGTGTCTCCAGTCAGGACATCGCTAATTTTGTCACCATGTCGCTCACCGGTTACGCCGTCACCACCTATCGCGAAGCCGATCAATCCATCGATGTCGTTGTGCGCGACGACCAGACCACCCGCACACAACTATCTGCACTGGGCGATCTGGCCATTCCGACACGCACCGGCAAAAGCGTGCCGCTGACGCAAATTGGCCACCTCAAGTACAGCTTCGAGCCCAGCCTGATCTGGCGGCGCGACCGTCTGCCCACCATTACCGTGCGCGCCAACCTTTACGGCGACGTACAGGCAGCTACGCTAGCAGACCGGCTGGCTCCGCAGATTTCAGCCATTGAAGCAAAGTTACCGCAAGGCTTTAGCCTCGCTACCGGCGGCGCAGTCGAAGAAACAGCCAAGGGGCAAGATCCGGTGCTTGCAGGCATGCCCATCTTCGTGCTGGTTGTCATCACCATCCTGATGCTGCAATTGCAGAATTTTTCGCGCGTCGTCATTGTGCTATTGACCGCACCACTGGGC
>JAGTRX010000070.1 GCA_018262285.1 Pseudomonadota bacterium | reverse complement strand
CTAGGAAGTCATGAGAAAATTATACTGTGTTGCAGCAAATTTGCTGCGATCGCAAACACAGCCAAATCCGGATACCCAAATAAAGAACCTCACCGCAAGGCGGCAAGGCCGATCAGCCCGCTACTTTGCCCTGCGCGGGTGGCGGTGCACTGCCGGGGGCGGCACCTGGCGCTGGCTTTCCCTGATTGCTGGGGATGACCGAGAACTCCCATTCGGCGTAACTGTTCTTGCCTTCAAGGTGCATGTCTTGCGGACGGAATCCGGCTTGCTTGAGCGGCGTCAGTGTCGAGCGGCTCTTGATCCCGGCGATTCCACCTTGTGGTGCCATGATGAGTTCCCAGTCAGCCTTGCCGGTCATGGGGTCAGGGTAAATGCGCCGCAGATGGCGGCGGACTCCCGGAAAACGCGGGTCAAGTAGCAATTCTTCCAGCTTTGGCGGATAAGTCTGGGCACCGCCAGGGGATGCAGCCATGTAACTGGCAATGGCTCTGCGGTACTGATCGCCAATCCAGAGTAATTCCTTTTCGCGGCTGCGTTGGCGAGTCTGTTGGTAAACATCGGCGGCGGTGCCGGCGACAATGCCGATCATGGCAATCATCAGCAAAAGCCCGATATAGGCCACGCCGGTTTGCCTGCGCATCAGTAATCCTTGAACAGGACGCCTTCCGAGTCCTTGCCGGGGGCGCCACTCTTGACATCGGTGATGCCGGAAGTGCCGCTACCGGCACTGCGAATTTCAACCCAGGTATCGTTTTTTTCAGTGATGGGGTCAACCGGAACGGCGCGCAGATAGCGTTTTTCGACCAGGGTTTTGAGCGAGTCCGGATATTTTTCGGTGTCGCCGTGAAATTTGTCGATGGCATCGCGCATCACATTCAGGTCTTCACGCAGGACGACTTCCTTGGCGCGATCCGATGCGCCGAAATACTGCGGAGCGGCTACGCTGATCAGGGTTGCGATGATGGCCAGGACGACCAGCAACTCGATCAGGGTGAAACCGCTGCTGCGTCTACCATTGGCGATAGGGGATGCCATTCAAACCTACCTTGTCAGATCTGGAGTATATGTCATAAATGTCGTCGCCTTCGCGCGGCTCCTCGGCGCTGCTGGTGCTGCTGCGTTTGCCCCAGGTGTCAGCTGCTTTTTCTTCCTTGGGGGCAAAAGGGTCACGCGGGATACGGCGCAGGAAGTATATTTTTTTCTTGGTGGGCGACTGCTGATCCTCGACCCCTTCGACCAGAACGTCAAGTTTGCGTGGGTAGCCGCTACCGCTGACCATTTTCTGGAGGCGGCCATCCTGGGTGGCATGGTGGTACTCGTCAATGGCATCGCGTATCGTCCGCAAGGCATAACGCAGTTCCTCTTCTTTCTTGCGCTGCATGGCCATGTCGGCAAACGGGACGGCAATCGAAGCCAGCAAAGCCAGGATGGCAAGGGCGACGAGCAGTTCGATGAGCGAAAAACCGCGCTGTCCCGTCGCTTTATTGCAGCCTGCAATCATGGCTCGATCAGTACCGGCCTGGGTTCAGGCGACATGATGGTGACCTGGTTGCCGGCGACGTCATGCGCAAAAATGCCGCCAAACCCAATCAATACAGGCTCGGCGCCAGCGGCCTTGGCATTGAATACCAGCGTTCCAAGAGGTCCGCTGCCCTTGGCGCCGCCAGTGTTGACGGCGACGACGCGCAGTCGTCCTGGTGCTTCAATCAGGCTTTCGAATTGTGGCGTGCCGCCGCTACTGCTCATCAAGGGGCCAACGTTTGCGGAAACGAATTCGAGTTTGGCGGCGTCGAAATCGATCTCAAGGTTCATGAGCTTCACGTCTTGGCGCAGTGTGGCATTGATGACCAGACTGACCGGCTGGCCAACCTTGACTCGTTCTGGCGCTTGCAGCGTGAAGGTGACAACGGCGCCAGGGTCGCCTTGCTGCTGGGCATTTTGTCCGGGAACTTGTCCGGGCGCCGTCGCTGCCGGGGCGGCGGCAGGCGGAGCCGAACCGGTACCTGATGCCAGCACCAGTTTGGAAGCGGGACGCAATCGCATTGGCTGGGTCGTTGCGTAATTGTCGGAACCGGCCGAAAACTCGGTGATATGCAAGGGCGGCATTTCGGTGCGGCGGACAATGCGCGGCGTGACCAGCAGGACAATTTCGGTTTTCTCGACCGATTCGCCGGTGCTCCCGAAAAGACGGCCGACCACCGGCAGATCGCCCAATCCCGGAATCTTGTTGGCGGTATCGCGTTCCTCACGCTTGATGAGGCCGGCCAATATCTGCGTTTCGCCATCTTTCAGGCGTAGCACCGTTTCAGCCCGGCGGTTGCCGATCTGGTAGGTCAAGAGGCCGGATTTGGAAGTGATTTCCTTGACCACATTGCTGACTTCCAGTTCCATCTTGATGCTGACCTGATTGTCGGGGTGAATGATGGGCGCGACATCGAGCGCCAGGCCGACATCAAGGTAAGCCACTGATTCGGTGGAAACTCCGGTCGAGGCAGTTGTGGTCGTGATGACCGGCACTTTGTCGCCAATGCGGATTTTGGCCTTTTCACGATTCTTGACCCGGATGCGTGGGTTGGCGAGCAGGTTGGTGGTGCCGTCCTCAGCCTTGAGATCAATGAGGACGCCGGGGTCGCCGATCGACGCCAAAACCCTGCCGGCGGTGAGATGCGCCATTTCGCGCAGGGTTGTGGTGCCCCGCACATAACCCGCCGGTACGGTTTCTGCGACCGAACCTCCCGTGCCTACAACTGCCGTTTTACCTCCAAGCAAAACATTGTTTGTGCTGAACGGCGTCAAAGCTAGCTGTCCGGGGTATTGAATACCAAGCTTTTGCATGCGGTTGCTGGAAACCTCAAGCACTTCGACTTCCAGCAGCACTTCCGGTTCGATCAGGTCCTGAGCGGCGATCAGGCGTTCGATGATGCGAATGTTTTCGGCCGAATCGCGCACGGTGAGCAGGCCGACTTTCTCGTCAATGAAAACGTCACGCGAGCGTGCCAGACTTTTCACCATGTTCATGGTTTGCTTGGGATCGGCGTTGCCGATGTAGAAGCTCTTGACGATATTTTCCTGGTAATCGGCCTTCTTGGTCGGGTTGTTGGGGTAGATGAGCACGGCACGCTCGCCGAGTATCTTTTTCTCGAGCTGAGCGGTGGTGAGAACGACGGACAGGGCGTCTTCAACGCTCATTTTGTCGGCAAACAAGGTCACTTTGCTGCCGCTGGCGACATCCTTGTCAAAAATGAAGGAGAGCCCGGAAAGCTTGCCCAGTGCCTCGAAAACCTCGGATAAACTGGCATCGCGGAATTGCAGCGTGATCGGCTTTTTGAAGCCGTGTGCCAGACGGGGTGGCAGCAACTGATTGCGATGTCCTTCGGCTTCAATGCGCCGCTTCAGGTTGAGCGCCGGTGTGTGGGCGGGATTTTCGGATAAAACGGTGCGGATCATCGCCATTGCTTCATCGGGCGCTTTATTGGCCTTGAGTTCAGCGGCCTGGATGAGCGCCTGGTGACGCCGTGCTTCTTCGACCTGGTGCAGTCCGATGAGGGCACGCCCGTCTTTGCGGTTGATTGCCATTGCCTGTTTGTAGGCAGCTTCGGCGGTGTTCAGGTCATCGTTGATCAAGGCGGTCTGAGCTTGTGTGATGAGACGCGAAACACGTATTTCCTGCTGGCGGATCAAATAGTTTTTGTACTCGGCATGGGTTGGGTTATCCGCGACGATTTGTTCGAGCCGCGCCATGCCGGCATCGACCTGACCGGAGTTGATCATTTCCTTGGCTTCCCGGAAACCGCGGTCGGTCATACAGCCAGCAAGGAGGAAAACAGCCACGAGCAGGAAGCCGCGACGTGTGCGAAGGGGCAAGGCAGGCATGACGAAGGATTCCTTGTGAGTGGTTCCGGATGAGGTCATTTGGGCATCTCCAGAGGCATTTCAATTTTTTCCCGATTGGAACGGCGGATGACGGTGACACCGTCCTTTTTGATGGATTTGAGAATGAAACCATCCGGCAGCTCGGTTCCCGGCCTGGCCGGAATGACCTTGTCGGCCACAGCAAAGAAGACTGTTCGCTGTCTGCCATCCGTGTGCACGCCGATAAGACGGAAGCTGGGCGGCGCCAGTTGCGGTTCTGGCGGCGGAGTTGGCTTTGGTGGCGGTGTTTCCTTGGTGGCTTCTGTTGGCGGCGGCGTGGGCGGGGCATTACGCCGTGCCATAGGATTTTGACTGGCGGCCGGGGCTTCGCTGCGCAGTCCGGCGGGTGCGCTGGCGGGCGGCTGTGCTGATGGCGGGTTGGTACTGGCTGTATTGGCTGCCTCGCCGTTTTCTGCGCTTGCAGCCGACTCGGCAGGCGCAGCGACATCCGTGTTGGCCTGGCGCCATTTGCGCACACCAAAGCTGAAAACGGTCAGGATGATGGTGACGATGAGCGCGATGCGAAGCCCGCGTGACATTCCTCCTGATGCTGCTTGGCGTCTGTTTTCCATGGGCATCATGTCGGAGCCTTCATGTACAGGGTAAGGCGAAGCCGGGCGGTGATTTCATCGAGATCGGAGTTGGGGCGCTCAAGAATCAGTTCGTCGATGCCGACGGTCGGATTTTCCTTGAGTATGCTGTCGAGCCAGTTGCGCAGGTTGGGGTAGGCGCCGACACCGACCAGATCGACCCGGTAGAGCAGCAGGGGTTTGCCGGTTTCACGCTGCAACTGGTATTCCATGCGGTCGATGCGGATCGACTGGCGCGACGAAGCCTGATGCAGTTGCGCCGGGAATTCGATGGCTGTGCTGGCATCCGGAATGATCTGCAGGAGCGAAGTTGAAGCGATGTTGGAGGTTGAGTCTATTTTGCCTTGGCGCAGTTCGCCGATTTCTTTTTCGAGCGCCCTGGTTTTTTCGGCCATGCCGCGTAGCAGGGCAATGGAAAGAACAAGGGCCAGGATAACCGCCGCCAGGCCGATCCAGCCGGTACGGCCGATGGATTCAAAGGCGCGGGCAAACCGCCAGCGCCAGAGGTCGGCGAGCTTGATCTGACCGTTCATTTGACCACCCAGTTGGCCTGAATGATGAAACGCAAGGCGGCTGAGCCGCCTGCAGTGGGAACAGTGGCATAGCTCACCAGATGGGGTTGCTGCAGTTCCGGCAATTTTTGCAGGCGGCGCAAATATTCGAGTGCCTCGTCGAGCGTGCCGGCTTCGGCGACCAGACGGACTTGGCCACGAACCGGGTCGGGGCGGATTTCGAGCAAGACCGATTTGGGATCGCTCACCGATTCCAGCGCCAACAGCAATTTCTGCCAGGGCCTGGAAAGATGGCGGGCAATTTCACCCTCCGGGTCAACCGCTGCTGCCGCCGAGTTGGCGGCCAGATTGCGCCGCAGGTCGGTCTTTTGCACGTTGAGTTTATTGTTGAGGTCAAACTGCTTCTTGAGCAGGAGGCCGAAACAGAGGAAGGTGATGATCAGCGCGAGAGCGCCGACTATGGCCAGCATTCTGCCCAGACGGGAACCGCTGGCAGGGCTGGCACGGAAATCGAGGGTGACGGGAACCACTATATTCTCCTTTGCGCCAGGAGACCCTGCATGTCCGGGTTTTCCAGAACTTCGGCGCGTAGGGCGCGCCAGCCGGTCAGCACCTCATGCGGCGCATCGAACGCCCAGACGCACAGGCGCGAGGTTGTCCAGGCTTCGTCAGGATCGAGCAAGGCTTCCTGCGCAATCAGTTTTTCCAGTTCGGCCGGCTGCATGGAGGCGATGCGGCGGGTACGAACCTGCCGCCAGCGGCCATCGTCCAGCCGCGCCAGAACGGCGCGGTCGCGCTCTATCAGAATCAGGCGTACAGCCCCCGAGGAGAGTCGCAGACGAAATTCGTTGGCGATGGTCATCAATGCCGGCTGTATCGATTCCAGGTGCCAGTGGTTGGCCTCGGCCAAGCTGTCGAGTTCGCTGATCAGCATGGCGTCAACGCCAGCGGCGAGCCAGGGCGCACCGTATTCGGCTTCCGACAAACGAATTTCCCAATCGCTGGCGTGTTGGCCGTACTGTTTGGTCATGGCGATTTTGGCGTAGGAGAGGCGTTCTTCGCGCCGCATGAAATCGTCAACCCAGGGCAGGGCGGCGTAGCGCACCCACTTGTTGCCGAGAATGGCGGTCAGTTTACCGGTACGCTGCCAGCTCGGGCGCTCCTTGACGGCTTTTTGCACCTGCGCCATGAGTTCGGTCAGGTTGCCGGAATCGTTTTTGACCACCAGCGTTTCGGCCAGAGCGCGACGCGTGCCGTGTGGCTGACGCCGCAGGAAGGCGGTATCGCCGAGCAGGATGAGGGTGATCGGGTCAGTCCACAATCGTGACACGATTGATCTCCTCCAGGGTGGTTTCACCCAGACGCACCAGGTTCAGGGCGGATTGGCGCAAATCCGGCAATTTCTGGCGCCGCGCCGCTTCCTTCAGGCGGGTGAGCGGGGCGCGGGCGACGATGAGTTCGCGCATTTCGTCATCGAGTTGCAGGGCTTCGGCAATGGCGCGACGCCCCTTGAAGCCCGTCCACCGGCATTGTTCGCAACCGACGCCCATGCGCCATTTCCAGTCATCGACGGCGCCGGGCATGAGGCCGGAAACTTTGAGTTCCTGATCGCCGGGCAACATGCCGATGCTGCAGTGCGGACAGTTGACGCGCACTAGGCGTTGGGCAATGACGCCATTGAGGGCGGAGACGAAACCGTACAGGTCAACACCCATGTGCATAAAGCGGCCGACCACGTCAAAGGCGGTGTTGGCGTGCACGGTCGAGAAAACCAGGTGGCCGGTGAGTGCCGCCTGAACGGCAATTTGCGCCGTTTCGCCATCGCGGATTTCACCGACCATGATCTTGTCCGGGTCGTGGCGCAAAATGGAACGCAGACCCTTGGCAAAATTGAGACCTTTCTTTTCATTGACCGGAATTTGCAGCACGCCGGGCAGAACATATTCGACCGGGTCTTCAATGGTGATGATCTTGTCGCGGCCATTGTTGATTTCGCAAATGGCGGCGTAAAGGGTGGTGGTCTTGCCGGAGCCGGTAGGGCCGGCGACCAGCAGCATGCCGTAGGGTTCAAGCGCCATGTTGCGGATGACGTTGATGGTGATCGGGTCAAAACCGACGCGATCGAGCGAGAGGCCGGAAACTTCGTCAGCGACGGCTTTTTTGTCGAGTATGCGCAAGACGACGTCTTCGCCGAACAGGCTGGGGATGATGGAAACCCGGAAATCGACTTGGCGGCCACCGATCAGCGCCTTGAAACGGCCATCCTGCGGGACGCGGCGCTCGGAAATATCGAGCTGCGACATGATCTTGATGCGCGACACCAGCTGGGTGGCAAACTCGGGATTGGGAACGTTGGTGACTTCGGAAAGCACGCCGTCGATGCGGAACTTGAGAACCAGCCCGGCTGCCGTGCATTCAAAGTGAACGTCGCTGACATTGTCCTTGAGCGCATCGAACAGGGTCGAATTGACCAGCCGAACGACTGAATTGGAGTCGGCCGCCAGGGTTTGCAGGGTGATGACCAGAATTTCGTCGGCTTCGCTGCCGTCGCTGACTTCACTCAGGCGCAGGTTGGAGACGGTGTGGCGCGCTTCATCCTGGGTGCTGAGCACGGTCGACAGCACGCTTTCTTCGGCCAGGCGCCAAGAGAAGGCTTCACTGACGCGGTCTTCCGCCCAAGGAACGAGGCCGGGCTCGAAGGGGTCGGAGATGACCAGCAGCAGGTCACCGTTTTCGGCGCGGCAGGGAAAAACCTGACGGGTAATGGCTTCGCCGAAAGAGATAACCTCAAAATCGGGAGAGGCGCTGGTCAGGTCGGTTGCATCAATGGTTTCCCAACGCAAGGCTTTGCCCAGCGCCGCCAGGCATTCTTCCGGGGTGAGGCCGGTATCTTCCCGCATGATTTCCGGCACTGGCCGCAGTTCGCGCACGGCGCGGATGCGGGCGCGCAGCAGCGATTCCGGCGTGATGGCGGGCATGATGCTGTTTGCTTGGCTCAACCGAGGCTCCCGGCAATGTCAAAGATGGGAAGATATAACAGCAAAACGATACCGCCAACAAAAATTCCCAAAACAACGAGCAAAAGCGGGCTTAATGCCTTGCCAAACCACTCCAGCCAGCGGTCAACGTCCTGATCGTAGAAGCTGGCGATACGCTCCATCATTTCGCCCATGCCGCCGGTGCGCTCACCGACGCGCAACATGCGCAGCGCCACGGGTGTGGTCAGGCCATGGCTCGAGAAGGCATCGGACATGGCGCGCCCTTCCTTGACTTCTGAGGAAGCGCGGTTGAGTGCCAGGCGCAGGGAGGGGTGCAGCAGGCCACCGACCATGCCGAAGGCGGTAATGGCCGGAATGCCGCCACGCAACAACATGCCAGTGGCACGGTAAAAGCGCGACAACTCGAAAATCTTGAGCCGGTTGCCGATCGCCCGGCTGCGCCACAGGCGCTGCGCGACAAAATGGCGGACATCCGGCCGGGTGGCGATCCAGGCAATGACGGCAACCAGCATTACTGATCCGAAAAAAGTTTGTAGCGGATAGGCGGTGACCAGCTTGCCCCAGTCGATGACCAGACGCGAGAGAAAGGGCAGCGAACGGCTATTTCCCTCGTAAACGGCTGAGAATTTGGGGATGAGAAACCACATCAGACCGATGGTGACCAGGCCGGCGACGGAAAGCACCACGGCCGGGTAAAACAGGGCGCTGACCACCTTGGCGCGTTGTTCGCGCATGCGCTCCTCGTGTGCAATGAAACGGCGCAGGGCTTCGGGCAGGTCGCCGGTGCGCTCGCTGGCGCGCAGGGTGGCGACGAGAAGCTCGGGGAAAACCTCCGGAAAACTGGCGAGCGCGTGCGAGAAGGAAGTGCCTTCGTAGAGGGCGGCGATAATGCCTTCCAGAACCCGCCGCGATTCTGGTGATTGCTCTTTTTCAACCAGCGCCTCGGTGGCTTCGACCAGCGACAGTCCGGCTTCGAGCAGCGCCAGCAGTTCCTGCGAAAAAAGCAGCAGATCAATGCGGCCGGCGCGGCTGGAGGCACTGCCCAGCGCGGGCAGTTTCAAGCCTGATGACTGCACGGAAATGACGTCGATGCCCTGGGAGCGCGCTTTGCGCTCGGCATCGGCCGGGTTGACGGCCTCAACCGTCAGGCTGATGACTTTGCTGTTCTGGCCGAGGCCTTTGACCGTAAACTTCATTGTTGGCTAATTGGTGATGTCCTCGTCTTCGTCCTTGCCGCCGGCACGACCGTCGCGCCCCAGGCTACGGATTTCGTAGGGCTGGCTGTTCTGACCTGGCGTCTTGTACTGGTAGGGGTTGCCCCAGGGATCAGGTGGAACTTCTTTCTTGAGGTAAGGGCCTTTCCAGCGCGTCGAGCCGGCGGGTGCCTTGTTCAGTGGTGCCAGTCCCTGTTCGGTGGTGGGAAAGCTGCCCATGTCCAGCCGGTAGGAATCGAGCGCCTTGGTCAGGGCGTCGATCTGTTGTTTGGCTGCCGTGCGTTCGGCCTTGCTGACGTTGCCGAAAAGATTCTGTGCCACGACGCCGACCAGCAAACCCACGATGAGGAGTGCGATCAGCAGTTCGAGCAGGGTGAAACCGGCTGTTTTGCGGCGAAACGGACTCATTGCGATGTGTTGCACAGTGTCTCCTTTACAAGACGGGGGATTTCGAGTCACCCCGATAAAAAATCAGGGGTTCTATTTTGATCCGGCGCTGCCCAACAAGCGGTCAACCATGCTGCGGATGACTTGCAGTTGCCTGCCTTTGTTGGTGTCCCATTCGGCGCCACTGTAACCCCACCAGTCCCAGCACGCCAGAGAATTGTCGGGCTTGCTGAAGGAAGCGCCAACCTGCGGATAGAGAACGATCATGCGATTGGCGTCGGCCCAGCGATTGAAGCCGGCGCCATCATTGCCGTAGAGCTTGTCGCCAATGAAGGATGAACTCAGTCCGCAACCGTGAAAAACGATGTGCAGCTTGCATTGTTCGCCAGCGGCACATTCGGCCGGGAGGTAGAGATGGCCGTTTTTCTCCATGCTCAGGTCATCCTTGACGTAAAACTCGGCCTGGTCGAAGGTGATGATTTTGCCGGTCAATGCGCCTGTTTTGCGCGGGCTGAGCTTGCCCTCGTATATCCATTGCAGAATCTCGCCTGCCTGGTCATAGCCACAGTTATTGACGCCGGGCAAACTGTTGTTGGTACAGCGGGCGTGCGTCGGGTTGTCCGTGATAAAACCGTGACCGGTATCCTTGTCCTTGACGTATTTGATCTGATCGTCCGGCAGAAAGGCTTTGTAGTAGTCGCGCAGACCGTCCATGACGTGTTCGCCAACGAAGGAATCCATGCTGCCGATGAAGAGATAGACGCGATCAGATTTCAGATTGTCCGTATTGTCAGCCAGGCCGGCAGAGGCATTGGCCTTGATCTTTTCGATGGAAGCCGCCGCATTCGGTTTGCCGCGCATACAGGCGAAAAGTTTGTCATTGTTCGCGTTGCCGGTGCTGTTGTCGCCGTAACAGTGGTAAGGGCCGCCGGCAACCACCCCGGCGCCTTTGACACTGGCGCTGAAGACGGAATGGTATTGCATCGCCATGTAGCCGCCAGAAGAGACGCCAGAAACAGAAACCTCCTTGGGGTCGATATTGAATTTACCCAGTTTGTCGGCAGCAAGTCCGCTGCTGGCGGAAAATATCAGGCAAAGCGCCAGGAAAAAGGTTTTGTTCACTTTCAGCCTCCTCGAAACGGTTGGTGACAGCGACACAGTTTAGCCGACCTGAGCCGAAATAGCGCCATTTCAGGGCAAAAAAGTGACCGCCCGCAGGCGGCCACTCCGGTCAAAGATGTTTTGTCAGAATCAGAAAGCCATGGCGCTGCAATCAGCCTTGTTGGTCCAGCCGCCGGTGTATTTGTAGAGCGGGAAGACTGTGGAGTAACCCAGTTTGCTGCCGGCAGCGAGGTACTGGTTCAGGGTCAGGCGCTTGGCCGAATAGTGGGTGTACGATGCGGCCGAAGCTGTTTCCGTCCAGCACTGCGGCACCTTGGTCGTTACCGTCACGGCTACAGATTTGGCGCTTTCAACGTTGGCACTGTTGAGCGTTGTTACGGCATAGCTATAGGCAGTTGCGCTGACCAGACCGGAATCGGCAAAATTCGCTGCAGACGCGGTACCCACCCTGGAACCATTACGATAGACGATATACCCATTCGCACCTTCAACGGCTGTCCAGGTCAGCGCTACGCTATTGACTGTGCTGGTTCCATTAACGCCGGCAGGTGCATCAAGAACGGGAACCGGGCCGGTCGTCGTACATTTGACTTCAGCGGCGGCACCTTCGGAGGCTTGGGCAGTACCGGTAACCTTGTACGTGTAGGTGGAACCCGTCTTCAGGCCGGAATCAGCCTGATTCGTTGCCGTCGGCGCGCCAATCTTGGTGGCGCCACGATAAACCGCATAGCCGGTGGCACCCTGAACGCCGTCCCACTTCAAGGAAACGGTGCTGTCTGTTGTGGTGCACGTCAGATTTGTCGGCGCCGGCAGCGTCACCAGACGCATATTGTTCTTGAAGAACCAGGGCGTGATGTACTCGGGGTAGTTAACGCGGGTGCTATCGACGAAAGCGATGTACTTCTTGGGCGCATTCTTGCCGGCTGGCCAGGCGTGCGCCATTCCGGGAACCATCAAATCGGAAATGCGTTCCTTGCCGTTTGCATCCTTGTAGATTTTTGCCGTGCCAAGGCCGCCTTCAACCGATTCGGTGATGGCCGGCGTTGTCATGTCCACGCCGTAAGTGACGCCAAAACCCTTGGCATTGGCGGTATTGTGTTCCGGCTTGACCAAGGTGTCCTTGTCGCCATAGACCGTCGAAAAAATCTGGGTTTTGAAGTGCTCGTTATAAGCATTCCCATTGGCGTTCTTGCAATTGGTGGAAATCTGCGCCGGTGTAATTTTGACAGCAACGGAAATGTCGCCTGCGGCTGCACCCAAAGCCGGTCCCGCATTTGAACCCAGACCAGCAAAGACATCGGGGAAGGCACAAGCCATGACCAAGGTCAGGCCGCCGCCAGAGGAAAGTCCGGTGACATAAACCTGATTCTTGTCGATATCGAGACCGGGGCGACTGATGATCGAATCGATCAACTTTTTGAGCGGAACCTGGTCGCGGTTGGTACGCGTCCAGCCAGTACCGAACCAGTCCCAGCAACCGGAAACCGAGCGCGTTGAAGTCGTGCCGGAGGGAACGGTCGGAGCGACGACCACCATGCCGTATTTCTCGGCGGTGGCTTCCCAGTTGAAAGCCCCTTCAATCACGTTGCCCTGGGCGGTTTGTCCGCAGCCATGCATGGTCAGCATCAGGGCGCGCTTGCCTGCCGCAACTGCCGGATTGGTATTGGCGGGAACGTAAACATAAGCGTTTTGCAGATTGGGAGTGCCATAAGAGGCAGATTCGACCACCCACTTGCCCGAACCCGGAGTGAGCGCCGCAGCGGAGAGCGAAGCGGACAGCAGCACAGCGGCTGGCAGCGCCTTCATCATCATTTTGTTCATTCAAGACTCCTCGGTAGTGTTTTTTTCGCCGCTCTAACTAACGGTCTTCGAAAAATTAGTGGTCTGATCGGAATTCAAACGCCCCTGGTTGGCGGCTATCGTGTGACCATCTTAGGCGCGTATTTGCCGTCTGGGTATTAGGGTTTTCCCGACTAGGGTTTACCCTGAAAATGCCTTGCCGCACAAAGAAAAGGTAGGAAAAGTCGACGCATCAAATTGCATATATACAATTTATTGGCATCAATAGCACTCTGATGGGAAACATTGCCGGGCAGTGTGAAAGGTGTGCAACTTGTTGCGCACCATTGAGCCGCACGTCGATTCGCGTGGGCAACAAGTTGCCCACCCTACGAGCCAAAAGCGCGGTTTGGCGCGGATTGTCGCGGCGTTATTCTCAGTTGCCACCAATCAGGATCAGACCACCGGTTTTCTTGTTGATGTGGACGGTGAAAGCGAAAGCGTCTTCTTCGCAGCGAT